>NZ_CADEGK010000283.1 GCF_902826855.1 uncultured Phenylobacterium sp. | reverse complement strand
ACTAGCCGCCATGAGCGCGCCAAAAGTTGCCCTGACCTCCGAACAACTGGTGATCCCCAAGCTCATCCAGGCCGGCTACAGCATCTGGCGGTGCGCGCTGGCGGGGATCGTGGCCCTCCTGGCCTATGTGGCGTTCAAGCCCATCACCCCGCCGCTGGTGATGACCATATGGGCCTCGGCGGCGGCGGCTTTCATGGCGTTCTGGGCCGTCATGGTCGCGCTGTCCCTGGTGGCCAAACCGCAAAGCGAGGCCGAGTTTCGGACCTGGGCGCCGGTCGTGTACGTGCTGGCGGGCGCCTACATCGCTGGGCTCACATCCGTCGTCTGGGTCTTGATGCCCTACGCGCCCTACGATCTCAGGCTCGTCGTGGCCCTTTTCCTGTTCGGACTGGTGGTCAACCTGATCCTGAACAAGCCGGAGGGGATCAATTTCATTCGGCCGGCCATCATCTGTGTGACCGGATCCCTGGCGGCATTCTTCGCCCTTCACCCCGGGCCATGGAGTTCGGCGGTCGTCCTGTTCTGCCTGCTGTTCGGCGGAACGCTCGTCGCCTTGAGCGGCGTGTTCCCCACAGCCATGAGCGAGGCGTTCAACGCCCGGCAGGTGGCGGTGCAGGCGCTGGCGGACGCCCAGACCGCGCGCGCCGCCACGACGCGGTTCCTGGCCTCGGCTTCTCACGATCTCGGCCAGCCTCTGAACTCAGCCCGTCTCTATTTCGATCGCCTCATGGGGAGCACGTCGGGCCGCGACCGTTTGAAAGCCGCCCAAGGCGTCGAGGGCGCATTCGAAGCGATCGGGCAGATGATCGATCAGGTGACCAACTATCTTCGCCTTGATGCCGGCGCCCTGGCCAGTCGTGAGGCCGCCGTTCAGCTCGGACAGGTCATCGCACAGACGGTTGAGCAGCATGAGCCCGCCGCGCGCACGGCGCGCGTCGTACTGCGCACCCTGTCAAACCGCCTGGTGGTCGCCGGTGATCCCATCCTCGTGGAACGCGTCCTCGGCAACCTGATCCACAATGCCATCCGCCACGCGCAGGCCAGAACCATCCTGGTCGGCGCCAAGCGGCATGGATCGATGGTGCGGCTGTGGGTGATCGACGACGGCGTCGGCATTCTCCCGGCGGATCAGGCGACGATCTTCGATCCCTATGTGCAGGGTTCCGACCATGCGGGAGAGATCCGCGGGGGCTACGGTCTGGGGCTGGCGTCTGCCCGCTTGATGGCCGACCTGATGGGCGGCCGGGTTGGCTACGATCCGCGTTGGCGAAACGGCAGCGCCTTTTTCCTTGAGTTGAGCGCCTGCTGACCACAACGTCGCAAACACGGGAACCCAACCCGGCTGGAGCGTCGGCGCGTGAAGTCCTGCCTGATCTGCGACGATCACGCGATGATGCGCGACGCCCTTGCCGGCGCCGTGCAGCAGGCCTTTCCCGAGGCGAACCTTACCGAGGCCCATGATTTCCCCTCGGCCTGGATCGCGGCCCGCGCCCGGCCGGATCTCATCGTTTGCGACCTGGTGATGCCCGGCGCCGATCCGGAAGCAGGGATTGCCGGCGTGTTGGCCGCAGCCCCGGGGACGCCCATCCTGGTGGTTACAGGTAATGATGATGACGCTCTGCTTTTGCGCCTCATGCAGGCCGGCGTGGCCGGGTTCCTGCCTAAATCGGCGCGCAGCCGCGTGATAGCTTCGGCGATCACGATGATCCTGGCTGGCGGCCGCTTCCTTCCCATGGGACGCCGCGACCCTCCGGAAGCACCATCGAAACGAGCGGATGTTGCGCCGATGCGCCTTACGCCGCGCCAGACCGATATCATGCGGGCCATGGCTCTGGGCCAGACCAACAAAGAGATCGCCAAAGCGTTCGACCTGTCGCCGGCCACTGTGAAAGCCCATGCAACGGCTGCGTTTCTGGCGCTGGGCGTCACCACCCGTACTGAAGCTGCGTTCAAAGCGCGAGAGGCGGGATTGATTTAGACGCGACCCGGCCCCCGCTGCACTGGTCCCGGCGATCCGCTTTGCTGCGCCCGGGATCACGGGCGAGGCGATGCGCGTAGCCAACCGGTGGGCGAGCGGGTCCGACGTTGGGGCCATCGAGGCGCAGCGCCGCCCTCTCCCAAGGCGCTCCGCGCCTGTAGGCCACGGTTGAAGCTGAAGCGGCTCTGCGCGCAGGCGAGGACCCAGTGCAGACCTACCAGCGTCGCCAACGAGTCGAGGCTGTGTGAGAATTCAGCTGGGTCGGGGAACCAAGGTGCGACTTCGACGGGCGACAAAAAACCAGCTCGCAGCACAAGCGATCCCGTAGATCGCGGTCATGATCAGCAGCCGAGTTGGGGCGATCTCCGCTGGTGGAAGCCCAACTGGGATGCCGTCGAACCACGACATGGCACGATGACGATAGGCCAGAACAGCAGGCCGCCGATGACACCAGCGAGGGCGTACTGCAGCAGCCCTTCAGTTCTTAGCTTCGCCAGAATCCAGGTGGCTGGCAGCCCGATCACCACAAGCGCTGCAAGAACGAAAGGTGCATCAAGGCCACCGTAAACAGCCAGCGCAATAGAGGTGGCCCAGCGTTCCACGCCGAAGGCTGAACGACGATGGCCCGCAGCGAAGCTGATCGCACGCACGACCCGGCGATGCGGATCGCCGACTCCCGCCCGCTGACCGGCCGGTACGGCGTTGCCTACCAGGTCGCGAACATCGCGAGCGCCGCCGCCGCCATGCATGCGGTGGCCAGCCAACCCAGCACGCGAAGCGCAACCGGCGCGACGAACGCGCCCATCTCGTCGCGCCGGGAGGCCACGATCATCATCGCGGCCATCAGCGGCACGCTGATGACGCCGTTCAGCACCGCGCTCCAGAACAGCGCCCGGATCGGATCGACCGGCGAATAGTCCACGGCCAGGCCGATCAGAACCGCCAACCCGATCACCGTGTAAAATCCGACGGCCTCGCGCGGCTTGTGCTCGAGTCCGATCCTCCAGCCACGGGACTCGCAGATCGCATAGGCCGCCGATCCCGCAAGAACGGGCACGGCGAGCAGCCCCGTCCCGATGATGCCCAGGCTGAACAGGGCGAAGGCGAGATCGCCGGCAATCGGCCGAAGGGCCGCCGCAGCGTCGGCGGAGGTCTGGATGTCCGTCCGGCCCTCGGCATGCAAGGTGACGGCGGTCGTCAGGATGATGAAGAACGCGACGAGATTGGCGAAGGCCATGCCGAGGTAGGTGTCCCAGCGGATGCGGCTCAGTTCCCGGGGGGCCTGTTCGGGATGATCGATAAGCGGATCGGTGGTCGGATCGGCCTCGTCGTCCTCGACCTCCTCGGAGGCCTGCCAGAACAGCAGGTAGGGGCTTATGGTGGTGCCAAACACACCCACGATCACGGTCGCGGTGGCGCCCGTCAAAGCGAGGTGCGGCGTCACCGCTCGCAGGGCGACCTCGCCCCAATCGATCCGCACCGTGAGGACGACCCCGACGTAGGCGAACAGCGCCAGGGTGAGCCACTTCAAGAAGCGGACGTAGTGGTGGTAGGGCACCAGCACCTGCAGGCCGAGGGAGATCACGGCGAACAGGATGGTGAACACGTGGCGCCCCCATCCCAGGGTCAGTTCCGCGGCCGCGCCCATGGCGGCCAGATCGGCGCCGATATTGATGGTATTGGCGATGAAGAGCAGCGACACCAGCACGGCCACCGCCGGAGGCGGAAACACGCGGCGCAGATTCGCGGCAAGTCCGTGGCCGGTAACGCGCCCGATCCGCGCGCTGATGATCTGGATCGACGACACCAGCGGATAGAGGAACAGCATGCTCCACAGCATGTTGAGCCCGAACTGCGCTCCCGCCTGCGAGTAGGTGGCTATGCCGCTGGGGTCGTCGTCGGCGGCGCCAGTGATCAGGCCCGGACCCAGACGCTGAAAAAGAGCCGCGCGACGAACCCGGTGGGTCGCCAGGCTCATTCCTGGCGGGCGCGGGACGTGGGCGGCCGCCGCCACTCTTCGGCGCACTTCAACCATGACACGCTGTCCTCGCTCGGCGCTGGTGAACTCGGCGGCGGCTGGGCCTATGCTCAGCACGGTCGCGCTGGCTAGCGCCAGCCAAATCGGGGATTACGAACGCCAATGAGCGACGCAGTGGCCGGCCGGTTAAGACGCACGATCATCGAAATCGACCGGCAAATCCTGGGGATACTCCTCCCCAACACCCGGCTCGACGATGCGCAGGTCGCGAGTGTCGCGACCCTGGAGCAGGCCCGAAACGCCGCCCATCGTCTGCTTCTGTTGGCGGAAGCCGGCGAGCTCGAAGACGGGGCGCCGTAGGGGAGGCGCTGCGCGCGCGGGACTTGCCGCGGCCCTGGCGACCGTCGTTCTCGGCCCGGCTCCCCGCCGCCGCCCGCCTTAGGGCTGTAGAGCCGCGCCTGGGATCCAGGACCGTGCGGTGGGACCTGGGTCCCGCGCTCCGCTGCGCTGCGGCCGGGATGACGGGCGGGACGGGGCGAGGCGATGCGCGTAGCCGGCCGGTGATACGAGCGGGTCCAACGTCGGGCCATCGAAGCGCGGCGCCGCCCTCTCCCACGGCGCTCCGCGCCCGGGAGAGGAGAGGGGTGTCGGTCTAGCCGTCCGGGAGTTCGCCCATGGCGCTCTGGAGGTAGTTCTGTTCGCCGAGGCTCTTCACCAGGCTGAGCTGGGTTTCGAGGTAGTCGATGTGCTCCTCGGTGTCGGTGAGGATCTCGCGCAGGAGCTGGCGGGAGACGAAGTCGGAGACGCCTTCGCACTGGCGGATGCCGTCGACCAGCGTCTTGCGGCCGTTGAGTTCCAGGTTGAGGTCGGCGGCCAGGCCCTCGGGCACGGTCTCGCCGATCGCGAGCTTGCCCAGGTCCTGCAGGTTGGGCAGGCCTTCCAGGAACAGGATGCGGTGGATCAGCTTGTCGGCG
>NZ_CADEGK010000282.1 GCF_902826855.1 uncultured Phenylobacterium sp. | reverse complement strand
GATCCCATGGAATCCGACCCGGCTGAACCAACTGCCATAGGCGCCCTCGCGGACCAGCCGGCGCAATGGCGCATCGATCTTCTGCCAGACCGGATCGTCCACCCCTGGCGCGGCCATCAACGCCGGCGGCGGTTCGGGCGGCGGGATGTCCCCCTTGGCCTTGAGCACCCGGGCGAAGTTGAGCCGCAGGTCCGGCGCTCCTTTCGGCTCATAGGAGGCCATCCGGCCGAAATATTTGCACGGGCTGCGGACGTCCGGGTCCTCGATGGCGATCGCCAGCATGGCGACGGCGCGGACGCCGTGCCGCTTCAGCGCCCAAGCGAAGGTCTGGTCGTTGTTCCGCTCCCGCTCGGGCAAGAGGTCATCGACGGCCGCCGCCACACGGGCGAGGTCGGCAGGTGACATGCTGGCTGGGTCGGCCACCGCCGCAGGCCCGACCAGCGCGCCGATGCGGGGAGAGACCTGGAAGGCGGCCCTAAGCTCCTGGCGGACCATTTCCGCGGGCGCGGACCCTTCCGAAAAGGTGCTGGAGAAACCGCTTGCTCCCTCCGGAGAGCAAATGGCGCTGTCCCGTCCGCTGCTGCGAGGCCTGCCCGAGGATTTGGTGTCCTGGCGGTGCGCGGCGGACGCAGGCCGCCGCTCATCAGATTGGTGTCGCGCTGAAGGCGCGTCCTTTCCTCGTACAGAAGAACTGCCGTTCTGATGGGACTGTTCTAGGTGAGTGAATCTTGGCGCCCGGGCGGTAGTTCTTTCATTGAAGACGATAGGTTCGGAATAGGCGGCCCTCCGGGCCTGAGCGGCTTCGCGGACGGCGAGATCCGCCGCCTCCAATTCGTCCAGCCGCGCCACAAGGGGGGCGAGGTCATAGGCCTCGACGCCGGCCGGCCGATTGGCGCGAGTGTAGTCGCGCACCATGAAGCCGGCGGCCTCCAGGGCGCGCCTGTGGGCCCGGGCGTTGCTCTCGGTGCAGCCCAGATAGTCGGCGATCAGGCTGGTCCCCGGCCACACGGTCGCCACGTCCTGCTCCAGCCGATCCTGGTTGAGGTGCTCGACATAGAGGAGCAGCGTCATCCGCTGCTGCACGGTGAGCGTGGGCGTGCCCTTCAGCACTGCCGCGGCGATCCGCGCGACGGAGACGCCCGGCTGCCAGCGCCAGGCCCGGGCCTGCGCGCAGACCGCGTCAAAGTTAGGGGCGCGCTTGGCGAAACCTGGTCGCCAGTCATCGCCCGATAAGGCCGTTCGCATGTCGTCCCTTCCTAACTGGGACGAGGCCGTTTCGCGGTCGCGAAACCGGCAGGCAAAAGACCATAGGTCTCCTGTTCGAGGCCTTGACGACGCAAAAAGCGCCGCTTAGGCTTACTCGATCAAATCAAGCCGCTACCACACGGCGCCTGCGATTTCCGAGAGCCTCCCGCGCCAACGGGGGGCTCTCGCCGTTTAGGGGTCTCGTCTAGGTCAAGATGAAGTCCTCTGAGGCGACCAGGCGCGCGCGGAGGGTCCGCCACGCGACTCAGTCGACGACAGCGTTCAGTGAGTCTGACGATTCCTAAAGGCTTGGAATTGCACCCTTTTGGCCAAAAAGGGCCGATTCGGGCGGTTGACGCCGTTCGGGAAACGAGTCCGCCAAGCTACGACTCAGCCCGCTAGGGATTGTGGTCGCCCGCACCCGATCACCCACCTGTAGCGAAAACCCGAACAGGGTGCCGTTACGACGAGGCCGGTTGCGCCTTGCGCCAAGCCTGAAAGCCTTTGTCGGCATCGATGAAGGCCGCGAGGATGTGGGGCACCAGTTGGTCGAGCTCGAGGGTCTGGTCATTGGCCTGGGCGAAGGCCCGCTGATAGTCGGCCAGATCAACGGCGAGCTTGCCCTTCAGCTTCAAGCGCAGGTCGGTCGTCTTCTCCTCGAGATCGATCTTGCCCAGGGCGAGGGCGGTCTTGGCGGTGCGCGTCATGGGCGTCTCCTTGAGTGGCCTGGAGGAAGCGGTCGATCGCTGTGAAAGCGAAGTCCGTGAGCTTGAGGTTGAGGGCGTCGGTCTGTCGCCGGATCCGCACGCACAGGGGTTTGGACAGCCGCACCGAGACGCGGTCCTTGGCGCCGCGCACGGCCGGGAAGGTCACCGCCTCGCCGCCGTCGAGCGCCTCGACGAGCTCGCGGAAAGCGCGTTCGTAGATCAGCCGAACACAGCCGCGAGGGTTCTTGCGGGTGTTCAGGCGCTCGGCGGTGTCGAGCATGTCCTGGTGGAGGCCTTCAGGCAGGAAGAGGCCGAGCTTTTCTGCAGATGGGGTCACGGGAAACACTCACGCTTACGGGTACGGGGCGAGGATCATGTCCTTGCTGACGAGCACGCGGACGGGCCAACCCGCGCGGACGCGCAAGGTGGGCTGACGATTGAGATCGCGGCCGGTGATCTGCTGGCCAACCTGCTGGGCGGCGTTGGAAACGCCGCTGCCGGCCGAGTTGATGACGAGGGCCCCGGAGCTGCGGTTGCCGGCGTCCTGGGCGGCGGCCGCCCCGACGCTGAACAGGGTCGAGAGGATGACGCCACGGGCCAGCTGGCCAAAGTGGCCGTCAGTCTTGTCCTGAAGGCCCGCCGCGCCTGACAGATCGGCGCCCGCCATCGACCCGATGTTGATCGAGCGGCCATCGGGCATGATGATCCGGTTCCAGGCGATCAGGGCCCGGTTCTGGCCGTAGGCGATCTGGCTGTCGTACTGGCCGATAAGACGCGACCCCTGCGGGATCAGCACCGTCCGTCCGGTCTTGTGGTCGTAGACCGGCTCGGTGACCTGAGCGATCACCTGGCCAGGCAGATCGGAATTGATCGCCGTGACGAGGGCGGCCGAGATGATGCTGCCCGCCTTCACTTCCCACGGGCTCAGCGCCGGCTGCAAAGGATTGGTCAGGTAGTCGTCCGTCCGGGCGTTGGCGGCGAACTGCCGTTTGGCCGCCTGGCCGTTGGCGGGCTGCACCTCGGCGACCGCCGGCTCCCCCGCGGCCCCTGCGGACGCCGCGATCGGGCGAGCGAGCGCGGCAAGATCTCCAGCCGGCGCCGTGGCCGCCGCCGCCGGCGGTCCACCGAAGAAGGGGCCGGAGGACCGCGCGGCAAGGGCCTGTTCCCGCGCCGCCTGGACACCAGGATCCACCTGGCCAAGCGGCGGAGGCGGAGGTGGCGTCCCCGCCGGTAAGGCTCCGGGGGCGCCTTCCGGAGGCGGCAGGGCGGCGGTCCCGGGCAGGGCCTGAGTCTGCAGTGCGGGATCGGCGTAGCCGGCCGCATATTTGGTGGAGATAGCGGGCGTCTGAACCTGGCCGGTGTCGGCGGCGTCGGACAGCGCGTCAGGTCGCGCCTGGGGCGCATGGGCGCCGCCAAAGCCAAGATAGAAGCCAAGCGCCACGATCCCGGCGAGCCCCGTGGCGCTGGCGATCAGGTACTTGCGGTTCCAGCGCGTCACCGGGGTTCGCGGAGCGGCCAGGACACTCTCCGGCGCCGCCTTGCGCGGATGCGACGCCAAGGGCGGATCAGGCGGAAGGTGGGTCATGATCCACCCCCTTCGCCGGTGCGGGTGATGCGCACGACGGTCTGCTTGCGCTCGCCAAGCCTCAGCTCGGCGACGTCGATCAGCCGGTCCACGACATAGTAGCCGCCGAGGTAGCGGTAGTTGACGAGCTGGGCCTGCTTGTCGGGGCCGATCAGGAAGAGCGGCGGCGCCTCGGTCGTGGCCATGTCGCGCGGGAACTGGATGTAGGTCTTCAGGCCGTCGTCAAAGACGCGAACCGGCTGCCAGCGCGGTGCGCGAAAGCCACTGGCCTTGATGCGGTAGCCGAAGTGCAGGGAATCCACGGCCAAGCCCGATGCGGCGATCCCTCGGCTTTCTGCCGCCTGGGCTGCTTGCGCCTCGCGGGCTTCCTCTTGCGGATAGTTCCAGGCGACAACGCTGGTGTAGGTGTCGCCCTCGTGACTGACGGCCTCGAGTAGATAGGTCCGTTGGTCGGTCGTCAGGATGATGTTCGTGCGCAGGCCGCCGCGGATCGGCTTGACCATCACGATGACCTGCTGGGTCGCGCCGGATCCTTGAACGGTCTCCCCAAGCACCCAGCGGACGGTGTCGCCAGCCGCTTTGGAAACGAGCTTTTCTCCCGGGCGCAGCGAGATCGCGGTCAAGAAGCGCGGGCTGGTGTTGACGGTGTAGAGCCGTCCCGGTTCGAAGTCGTAGTAGAGCGCGGCGTTCACATAGGAGCCTGCCCTGGGGTAATCGCGCGCGCTGCTGTTGGCCGACTGGACCGTCGTCAGGGCTGTTGGCCGCGCATAGGTGCGGGGCGGCGACCGACGTTTCGGGGCCGGCCGGGCGGTCGAGGAGGGCGCCCACTCGGCGAGGGTGACCGGCGCTTGAGCCACGGGCCGGGCAGGCGCTGTCGTCCCCGAGCGGGGGGCGATGGTCTGCGCCGCCGACGGGCTCGCGGACGCCGCTAGCAACACGAGCAAGCCCGCCGCAGCGCCCATGGAAATCCGTCTGGTGGACAAGGCGCTCATAGCTCACGACTCCATTGAAACTCGGTGATGTAGATCCCCAGCGGGTTGGCCCTCAGCTCGGCCTCGTTCTTCGGCGCCACGACCTTGGTCGTGAACAGGCCCGTCCAGGCCTCCGTCACGCCGGAGGTCCCGGCGTTGAACTGCGTCTCGCGCCATTGGACCTGGTACGTGTGTGCGCTGCGCGGCAGCACCGACACGATCTCGACATTCACCGCTTGGGTGCCGGCGTTGGCGAAGGGGTCGTTGGCCTTGGCGAAGGCGTTCAGCTGTCCGATCGCCGGGCCGGAGACGAAGTGATAGGCCGCCGTCCAATTGTCCCGGATGACGATGGGGTCGATGCTCTTCGAGCGGGTCCGCCGGACCCAGTCCGCGAGGAAGTAGCCGGTCTCGGCCGTCGTGGGCTCATAGGTTCGGCCGGCCATCTCGAT
>NZ_CADEGK010000281.1 GCF_902826855.1 uncultured Phenylobacterium sp. | reverse complement strand
CCCGCACCGCCACCGGGTGTAGAACCGAGGTTGGTCTTGGCGGTCGTCGTGAAGCGCTTTGCGCCCGAGCATGAGCCGATGGTCCGGGCGTTCAATGGCCGGCTGGCGGCCGCCGGGTCCACCTGGAAGTTCTACGAGGGGGCGACCCCCCGCGCTGGTTCGCGGCCGGCGCCAGTCCGACGGTGCGACGCGACTACTACCTCGCGCTGGAGGACGATGAGGTGGTTCGGGCCGGGTTCTGCCTGAAGCGCGAAGAGTTCCTCCTGGACGGCGAGGCCGTGACTCTGGCGAGCTTCCAGGGCCCCGTTTCGGAGGGATTGGTGAATCCCGCCTACGGCATGCTGGCGTTCCGCTTGTTCCGGGACATGGAAGCCATGCAGCCGAACCTGTTCGCCTGGGGCCCGACGGAACGGGTCATGGAATTGATGCTGCGATTGAAGTGGCGGCAGTTTTTCATGCCGCTTCAAGTCAAGGTGCTGAACGCCGGACGGTTCCTGCGGGAGAGCACCTACCTGCGCGGTAGTCCGCGAAACCGCATCGCCTTGGATGCGCTGGCGGTGACGGGGCTAGGCGCCATGGGTCTGCATCTGGGGCAGGGCCTGCTGGCCGCTCACGCGGCCGGGCAGGCCGGCATCGATGCATCGGAGGTCGCCTCGTTCGGCCCCTGGGCGGATGAGGTTTGGCAGGTTGCGTCACCCGCCTACCGGCTCATCGCACGGCGCGACGCGACGAACCTCAACGCGCTGCTTCCGCATGGAGCTTGGCCGCACGCGACGATCCTGCGGATGGCCCGCGGCGACGAGGTGGTTGGCTGGGCCGCGATCCGGGACACACAGTTCGCCGACGACCGGCGTTTCGGCCCGCAAAAGGTTGGAACGGTGCTGGATGCACTCGCCAGGCCTGGCTACGAGGCCGCCGTCCTCTCGCAGGCGTCCATAGCGTTGCGGCGCCGGGGCGTTGACGCCATTGTCTCGAACTTCACTCACCCAATCTGGACTGCCGCCTTCGGCGCTGCGGGTTTCTTCTCGATCCGCGGTCGCCGACCCCTCCTGTTCGCGCCTGCGGCCATGGCGACGATCAAGGACGATGCGGTGGTGACGGACGGCTTGCACCTGACGCCCCTGGACGGGGACGGGCCGCTAGGCCTCTAGGGGGCCTGCATGCGCACCACGATGGGCAGGATGACGGCCAGGGCGGGCTCCTCGCCCGCCGGTCTCACGGCCGCCGTCTGATCGGTGAGCAGGCGCGGCAGTCGCTCCACGATGACCTCGATGTCGCGGCGCTGCATGTTGATCTCGCGGCACAGCACCTCGCCGGCGGCCTTCGCCATGGCGTACTCGGCCCAACCTTTAGGCCGTTCGTAGATCGCCGTGGAGGAGGGGTAGAACGCCCGCAGTCGAGCGCCGTCGCCATGCGCGACGAGGGCCTCGCACGTATCGACAAACGCGGTCGTGTAGAAGCGCATGAAGTCGGCCAGCACGTCTGCGCTCAGGAACTTAGTACGCCGGACTGCAATCGGCCCCGTCGCGTAGTAGTAGAGGTGGGTGATCGGCTCGGTCACCGCGGCCAGTTGCGCGGCCACGGCCTCGCGGGCATCAAACTGCACGACCCTGCAGCGACCGCCTCCCGCGCGGATCTGCTCGGCCACATGTTCGGCCTCCGATGCGCCCTTGGCATAGGTGATGACGACCTCGGCGCCGCCGGCTGCACAGGCCTTCGCCGTGACTTCGCCCAGCCCCCGCGATCCGCCGACGACAAGGACGGTGGCGCCTTGATAGGCCCCGGCCGCGGTGACGGCGGCGATGTCGGCGAAGCTGGGCTGTTCGGTCGGCGGAAGGCGGGCGAACGCGGTCAGTTCGCCAGCGATCCCGCCGCCCGCCACCGCAATACGAATCCGGCGGAAACGCGGATCAGCTTCGACACATTCGTACTGAAGCGCAGGTCGGTCCTCCGGCGCGAAGTCGAGGGTGACGCCGCTGAAGATCGAGTGCAGCCCGGGGCAGATCATGCCGACCAGCCGTGAGAGGGCGACGAGGGCGCCGACGCGATTTGGTGTGATCCGGTCGGCCAGGGCGGGATAGCCCGCTGTCGCGTCCTGGGGCCCCCGGGCGAAGTGGAAGGCGTCCGCCTGTCCAGCCATTTCGCCGAACGCCAGCGGAAGCGGATTGGGCGGCCAGGTCGCGGGCCGCGGGGGGCCGGTCCTCATCGCCGGCGTCTCGCAGATCATTGGTCCCAGTTCGAGCGTGATCGATGTCGCCAGCGCGTTGCCAACCCGCAGATGGATCTTTGCCTGCGTCGCGGCGTGCGAGATGAGCGCCGCTTCGACGGGATCGCCAACATAGATCGGTCCCGCGAAATTGACGCGCAGGCCGGAAAAGGCCTCACTGACCTGCTGGCAGGCGAGTTCGAGCGCCCACAGCACGGCATGCATGCCATGCACCACCGGCGCGCCCATCTGCGTGCGCCGTGCAGCGACGTGGTCCATGTGCATCGGGTTGCTGTCGCCGGAGAGCACCGCAAAGGTGCGCTGGTCCCGTTCCTCGAAGGTTCTTACACCGAGTTGCATGAGGTCGGGGCCATGTCTGTGAAGGCGGGCAGGCGCCTGGGGCGGAACATATTCTTCATAGGTTTCGAGGATTTTCCGCGCAACAGAGAGCACATAGATTGCCAGGGGCGGTCAACGCGCCGCGTGCGATGCAAGGATGGAGTCTAGGGTGAGCGACACGGACACTCTCAGGTGGATCGAACGGATCGTGCGGAACGAGGTCGACAGTGACGCGATCGCCCTCGCGCTCGACACCCTTCCGGCCGACGTCGAGGGCTGGGACAGCTTGGCTCATGTGGGCATCATCGTCGCCGTGGAGAAGCGCGCCGGTCGGCAGTTCACCACCGAGCAGATCGATGGGATCAAGACGGTGGGCGACCTCGTGCGCCTTGCAGAGGTTGTGGCCGCTCGATAAGAACCTAGCCCTGGGCGTGACGGTCGAGAGGGTGTGTGAGCTTCGAACCGATTGATCTGCCGTGGTTGGTCCCCGCGCCGGAGGGTTTTCGGAATCGGTGTCGCGCACTGTCGTCGACCGAGCCGCACCTGGGGCAGTCGGTCCAGACGCTTGCGAGCCATCGCCTCGATGCGCAACAGGCCGCAGCGCTGGGCAAGGCCCTCGTCCGGCTCAGGAGCGAAGGCGCAACGCTCGATCCGTTGACGCCTTTCCGCCTCGACGTCCTGGCGAGTGCGACGTTCGATTTCATCGTGTCGGCGTTACCTGCCGCTGCAGCCCGTCACGGCGTGCTCTTGGAAACCAGGCTCGCTGCCTTAGGACAGGTCGAACAGGAAGCGTTCGATCCGGCGTCCGAGCTTCGCCGGCGCTCGCCCGATGGCGTCCTCCTAGGCGTCGACCACCGGTGGCTCGGCTTAGATGCCCCCTGTCTGCACGGCGATCATGAAGGCGTCGTGGAAGCTGCGCTTCAACAACTGAAGGACGTGGCCTCCGCCATCCTGCAGGACGTTCAGGCGACTCCCATCCTGCCGACGATCGCGACACCGCCAGGGGCGTTGTTCGGGAACTTCGACCGCCGCCTCGCCGGCAGCGTGCGAGGCATGATCGAACGGTTCAATGCTAGCCTCCCGGAACTTTGCGTCGATGTCGGGGCCGTACTCCTGGACGTCGCGGCGCTTGCTGAGCAGGTGGGCACGTTTCGGTGGTTCAATCCGACCACCTACAATCTGTACAAGCTACCCTTCGCGGCGGACGCGACGCCGTTGTACTGCGAGGCGGTGGGACGTCTTATTGGCGCGATGCGTGGCAAATCGCGCAAGTGCCTTGTCCTCGACCTCGACAACACCTGCTGGGGCGGCGTGATCGGTGACGACGGCCTCGAGGGGATCCGGATCGGGGGCGGCGTCGCCGAGGGCGAGGCCTTCGCAGCCATCCAACGGACCGCGCTTGAATTGAAGGCGCGCGGGGTCCTCCTGGCGGTCTCGTCGAAGAACGATGACCACATCGCGCGCGCGCCATTCCGGGAACACCCTGACATGGTGCTCCGCGAGAGCGACATCGCAGTGTTCCAGGCCAACTGGCAGGACAAGGCGAGCAATCTGGAAGCGATCGCCCGCACGCTCGACATCGGGCTCGACGCGCTCGTGTTGCTCGACGACAACGGCGCGGAGCGGGCGCAGGTGCGTGCGGCCTTGCCCATGGTCGCCTGCCCGGAGTTACCTCTCGACCCAGCCTACTATCCCGCGCATCTGCTGGCTGCGGGCTACTTCGAGACCGTGTCGTTTTCGGAAGAAGACCGACTGCGGAGCGAGAGCTACGCAGCAAACGCCCAGCGCGCGGAGGTCCTCAGTCGCTCGCGAAATCTGGAGGACTACCTAGCGTCACTGGACATGAAGATAGGCTTTGCGCAGTTCGATGTGCTGGGTCGCGCGAGGATTACCCAACTGATCAACAAGACCAACCAGTTCAACCTCACAACCAAGCGGTATACGGCGGCGCAGGTGGAGGAGCTTGAGAAGATCTCCGCGTTTACGTTGCAGGTCCGGTTGTCCGATCGGTACGGCGACTTCGGGATGATCGGCGTCGTGATTGCCCGAGCTTATGAGAAGGAGGCGGCGGCCTGGGAGGTTGATTCCTGGCTGATGAGCTGCCGCGTCCTCGGGAGGAAGGTTGAGGAGGCCATGTTGGCCGAACTCGTGGCTGCCGCGAAGGCAGTCGGTGTGACGACTCTCTACGCCCAGTACGTGCCGACCGCGAAGAACGGCATGGTGGCGAGCCATTACGACAAGCTGGGCTTTTCGCGGCTCGACACCGATGCGGACGGCGTCCAACGCTATCGTCTGGGCCTTGCGGACTTCCGAGCCGTGGCATTGCCGTTCGCCGCTAGCGGCCAGGCCTGAGCTCCGCCGCATCTGCTCGCAGACCCGCCGGCGGTGGGCCGGGGGTCTGGGCAGGGGGCG
>NZ_CADEGK010000280.1 GCF_902826855.1 uncultured Phenylobacterium sp. | reverse complement strand
CCTCCAGGGGCGGATAACGAAGCCTGCTCCCGCAGAAAATACCCGATGCCGCGCACCGTGTGGATAGCGCAGCCCGCCTGTGCCTCGGCGAGCTTGCGCCGCAGATGGTGGACGTGGACGGGAATGGCGTTGGACCCCAGTTCATCGTCTATGCCGTAGAGCTTCTCCTCCAGCAGCGCCTTGGGCACCACCCGCCCCAACCGCCGCATCAGGTGTTCGAGGATAGCGATCTCCTGCCTGGCCAGAGCGAGGGGCGTTCCGCCCACGGTCGCGTCGCGCCCGACGGTATCCAGGAGAAGCGCCCCGGCCTCCAGCCGCACGCCGAGGGCGCCGCCCGGACGTCTCAGCAAAGCCTTCACGCGGGCGACCAACTCCACCATCGCGAAGGGCTTCACGAGGAAATCGTCGGCGCCCGCATCCAGGCCGGCGACGCGGGCCTCCACGCTGTCCTTCGCGGTGAGGATCAGAACCGGCGGCCGCTCGGCGACCGCGCGCAGGTCGAGAAAAAGGTCGAGGCCGTCGCCGTCGGGCAGGCCCCGGTCGAGGACCACGGCGTCGTAGGCGATGGTCGCCACCGCGGCGCGGGCGTCCGCCAGACTTGCGAAGCAATCCACGGCGAAACCGGCCAGCCGCAGGGCGTCCGAGACCAGCTCGGCGATCCGAACCTCATCCTCGATCACCAGTAGCCGCATCGTTCGCGCACCTTGCCCCGCTTCGCGGCCTACAGGCCTTGCTTTAGGGCTGTTTTAAGGGCGGGACCTCGGCCCCCCGCGTAAAACTGCCTTAAAACTCCAGGGCCACAAGGGCGACTGTCGAGTGCTGTCGGTCTACAGCCGCCGGGGGATGACCGCGCCGCCGCCGCGCGAGCGTGTCAGCGTCTCGACGCCGTGACCCTCGACCTGACCTCAGCCGAAAGGAATGCCCGATGCTTGTCCGTTCACTGCTGCTTGGCGCCACGTGCGCGGCCGCCATGGTTGTTCCCGCCGCCGCGGCCGATTGGGCTGCGGTCGGCGCCGCCCTTGGCAAAACGGGGACGGTGCAGCCCGGCGAGGTCTATCGCGTCGGCCTGCCGCGGTCGGATCTGAAGGTCACGCTCGATGGCGTCGCCATCAAGCCGAGCCTGGCGCTCGGCTCCTGGGTCGCCTTCCACGACATGGGCGGCCAGACCATGGTGATGGGCGACCTGGTGCTGACCCACGACGAGATCAATCCTGTGATGAGCCTGCTGGTCGAGAACGGGCTCTCCATCACCGCCCTGCACAACCACGTGCTGCGCTCCAGCCCGGCGACGATGTACATGCACATCGACGGTCGCGGTGACGCGGTGAAGCTGGCGACGGCGATCCACGCGGCCCTGGCCAAGAGCGGGACGCCGATGGGGCCCGCCCCGGCCGCCGCCCCGCCCGCGCCGCTCGACATGGATGTCCCCGGCGTGGAGCGAGCGATCGGCGGCTACAAGGGCACGCCCAACGGCGGCGTGCTGCAGTTCAACATTCCGCGGGCCGAGACCCCCAAAGCCGGAGGCATGGCGGTGCCGACCGCCATGGGCTCGGCCATCGCCATCAACTTCCAGCCGACGGGCGGCGGCAAGGCGGCGATCACCGGCGACTTCGTTCTTACGGCCGACGAAGTGAACCCGGTGATCAAGGCGCTGCGCGCCAACGGCATCGAGGTCACCGCCCTGCACAACCACATGCTGGACGACGAGCCTCGCCTCTTCTTCATGCACTTCTGGGCCAACGACGACGCCACCAAGCTCGCGGGCGGGCTCCACGCCGCGCTGGAGAAGGTGAAGGTGGCTCGGCCGTAGCGGCCAAGGAGACAAGATCCCCTTTTGCGAGCGGTCACGGCGGCTCGTGGTCACCGACGGAGACGACTTGGCCGTGCTCGACCCGACTGTCCTGAAGCCCCTCGGCAATCGCTCCAGACCGCTAAAACTGCCTTAAACGGCACGGCGCATGTCTCGCGGGGAGGCACGAGGGCCTCCCCGTCAGTCCAGCGGCGGTCAAACCTGGAGGAGAGACCCATGTCGAGCGCGAACCTCACGAATCGGATGGCCACGGCCGCGGCCGCCAGCCTGATCGCGATCACTCTGGCAGGCTGTGGCGACCGGGACAAAACGGCCGCAACGAACGCGACCGCGCCCGTCGCGGCCCCTGCGGATAGTTATGCCGCTGGCGGCCCAGGCGCGGGCGCGGGCGCGGGCGGAAACGCCGCGAGCGTAGCTGCGATGACCAGAGACGCCGGGAGTGACGCCGAGCTGCTGAAGGCCCTGCCGGCGAGCAAGCACACGCTGATTGACGCCATTCAGGCCATCGAAAAGGCCGGTGAGGCGCCCACGGCGGCGAAGTTCGAGTACGAGGACGGCGCGCTCCACCTCGCCGTATATTCCTCTGCGAAAGGGACAAAGACGGATGCCGAGCACAACGTGCTGAAGGAGCACAAGGGCGATCCGTTGCAGACGGCGTGGACCCCGAAGGTGGAGACCTTCGCGGACGTCGAGCACGTTTCCAGAGCCGCCGAATACCACACCTTGATGGAGCTTTCCCCACGCTCGCTGCTCGAGATCGCCACCAAGGCACAGGCCGAGGGAGTTCCTGTATGGGTGATCCCTTACGTATCTAACGGTAGGCCCGCCTTCGACGTTGGCGTGCTGAAGGGAGGCCAGCTGAGCCGGGTGCAGTACGGAGTGTTGGACGGCGAGAAGAAATGACGTTGCGGGGCATCGAATAGGATCCCTGGCGGAGGACGCGATGAGGACCATGTCCATAGTTCGGCCGCCGCCAGGGGTCCGCTTCCCATCCTGAAGCGAAGCTCGGAAGGTCCGTTCATCGGAACCGCGTGATCGCCAGAGGCTGGCCTGTAGAATGCGTGCGATTGAGTTTCTGCACAGCCCAAGGGCAGATGCACACTGAGGAATACTCGCCTCACTTTGGGGCGCCCTCTCGTCCAATTTCCGATAATGATAATTATACGCAACTTGCAACACATTGGTTTTGCAGCGATTTCTTTCTATATGATATATTAGGCGCGAAACGCGTTTGGGGCAGCAGCCGCTTTATCCCTCTTCTCCTGGCGGCCTCCTGAGTGCGATGGCTGCTCTAATTTCCTCCACGGAGTAGTGGGGATCGCGGCTGTGCACGACGTGGTGGCACGTGGCGCACAAGGGCACGAGATCTCGGATCGGGTCGACCTCGTAAGCCTCGCCGATGGTCGACAGCGGCGTGACGTGATGAACGTGGATCAACTGAGCGCCGATCGGGCCGTATTTCTCTTCGTAGTTCAACGTGCAGGCCTGACATGTCGGCCCGTAGTGCTCGATGCAGAGGCGTCGCGCCGTCGGATTTCGCTCATAAACCGAAAGCTCGACGGTCTTTGGGGCGCCCTCCCAAAGGGCGGGCTTTGGAGAGTCGGGCGTTCGGAGCCCGTGCTCGGCTTGAAAATCAGGTGAAAGGTGGCCGAAACCAAAGCGGCCGCCTCTTGCGGTTGCCCGCATGTCCCAGACGCCCCATTCGCCCATGGCCAGGCTGGACTCGGGCGGCTCTTCGATCACCTCGGCCACCATCGCGCCCGTGGTAGGGTCGCGCGTCAGCTTCTGCATATTCTTGTTGCGCTCATGCAGATACCAGGCAGGCCATTCGCCGAGTTGGCCCCTCCAGCTTTCGCCCCTGGCGTAGCTTCTGCGAGCGATGGCCAGAAACTCCTCCGCTGGGGGGACCGCGATGGTGATTTTGAATGGCGGTTTCAGGCTGTCGGCCGGCGGGATCAAATAGGCATAGTTCTTGGTGCGCTTAACGAGCGTCCATCCTCTGCGGGGAAGGATGACGCTTAGGGTCAGTGCTGCGCCAAACCGGTAGGTGTCAGGCCCATAGTGCTTGGGCGCCTTGCCGTCGGGCTTGAGCTCGATGGTCTCGATCGGCCAACCCGACGGGGTGTGCGAGTGGACCGCCGGCTCATCGAGTTCGATCAGGTTATCGGTCTGGTCGGCCATTTCGTCCCTACCCTTGCCTTCGTCCACACCCGACGGTCCCAGGCCGGCCATCGCAACGTGCTGGCTCTCAGCGCCACGCTAATGCGACGCATTAGCGATTACTTGTTAGCGCTTGCGAAATGGAATAACGGCGCCCTCGCCTACGGCCGACGGCCGGTCGGCCGGCGCTTTAAGGCGGACGACTTCCGCAGCTTCACGGCTGAACCAACCGTTCGGAAGACCGCAAAGGTTCTCAACATCGCCGGCCGTTATCGTAAACTCGACGGCCAACAAGTCCGCTTTAGTGCGGACGCCTTCGTCGACGATCAGCTGCAGGGCGTCACGCAGGACTCTGGGTTCGCTGGGCTCCCACTGGCGATCAAGCGGCTCTTCGCGCGACCACCCCTTGGCAGAATAGAGCTTGTAGAGGTGGGTCGCGAATTCAGGCGGAATGACTTCGAGGTCCGACAGCCGGCGAATTTGGGCTTTGATCGACACCCGCCAACGCTCCTTCAAAGCCAGCAGGCTGGCCAGGGATGGAGTGCGCACTTCGATCGGGTAACTGGTCGACGGCATCAGAAAGGCGCTGGCGAGCCGAAACGCCTGCGTCTCAATGAACTTCAGATCCCGCGCGAATTCTTCCTTCGTCACATTACGATGAAGAAGCGCGTGAGCCATTTCGTGGGCGGCATCCATTTGGCGCCGTGGGAACGACATCTTGTCGTTTGCCAGCAGGATGTGCGGGCGGCCATCGACAGGCGACCAACTGCAGAGGCCGTCGAGCTTGGCAGTCCCCATTTCGATGCTGCCAACGACGAAGCCGACACGCTCGAGAACGCTGACAACATCGGCACAGGGCCCATCGCCCATCCGCCAGTGCTGCCGTAGCCTCAAGGCGATCCCTTCAACATCCTCCTCGCGCAGCTGCCGATAGTTGGCGCCTTCGAGAACGTCGGGAAGGTCGAGTTCCGGCAGATCGACGTAATGTTCGAGGGTGCTGCTAATC
>NZ_CADEGK010000279.1:1289-4987 GCF_902826855.1 uncultured Phenylobacterium sp. | reverse complement strand
CCAGCGACGCATCGCGCGAGTCACGATAGACGTAGGAGCTGCCCCCCAGGAGCCTGTCCGCCCGCCGCTCGGCAAGGTAGAGGGAGGCCTCGGCCTCTCACGAGCCCAGGTCGCCCAGGCTCTCCCAGCCGCCGGGCAAGGTCTTGGGCGTCGCGCCCAGGTACTTGTAGGTGACCGGCGTGTCCGGGGCCCGCCGCATGTAGATCTCGCCCGTCTCGCCGGGCGGCAGTTCGGCGCCGTCGTCGCCGAACACCTTCATCTCCCCCACCGAAACCCGGCCCACCGAGCCGCGGTGCGTGAGCCACTCGGAGCCGGTGATGATGGTGATCGCCTGCGCCTCGGTGCCGGCATAGAGCTCCATCACCTCGCCCGGCGCGATCCAGTGGATGAACGCCTCCTTCAGCCAGGGCGGGCAGGGCGCCGCCATGTGCCAGAGCGTCTTCACGCTGGAGACGTCGTACTTGTCCCGCACCTCCTGCGGCAGGTGCCAGATGCGGTTCATCATGGTGGGCACCAGGTACAGCCAGGTCACCTTGCGCGCCTGCACCTCCGCCAGCGTCCCCTCGGGATCGAAACGCGGGGTCAGCACCACGTGGGCGCCCAGCTGGGTCCCGCTCATCATGATGCCGAACGGGGCGTTGTGGTAGAGCGGAGCGGGCAACAGCACGGTGTCCACCGGCCGCAGGGAATAGCCGCCGACGTCCGGCGTCTCTTCCGGCGAGAGACCGGGCTGGCCCGCCAGGATCAGCTTGGGCCGCCCCGTCGAGCCGCCGCTGGTAGGGGCCTTGGAGATCGGCGGCACGGCGTCGGGAAGGTCGCTCTCGTCGTCGCTCAGCGCCGCCAACTGCTCCGCCGTCACCACCGGCTGGGTGACGCCCTGCTCGAACAGCCCCACCACCAGCGGCGCCTGGGCCAGGTCGACGATCGCCTGCAGCTCGCCCTTCGGCAGGCGGAACGACACCGGCTGTGGCGTGGCCCCCAGCTTCCAGATCCCGTAGCAGGCGGCCACGAAGCCGATGGAGTTGGGCAGGCCCACCGTCACCAGGTCCCCGGCCTTCACCCCCTTTGACGCCAGGCCGCGCGCCACACGGTTCGAAAGGCGGTGCAATGCGCCGTAGGTGGTCGTCTCGGCCCCGCAGCTCACGGCGGGCGCGTCAGGCTGCCGGGCCGCGTGCTGCTTGAGCTTGGCCCCGAAGGAGATCATCCCGTCCGTCATCGCGCTCGTTCCCACCTGCGCAGGTCACCCGCCCGCGTCTCCGCCACTCTCACGGCTGGCGCGGCGGCGCGCAACAGGGCCGCCGTCAGAGCCAGGCGGACCTGCGATCGACGGAACGCTGGATGCCGGCCGCGAACGACTTCGCCCGCGCGCGCAACAGCAGCCGCCGACCCTGCGGATTTCGGGTGAAGACCAGTCGGGAGGAGCCGACGCGCGCCGTCCAGAGCGCCGCGAACCGCTCGGCCCATTCCTTCTTCGCCGCCAGAGCGGACGGCACGGCATGATAGTCCGTCCGCGTCCTCCAGCCGAGACGGCTGTGGCGCACCAACAGGTAGCGCGGATTCTGCACCGGCCCCAGGACCTCGGCGATGGCCTGCATCACCTGGCGCTCCGTGCTGCGGCTGACCCCCCGCAGGACGACGTCCCTGCGGCCGTCGAGGCTGGTCCGCACGTCGAACCGACCCTCGTTCGCCTCGGCCTCACTCGCAAGGCCGGCGCGCCAGAGCGCATGCAGGATCACGGCGCCGACCTGCTTCAGGCTGCCTTCCACGGAGCCGTTGCGCCAGATCAGGCGCGCCGCCCTGGCGAGTTTCGGGACGCTGGCCAGGGCCGCAACACCCGCAAGCGCCATGACGCTGAATCCTGCCGACGGGTCCGCGCCATACACTTCCTCGCCGACGGCGAATGCCGCAGCGCTGAGGGCGCCCCAGCCGAGGGCATGGAGCGTGTCGGACCATGCGAGGACGCGCGGCGCATAATTGGGCGCGGCCGTCTCCCGGACGCGGGCCCGGGCGGCGCCTGTTCCCAGCGAGAGCGACCAGCGCCGCGCGACGTCCTGCCGGTCCGCGGCCGCCGCAAGGGTGCGGCTGTTGGCCAGTCCCGGGTCCTGCGCCATATCGACACCCAGGCGGCCGATCCCGCTCTCGATCAGCGTGGACTCGCCGCTCGAGATGCCATCGAAAGCTCGGAACCGGCGGGCGAGCAGCGCCGCGTCCGAGAGGCCCTCCGGCGCGTCGTCGACCAATTCAGCCCAGGTCAGCGCTTCGACAGCATCGGCCAGAACGCCGCCGGAGGCTGGCGCGACCGTCGCGAGGTGCCAGATGTTGGCGACCTTTGTCGGATTGCCCGCCTCGGTTCGGATAGCGCGGCCGCGCATCTGGTTGGACAGCATGAAGGACGCTGTGTTGCTGGCGAGAACGAGGGTGTTCAAGGCCGGGGCGTCCCACCCCTCGCCCAGCAGCGACTGGGTGCCGACCAGGACGCGAACTTCGCCGCGGGCGAACAGGGCCGTCACCAGCGGCACGAGGCGCGCCGGGCCGATCCCGGCTAGCTCGATCCTGACGTGGTCGGGGCAAGCTGGGATGTCGAAAGCCCGGACCGCCGCAGCGTCCAAGCCGTTTTCCGCCGCCACGGCTTGGAGAGCGGGAAGCGCGGCGCGCGGCAGGATCACCAGAGTCCCCGTCAGGACGCCGAGGTGAACAGGCGCCACGCCGGCGCGCCGCAGGTGCTCGAAGATCGGCACGACGCCGAGCTTGGCGGGCCGGAACGCATCGCTAGCCGCGGCCGGCAGCTCGTCGGCCCTTATGTGGTCCGAGAGAACCACCATGCGCAGGCGGCTACCCAGCACCTCGTGCTCCGCCTTCCCGATCTCGGCGATGCTGTCCAGCTTGGCGAGACTGGCCGCCATCATGCGGAAGATCGACCGCGTATGGCGCAGCCGGACCCGGCCGCCTTCGATCAACCCATGGCGGATCAGGCGATCGCGCAGCGCCCGCAGCCGATCGTCACCGATCTTGAAAGTCCCCGACAGACGGCCCGTCAGGCCGTCGAGAAAGGTCTCCAGCCAAAAGAACGACGGCGCAGGGACGGCGCCCGCCGACACACCCAACAACCGGAGTGGGGCGGACGGCAGTCTGCGTCCCGCCGACGCCAGGAGCACGAGGACCGCCGAGAGCATCTCCGGCGCTTCCAGGATCTCCTCCACATGATTCTCCGGCCTCGATAGCCAGGGGTGTCTCTCGAGGGCATCGAGCAGGGGTTCGTCCGCGCGCAACTCGTATTGCAGCGCCGCCACGGCCCGTCGCCGTTGGTCGAGCAGCCGCAGCACGTCTGCCGTAGGCTGAGAGAGAATGACGTGATCCTGGTGCGGGCAGAGGTCTCCGTTGCGAACCAGCTCGGGGATGCCGATTTCCAGATCGATGGGGCCGCACAAACTTTCGTAGCGGGCCCATTCGGCGAAGCTCGCGTCATAGGGCGGCGTGGCGGTCAGGGCGATGATCCGCACGTCGGCTAGCGAGCTGGCCAGGTGTTCGAGGCCGTTCCACCATTCGCGCCGCAGGTGATGGGCCTCGTCCAGCACCAGCGTGATGGGGCCGGCGGCGTTCAACGTCTCGACGAGGGCGCCGAGTCCATCGGCGCGCCTGAACCCGTCGAGCGCCTGGTAGGTCGCCAGCGTGAGCTGGCGAGGGTCGGCGAGCTGGTG
>NZ_CADEGK010000279.1:0-1189 GCF_902826855.1 uncultured Phenylobacterium sp. | reverse complement strand
GGAATCGCATGTTCGAGAGCATCGGCCTGACTAAGCCGCCAACAGTTCCGCTTTCAATGCACCGCTTGGGGAGACTGTCGGGCGATCAGCGTGGAGAGTGGCCGTCCCCAGCCCGCTGAGACGCCGCGCTTGCGCGACGGGAGCCGGATGAGTATCAGTCGCCGCTCGCTCACCCGGCCCTTTCCTTTGGGGCCGCGCAGCTCGTCGGAGAGATGGCTGAGCGGTTGAAAGCACCGCACTCGAAATGCGGCATACCCGCAAGGGTATCGAGGGTTCGAATCCCTCTCTCTCCGCCAATCATAACTAATTGTTTTTATTCAACTTTTCGGAAGGCGGGAAACGCCCGACATTCCGGACGCTTGGCTTGGATTGGGGATGGTGACTTCTCGTTCTCCAAGCGGCTCGGATACTGCAGCGCGACCGGCGAGGTCGGGAAGCCTCCTTTGGAGGTTGGCCTACCTGGAAGGTAGCTGGTGGCTACGATCAAAGAGACGACGGGCCGCCCGATGAGAACGAGAAACTGACGAGCCTCATACTGTCGCCGCTGCCATCAGCGCCTGTCAGCTCTAGACGGCGCCAGACGGTGCTCAGGCAACCAACGGCTGTGAGCCAAACATCCTTAGGAATGTATAGCGAAGCTTCCAGCGCGCCGCCGGGAAGTTCGTCGGTCCGATCGTATGGCTCACCGATGTGTGGAGGCGCGCGTCCGCTGAGGCCTCCGCGATTGGGGCTTTCAGCAGTTCTGAGAAATGGCGATAGCGCGAGGCGCTACTTCATCCGATCGGCGTAGCCATCCGGCCACTGATAGGGCGGCAATGTCTGTGTCAGACCCAGGTCGGGATGATCGGCGCCTTCCCGGAAATAGGCTTCCGCGACCTGAAGGCGTCGGAGCCCTTTCGCCAAAGCCTCTGCCAACGGATGTTGCGGCAGGGGTTCGCGGCGAAATTGGCTCACCACCCACAGCCGATACGGCTTTCGGTACGCAGAATAGTTCCAGCAGTTTCCTGTCCGGAAAAGCGTGCAAACGCCTCTTTCTCCTGTCCAGACGGCGAGGCATAGCCAGACATCGGGTCTGTCTCCGTACTGGAAGTCGAAGCCCATATGCTCAATTCGGTTGGCCCCGATACGTTCGAATTCGAATTCACCGTACCGGCTCGCGCCTTTCCGACCAGTCCGACGTTCGAGTGGA
>NZ_CADEGK010000278.1 GCF_902826855.1 uncultured Phenylobacterium sp. | reverse complement strand
CTCAAGCTGCTCAGGGAAGACGACCGCGCGATCCTGACCGCCGCGGCCCGGGCCGAGGAGGCGTCGAGCCTTCTCCTGAAGCTCGGCGGCCGTGAGACCGCCGTGGCCGAAGAGCCCGGCGACGACGCGCTGGCCGCCTGAAGGGAGGGCACCATGAGCCGATCCGTCAGCTATCCCAACGGCGCCATTGTCGCCTTCACCGTCCTCGAGGTCGAGCGCGCCGAGGATTGGGAGCTCGAATACGAATGGCTGCGCGATGACCTCACGGAGCGCGCGGCGGCCGCCTTCCCCTCGCTCCTGCAGCACGACGCCTGGCGGGGCCGCGAGGATCGGATCCTGCTGCGCAACGCCTATGCCGACTTCGGCGTCTCGATCTACGGTGGCCTCGTCGCGGTGTGGATCGCCGAGCGCGACGACGGCGCCTATTGGGATGCTGACTGCAGGACTGCCCGGTCGCCGCGAGCACAACGCTGGCTCCGCCAGATCGCCAGCCGCTTCGACCACCTGTTCGGCGACTACGACTGCCTCGGACGCATGTCGAACGGTGAAGCCGTCTATCGCAAGCGTGCCTGACCCCGGGGCGGGAAAAGCGACGCCCCTGCCCCTTTCCATTGCGGGCGCCCGCTTCCTCCAGTCGTGGCACGCGCCACGCAAGAGAGGCCCTGGGCCAGCCGGCCGGGTCCGCAACCCGGCCTCGCCAGGCCCGTGTTGGCCCGGTCCCTGCGGGCCCGTTCCGGCCCGCGCCAGCCTGGCGATGCGGGTTTCCCCTCCGGGTGCGGAGCCCGGCCTTGAAGCTGGCCCTGACGGGCTCTCGCTGCCGCGGCCATGACGGCCTTCCTGGCAGCGCCACCAATCAGGAGGACAAGATGCACAGCTCATTCGCAGATCAGCTCGCCGGGCTCGACCTTTCCGGCTTTTCGATCGGTCCCGCGCCGGTCTCTTCCGACGATTTTCCGCTTCGCGAAGCGGTCGTGCAGACGCTCGAAGCAGTTTGGTCCGATCTCTTTGCCATGATCTCGGGAACCGCGCTCGAGGCCGACGCCGAGGATCTCGGCTGGGCCTTCGTCAACATCTTTCACCGGTCCGCGACCCGCAAGTCGACGGCGCTCGACCGCGCCACCGACGAGGTCCGGGCCCTGATCGCCACCGCGGACGGTTCCGAGGTCCAGACGCACGAACTCGAGACCCAGGTCGAGCGGGCGCAATGCGCCGAAGCGGCGATGCTGGCGCTCGAGGAAATGCGCGAGGTCGCCGCGGCGCTCTACCTCAATGAGTTCGGCTCTTCGTGGAAGCCGGTCTCGAGCTCGCGCTTCAATCACAGCGCGATGCTGACTTCCGCCCTGGTCGAAGGGCGCGATTTCCTGCGCGCCCGCGCCGAAGCCAAGCGGCGCGCTGCAATGCCCGAAGGAACCCCGGTGGTATTCGCCGGCGGGCGTACCCGCCATGCGACCGAAGCCGACGCGCTCGCGTTCGCCAACAACGTCTGGGCAACCCTGGACAAGGTCCGCGACCGCGTGCCCGACATGGTCCTCATCCACGGCGGCGACAGCAAGGGCGTGGACCGGCTCGCCTCGTCCTGGGCCGAGCGGCGGCAGGTGCCGCAGGTGACGTTCTCGCTCGACATGCGGCTCGGCGCTCGCGCCGGCTTCAAGCGCAACGAGCGCATGCTCTCGCTCGACCCCCGCTATGTGGTCGCCTTTCCGGGAAACGGTGTTCTCGAGCGGCTCGTGATCGAAGCCAAGGCGCGCCGGATCACCGTCGTCGATCGGCGGGGTCCGCTCGGGACATGCCCGCGCAGCACGGCGGTCGCCGCCGAGTAGGGCGCGCGCGCCTTCGCGCCAGCGCCAACTCGGCGCTGGCAGCTGCACCAGAGGGGAGGCATCTTCTGCCTGTGCGGGCTGGGCGGTGGACGTCCAGCCGGCAGCACAGGAGAACTTCTCATGACAGATTTCCAAGCCGCGATCGCCGAGTTCGCGGTTCGCCAGGCCGAGCGTGACGCCCGGGAGCAGATCGAGATCCAGCATCTCAAGGCTGTCGTCATCCCCCCGTTGCGGACAGCGGGAATCGCCCGCGTCGAAGTCCGCTTCGACGGGTATGGCGACAGCGGCGCCGTCGAGGAATGCATCTGCTACGATGCCGCCAACGCTTCGGTTGCTTGTCCCGACGCTGCTGTGGAACCGTTCCGTCCGGAGGCCTCGGAGGGCAACGCGCAGGCCGAGGCGCAATCGCTGGCGGCGGCGCTGGAATCGCTCGGCTGTCTCGCGCTCGAACGCCACCATCCCGGGTGGGAGCTCAATGATGGCGCGTACGGCCAACTCGTCATCGATGTGGCGGACGCGAGCTTCACGCTCGATTGCAGCCTGCGCTTCACTGCCTCCGAAGATCACTCGACCGAGCTCTAGGAGAAGCGAGATGGCGCATTGCTATTACCATGCGCTTTCCTCGGTGCGGAAATGGGGCGGCAACGTGGAGGACTATCTCCCGCTTCACCAATGGTTCGACCAGTCGAAAGCGATCCTGGCCGATCCCAGGCACCGCGCGCTGCGGCACCATGCCGAGGGGATATTCATGCTCGAAACGCTGTTCGGAGCGACCATCGTCAACGCCGACGGTCGGTCGGTCCCGGTGCGCCTTGTCGGCGAGCAGCACGTGCGTGAGGACCTGGGATCGATCCCCTCGTTCGCGGACTGGGCGCGCCTCATCACTCCCCAAGCCTGGATGCTTCGCGGGCATCGTCTCGACGAGTCCGTCGAGCTGTCAGGCGATCGTGCGGCTCGCGGTGACGTCGTCCCATCCAGCGGCCCTTCTTCTTCCGTGGGCGGCCGGTCTCGCATCGCGATTTGAAGCTGCTCCGCGGCGGTTGCAGATGCGGGCGAACCGGTGTCGGCCGCTCGAAACCGAACGGGCATGGCGGTCCTGTCAACGGCATCCGTGACCAACCCGGCTCTCAAGCAAACCTGTTCCTGAAGCAGCCCCGTCGAGGCGCGCAACCCGGACCCGGTCCGGCCGTGTTGCCGGGCATGCGCCCGGCTGCCCGCACCACCCGAACCGTCTCCAGGTTCCCCTTCGGTGCGCTTCGCCGTGGGCCGCTTCTGCTCGGGTTTGCAGCCGGGATGGACCCGGATTGCTCGATCAGGAGAAGACCCATGACCAATCTCGTTATTCTCGTCGGCCGTATCGCCCGCGATCCCGAAGCCCGCACCACCCAGGGCGGAACCAGCATCACCTCGATGTCGGTGGTGACCGACCGTCCGGCCAGGAAGGACGGCAAGACCTACAAGGACGAGAACGGCTACACCGCTAAGGAAAGCGAGTTCCACCGCGTCACCTGCTTCAACGGGCTCGGCCAGAATGTCGCCAAATACTGCACCAAGGGCCAGCTGGTGACCGTCGAGGGCCGGATTCACTACACCTCGTGGGACGACAAGGACGGGGTCAAGCGCTACGGCTGCGAGATCATCGCCGACAAGGTGGATTTCCTCTCCAAGGGCCGTTCGAGCGCCAACGAGGGCGCGCCCGACATCGACGAGGACTGATTGTCCCGATCCCGCGACAAGGCCCCGGTGGCACAGACCATCGGGGCCTTTTCTTTTGCGTGACTGCTTGGCGGCGGTGCGGGGCATCGAACCCGCGCACCGCCGCGTTTGCCCATCAGGCGGGAGCGATGCGCTTCAGCGTCTCGTCGATCCCGAGCCCCATCGATGCGCGGACGAGCTGGCGCAGCTGCGCCGGCTCGATCGTCTCTGCGCCGCATTCGACGAGCAGCTTGCCGAGTTCGGCGGCCGCTTCCTCGCGGAGCCGGGCTTCACGGGCATCGAGCTCTTCGCGCTGTTCGAGCAGCTTCCTGAGCGCATCCCGAGCGCTCGGTTTGGACCTGGCCATGTGTCGTACCTTTCGCTGGCCGTTGGTCCCCTCCAGAACCGATTCTGCCATTGTCGCGGCGTGTAGGAAAACGGTTTGTGAGGTTGCCCGAACGCGTACCCGCAACCGTGGGGGAGAGGTCTCTCTCGCAGAGTTTCCAAGTGTGATGCGGGCTTGGGGGCCGCGTCAAGGACGACGGGGCCCCACCATTTTTGCCGGGGCGAGCCCCGACAAAAATCGTTTCCCCCATCGCCGCTTCGCGGCCGCGTGTTCCACGCGGTCCCTGACCCGGCCCGTCACCCACATCGCGAATCTCCTGATGCGACGCATCGAACATCAGGAGGACAGTCATGTACGCTTCACCGAACATTGCCCGTGCCGTTTACCAGGCCGATCAGGCAGCCTTCGTTGCTGCCCTTGACCGGGCCCATGCCAGGTCCTTTCACAGCTACTTCACCCAGTATGTCCTGATTGACGATGAGGCCGGCTACATCGCGGTCGACGAGGGTGACTATGGCGCGCTGCCCAAGGCCATGCTGGACCGAGTCGTCGACACCGTGCCGACCAAACTGACCGACGAATTCTGATGCCGCTCCACAGGAGGAAGTCCGTTCCGGGCTTCCTCCATTCTTTTTGCTCGGCTCCTTTGAGCCAACGCTTAGGGAGGTTCAGGAGGCCATTCCGGCGTCCGTCGATGCGCCCTCCGGGGCGTCGAACCGCTCCAGTCGCTCGGGCAGGTCGAGCAGCCTCAGCGCGGCCGCCGAGATCGCTTCCGCCTGGGTCGGAAAGGCCTCGGCCGAGCTGATCGCGACGCCGTCCGAATAGGTGACGGTTGCCTGGTAGCCCTTGCCTTTCGGCGTCGCGCTCAAGCTTACGCTGGCCATCCCGCACTCCTTATCCGGGGGATTCTTGCACGTGATCTTATCTCCCCGGACTGCTCCATTCCCATAGCTTTCGCCTCCCTCCGACAGGCGGCTTGCCCGGCCCGCGCGCCGCCGGTCAGCGGGAGCAAATCCGCTCGGTCCGGTCCAGGCCAACACACTGGTTCCTGCCTGCGAAGTTGGGGACAGGGGGCACACCCTACGCCGCCATGCGGCAGAAAGAGATTGTTAAGCAATAGGTTACG
>NZ_CADEGK010000277.1 GCF_902826855.1 uncultured Phenylobacterium sp. | reverse complement strand
CTCAAGTGCTTATCGCCGAAACCGGTCGACAGGGCCGCCCTGCCCTTCCATCTAGGCCGTATGGATGACGCCCAGCCGATCCGCAGGGTTTCCGCCCTAGACGTGTTCCTGGCGTTCCTGGTCCAGGGACTGACCGCGTTCGGCGGACCGGCGGCGCACCTCGGCTATTTCCGCCGCGAGTTCGTGGAGCGGCGGGGCTGGCTTTCCGACGCCGCTTACGCGGACCTGATGGCGCTCTGCCACTTCCTGCCGGGGCCGGCCTCCAGCCAGATGGGGATGGCGATCGGGATGCGGCAGGCGGGCCTAGCAGGGGCGCTGGCGGCGTTCGCCGGGTTCACTGCGCCGGCGGCGGCGGCGATGATCGCGTTCGCAATGTTCAAGCCCAGCCTGGTGGGGCTGTACGGGGACGGATGGCTCCATGGCCTGCACGCGGCCGCCGCTGCGGTGGTCGCGCAGGCGGTGGTGCAGATGGCCCGCACCCTGGCGGTGGGTCCCATCAAAGCGGGCCTGGCCATGGGCGCCGCAGTGGGCCTGTTCCTCGTCCAGGGGCCCGTGGCCCAGGTGGCGACCCTGGTGGCCGGCGGGCTGTTTGGCATGGCCCTGCTTCGCGATACGCCTGCCCAGCTCCCGCCGGACGACGCGCCGGTGATGGTCGATCGCCAGAGCGCCCTGATCGCGCTCGGCCTCTTCGTGGTCCTCCTCGTCGGGCTGCCGATCCTGGCGAGCGTGCTGGCCAACCCGGGGCTCGGCCTGGCCAGCGTCTTCTACCGCACCGGCTCGCTGGTATTCGGCGGCGGCCACGTGGTGCTGCCGCTCCTCGAGCGCGAGATCGTCGATCGGCGCTGGCTGGACGAATCGACCTTCCTGGCCGGCTATGGGGTGGTCCAAGCGTTGCCGGGGCCGCTGTTCAGCTTCGCGGCCTATGTGGGCGCGGCCCAGCGGTATGGTCCGGACGGTATCGCGGGCGGGCTGATCGCACTGCTCTCGATCTTCCTGCCCAGCCTGCTGCTGGTCACCGGCGTACTGCCGTTCTGGGACCGGTTGAAGCGAGAGGGCTGGGCGCGCGGGGTGATCGCGGGCGTCGGTGCGACGGTGGTGGGCGTACTGGCGGCGACGCTGTGGAATCCGGTGCTGATGATCGCCGTGCGTCAGCCGGCCGACTGGGCGCTGGTCCTCGCCGCCTTCGTGTTCCTGCAGGTGGCCAAGCTGCCGCCCTGGCTGGTGGTGATCGGATTCGCGGTGGCGACGGGCGTGCTCCTGCCCTGACCCCCTCGCCTGACCCTAGCCTGCCGGGGCCGAGGCCGCGCCGGGTAGTTTGGCGCCCCACAGCGCCGGAAGCTTGGGCCAGCGGAAGGTCCAGCGCTGCGGGCGCTGCGGGATGCAGCTCTCGATGGCGGCCAGCAGGATCTCGGCCGGACCGTCGTTGAAGAAGTGGTTGGCGCCTTCGGTGCGGACGACGCGGATCGGGCGGCGCGTAACGGTCTCGCCGGCCAAACGCTCGGCGGCCTCGAATGGGGCGAAGTCGTCCTGGTCGCCGTGGATCATGTGTATGGGGATGTTCAGTCGGGCGAGCGCGTGCTTGGCGTGACGCAGCTGCGGCTTCTGGCCGTTCACCTCGATGACCGCATGGCGCAGGTCGCGCGGGATCATGTTCAAGGCCTTCGACCCCAGGTCCAGCAGCCACTTGGCGGTCGGGCCCGCCTCGCCGAAGAAGCCCGAGAGCAGGACGAGGCCCGCCACCTTGCCGGGGTTCTGGTCCGCCATGATCGAGGCGATCGCCGCACCGTAGCTCTGCCCCACCAGCAGCACCCTTTGGCCGCGCGCCGCCTGCAGCACCGGGGCCAGCGCCTGTGCCTGGACGCAGATGTCGGCCACAGGGTGAAGTGGCTCGCTGGCGGCATAGCCTGGGCGGTCGACCACGATCATCTCGCGGTCCTGCGGCAGCTCGGCCAGCGTCTCGGCCCAGTATTCGGCCCAGGACGGGGCGCCGGTGATGACCACGATCTTCCACGGCGGCGGCGCCGCGCGCGGGGTCTCCAGGGCGGAGATGCGCCAGCCATGGCCGCCGCCGGAGGTGAAGCTGGTTCGCCGCACGACAGTGTCGGGATAGTCCGCAGCCGTCGGCGCGTGTTCCGTACGGCCCTTCGCGGCCGCCCCAATCGCCGCCCACCCCATGGCGAGCACACCCTTTGGCCGCTTACGCTGCACCGCAATCTCCTGGCGTTCCTAGACTGTCACCTAGGATCGCTAACGCACGGTGCAAGGGCCAGTTCAGTCACGCGGTCGATGTGAGCGGCGCCGTGGCCAGCCGGTCACGCAACTCGCGCTTCAGGACCTTGCCGGTCGGTCCCAGCGGCAGGTCCGAAACGATGCGCACCTCGTCCGGCGTCCACCACTTGGCGACGCGTTCGGCGACGTGGGCCTTAAGCGCCTCCGGGTCGGCGGACTGGCCGGGCCGCATCGTCACGAGCAGTAGGGGGCGCTCGTCCCACTTGGGGTGCGGCACGCCGATGGCCGCGGCCATCGCGACCGCCGGGTGCGAGCAGACCGCCTCCTCCAGGTCCAGGGTGGAGATCCACTCGCCGCCCGACTTGATCACGTCCTTGGCCCGGTCGGTAAGGCGCAGGTACCCCTCCGGGTCCAGGGTGGCGATGTCGCCGGTGTCGAACCAGCCGTCGGCGGTGAAGGCGTCGGCGCCGTCCTGCTTGAAGTAGGCCGACGACACCCAGGGCCCACGCACCTGCAGGGCGCCGGCGGCCTTGCCGTCGCGCGGTAGCTCGGTCCCGTCCTCACCCAGGATGCGCAATTCCACGCCCCAGAGGCCGCGTCCCTGCTTCAGCTTTCGTTGCAAGGTGGCTGCGGCGTCCTCGCCGGCGTGGGCCGGCAGCGGTGTGTTGATCACACCCAGCGGCGAGGTCTCGGTCATCCCCCAGATCTGGCGCACCTGGCCTCCCAGTCGGTTCTCGATGCGCGAGATCAGGGCGGCGGTGGGGGCCGAGCCGCCGATGGCGATGGTGCGCACCGACGTGAGCCTCCCGCCGGTCTGGTCCAGATGGTCGGCCACGCCCACCCAGATGGTCGGCACGCCCAGCAGGAAGGTGACCCCCTCCTCTGCGATCAGCTCGGCGACGGAGGCGCCGTCCAGGGCGCGGCCCGGCAGAACCAGCTTGGCTCCCACCAGCGGGGCTGCATAGGGCGTGCACCAGGCGTTGGCGTGGTACATCTGGGCGCAGGGCATCACCACGTCGCGAGCCGAGAGGTCGAAGGCGTCGGGCAGCGCCAGCGCGAGCGCGTGCAGCACCGTCGAGCGATGGCCGTAGAGCACCCCCTTCGGGTTACCGGTGGTGCCGGAGGTGTAGCAGAGGCCGGAGGCCTGGCGTTCGTCCAGCTCCGGCCAGGCGAACGCGCTGGGGTGGCCGGCGATCAGGTCCTCGTAGACCAGCGCGTCCGCAGGCGCGTGCGCCGCGTCGGTCATCGCGACGCGCGTCTTCACCGTGGGCATCTTCGGACCGAGTTCCGCGACGAGGTCGGAGAACGTGATGTCGAAGAACAGCACGCTGTCCTCGGCGTGGTTCGCGACCCACGCCACCTGGTCCGGGTGCAGCCGCGGATTGATGGTGTGCAGTACCGCCCCGATGCCGGTGACGGCGAAGTAGAGCTCGAAATGCCGGTGCGTGCTCCACGCGAGCGTCGCGACGCGGTCGCCAGGCTTCACGCCCAACGCGAGCAGCGCATTGGCCATGCGCTTGGCGCGATCCAGAGCGTCGCGGTAGCCGTAGCGATGGATCGGCCCCTCGACGGTGCGGCTAACGACCTGGGTGCCGCCATGATAGATCGCGGCGTGCTCCAGGATCGACGGGAGCGTCAGCGGTCGATCCATCATCAGCGCGAGCATGGGCGAGGCGTCTTCCAAAGCGTGGGGCGATCACGCTAGGCCCGCCTCTGCGCCGCGTCGAGACGGCGGCGCGCCGCGCGCCGCACCCCAGGGCGGCCGTGACGGGCCGCCCCGGGCGCTCGTGCGCTAGCGAATGCCGAAGAGGTAGTCGAACAGGTTCGGCGCTTCACCGTAGCCGTAGCCGTACTGCGAGCTCTGGACCGAGGCGCGGAAGTTGGCCTGCAAGCGGTCGAAGCGCCGGTCGAGGTCGGCGCGTTCGCGCGGCGAAAGGCCGTTGCTGGCCCGGTAGCGCTGTTCCAGGCCGGCGATGTCGCGGTACTGCGAGCGTAGGATGCTGGCCTGGCTGCGGGTCACGCGGCGATCACGGACGGCGGTGTCCAGCCGCTGCTGGAACTGCGCCTGGCGTCGGTTGAGATTCTCCCACCGGTCGCCGCGCGGTCCGTCGGCGCGCTGGCCGTCGTTCCGATCGGCGCGGATCTGGACCGACAGGCGGTCGAACCGCGCATCGAGGTCGGCCCGTTCGGAGCGGCTGAGTCCGTCGCGGCGATAGCGGGCCTCCAGACGGGCGAGGTCCTGGAACTCGGCGCGGAGGCGGGCGGCTTCCGAGGCGGTGAGCTGTCCATTGCGCACACCGACGTCGATGCGCTGGTCGAGCTGCGCCTGCCGCTGGTTGATATCCATCCAACCCTGCGCCGGAGACCCGGCGCGCTGGGCGTCGTTGCGGTCTGCGCGGATCTGCACCGAGAGGCGATCGAAGCGCGCGTCAAGGTCGGCGCGTTCAGAACTGCTGAGGCCGTCGCGGCGATAGCGGGCCTCCAGACGGGCGAGGTCCTGGAACTCGGCGCGGAGGCGGGCGGCTTCCGAGGCGGTGAGCTGTCCATTGCGCACACCGACGTCGATGCGCTGGTCGAGCTGCGCCTGCCGCTGGTTGATATCCATCCAACCCTGCGCCGGAGACCCGGCGCGCTGGGCGTCGTTGCGGTCTGCGCGGATCTGCACCGAGAGGCGATCGAAGCGCGCGTCAAGGTCGGCGCGTTCAGAACTGCTGAGGCCGTCGCGGCGATAGCGGGCCTCCAGACGGGCGAGGTCCTGGAACTCGGCGCGGA
>NZ_CADEGK010000276.1 GCF_902826855.1 uncultured Phenylobacterium sp. | reverse complement strand
GGGCCGACAAGGCCGGCGTCACACTCTGCGACTGGGAGGGCGAATTCCTGGGCAGCGTCGCCGACCGCCTGAAGACCTACGGCCGCGCCTTCGGCGACCCCGAGAAGGGTGCGCCAGGCCAGGCGCTCTCGGCCATGCAGGCCGTGAAGCTCAAGGAGATCGCGGCCAAGGCCAAGGGGGAGCCCAAGGCCATGCCGCGTGGGCGCGGTTTCCGGCGCAAGCCGTCCGGCTAGGCCGCGACCTCTTCGACGCTTTCGCCTTCCGCCTCGGCCTTGACCAGGCCGTCGAGACCCTGTTCGCGGACCTTGCGATAGAGGGTGGAGCGGCCGATGCCGAGACGCCTGGCCACTTCGCTCATGTGGCCGGCATACACCTCGATGGCGAGCTGGATGAGGTCGCGCTCGATCTCCTCCAGGGTGCGCAGGTGGCCGCGGGCGTCGAGGATGCGAACGGGCGAGTCGGGACTGCCGGCGGCGGCAGCGGCCGGCGAGGCCGCCGCGCCGGCCGCGGAGACCGCCGCGGGCGCATCGTACTCGGGCGGCGGCGCGGCGACGCCGGAGATGGCCGGGAAGTCGTGCGGCTGCAGGTAGGGCGCGTCGGCCAGAACGATGGCGCGGTAGACGGCGTTCTCCAGCTGGCGGACGTTGCCGGGCCAGTCGAAGGCGGTGAGGTAGCCCAGGGTCTCGGGAGAGGCGCCCACCACCGACTTGCCCTCCTCCACGTTGAAGCGGCGGACGAAGGCGTCGACCAGGGCGGCGATGTCCTCGCGCCGTTCGCGCAGCGCCGGGGCCTCGATCGGGAAGACGTTCAGGCGATAGAACAGGTCCTCCCGGAACCGGCCCTCGGAGACGCCCAGGGTCAGGTCGCGGTTGGTGGCCGAGACGATGCGCACGTCGACCTTGATGGAGCGCTTGGCGCCGATCGGGTCGATCTCGCTCTCCTGCAGGGCGCGCAGCAGCTTGACCTGCACGTCCAGCGGCAGCTCGCCGACTTCGTCGAGGAACAGGGTGCCGCCGTTGGCCTCCTGGAACTTGCCCAGGTGCTTGTCGGTGGCGCCGGTGAAGCTGCCCTTCTCATGGCCGAACAGGATGCTCTCGACCAGGTTCTCCGGGATGGCGCCGCAGTTGACGGCCACGAAGGGCTTGCCGGCGCGCTCGGAGGAGCCGTGGACCGCGCGCGCAATCACTTCCTTGCCGACCCCGCTCTCGCCGGTGATCAGGATGGGGATGGACGACTTGGCCGCCCGCTCGCCCAGCCGCTTGACCATCTGCATCGGGGCGGAGCCGCCGATCAGGTCGTCGAAGGTGGTGCGCCCGGTGGCGTGCTTCTTCAGGCGGGCCACTTCGCTCTTCAGCGAGCCCATCGACAACGCATTGCGGATCGAGACGGTGATGCGCTCGGGGCTGGCGGGCTTCACGAAGAAGTCACCGGCCCCGGCCTGCATGGCCGAGACCACGGTGTCGATGCCGCCGGTGGCGGTTAGCACGATGACCGGCTGGTTGAACCCGCGGGCGCGCATCTCGATCAGGGTGTCCTGGCCGGACATGCCGGGCATCACCAGATCGAGAAGCACCACGTCGGCGGCGCCGCCGGAGGTCAGGTGCTGGATCGCCTCGTCGCCGCTCTGGGCGTGTGCGACAGCGAAGCCGTCGCGCTCCAGGACCGCCTGGATCAGGCGCCGCTGGGTAGGGTCGTCGTCGACGACAAGGACCGTTTTGGCCATGAAGAACACCCACCGAAATTTGAACGCCCGCTCTTCTGGCGAGGCCTTGTTCTTGTCCCGGAGTGATACAAGCGAAGGGTAAAGGCGGCGTTTCGCAGACCTGAGTCAGGGATTAACGGGCAGGATTTTTCGCGACCGGCGTTCGGCGTCGAAGACCGGCAGGAACAGCCCAACCAGGGGCCCGACGGCGAACGCGAAGATCACCGTGCCCAGACCCACCGTCCCGCCCAGCAGCCAGCCGAAGGCCAGGGCCGTGAGCTCGATGCCGGTGCGCACGGGGGCGACTCGCCAGCCGGTCAGCCGCACGATCCCCGTCATCAGCCCGTCGCGCGGGCCCGGGCCAAGCCCCGCGCCAATGTACATCCCGCCGGCGACGCCGTTCAGGGCGATGGCGAACAGCAGCAGCCCGGTGCGCAGTGGCAGGCCTTCGAGAGGCGGGACGATCCATAGCGTCAGGTCCGCGACCGTGCCGATGACGAGGACGTTGGCGACCGTGCCGATCCCCGGCCGCTGCCTGAGCGGGATCCACAGCAGCAGGGTGAGCGCGCCCACCGCGTTGGTGACCAGGCCGATGGAGAGGCCCAGCTGATCGGCCAGCCCCTGGTGGAACACCGACCACGGGCCCAGCCCCAGGCCGGCGCGCACCATCAGGCCGATGGAGACGCCGAACAGGCCGAGACCGAGGAACAGTTGGGCGAGGCGGCAGAGCATGGGAAGCCAGATGCGGCCAACTGGCATTTGAAACCAGGGCCAGTCCTGCGAAGCTGGACCTCATGAGCCCGCGTCGCATCAGCCCCGCCTCCGTCGTCCGCCTGCTGGGCGCCTGGCGCGGCGAGCGCGTGGGACCGGCCTACGGCCAGTTGTCCGACAGCCTGCGCCTGCTGATCCTCGACGGGCGGTTGGCGCTGGACGTGGTGCTGCCGGGCGAGCGGGAGCTGGCCGCGGCGCTGGAGGTCAGCCGCACCACCGTGACCGCCGCGCTCGCCCGCCTGCGCGACGACGGCTTCCTGGAGCGGCGGCAGGGTGCGGGCGCGAGAACGCGGCTGCCCGCGGGACCGGGCGAGCGGGGCGGCGGGCTTATCTCAGATTCGCGAGCCGAGGGCGTGCTTGACCTCGCCTCGGCCGCGCCCCCGGCCAGCGAGGCGGTGCACGGCGCGTATGCCGCGGCCCTGTCGGCGCTGCCGGCGCACCTCCCGCAGACCGGCTATGGGGTCCTGGGCCTGCCGCGGCTGCGCGAGGCGATCGCCGAGCGCTACACGCGACGCGGCCTGCCGACGACGCCGGATCAGATCATGGTCACCAACGGCGCGCAGCACGCGCTGGCCCTGATGCTGCGGCTGTTGGCCGGACCGGGCGACAGGGTGGTGATCGACCATCCGACCTATCCGCACGCCATCGACGCCATCCAGCGCGCCTCGTGCCGGGCCGTGCCGGTCGGGCTGCCGGACGAGGGCTGGGACGTGGACGGCGTGGCGGCGGCGCTGAGCCAAAGCGGGCCGCGGCTGGCCTACCTCATCGCCGACTTCCACAACCCCACCGGCCGCTGGATGACGCCGCACGCACGCGCCGCGATCGCCGCGGCCGCCCGGCGGACGCGAACGACGCTGATCTTCGACGAGACCCTGGTGGACCTGTGGCTCGATGCGCCGATCGCGCCCTATGGGTTCGAGGACCCCGGCGATGGCGTGGTCCGCCTGGGCTCCACGGGCAAGAGCTACTGGGGCGGCCTGCGGCTGGGCTGGATCCGCGCCGATGTGCAGGCGATCCAGGCTCTGGGACCACGCCGCGCATCCATCGACCTCGGCACCCCGCTCCTGGAACAGCTCGCGGCCGCCCACCTACTGGTCGGCGACGAGGCGCCGCTGGTAGCGCGGCGGGAAATGCTGCGGGCGCGGCGCGACCACCTGCTGGCGCGGATGGCGGCCGAGCTTCCCGACTGGCGCGTGAGCTCGCCGCCCGGGGGCCTGTCGCTGTGGGCGGAGTTGCCCACGCCGGTCTCCAGCGCGCTTGCCGCCACGTCCGAACGCCATGGCCTGCGCCTGGCCGCTGGCCCTCGCTTCGGCGTCGACGGCGCCTTCGAGCGCTTCCTGCGCATCCCCTACACGCTGACGCCGGATGACCTGGGCGAGGCGGTCGCGCGCCTGGCCGTGGCCTACGAGCGCCTGAGGCCCACCTCGACGCAGGCGCGGGCCGGCGTCGGCGCCGTGGTTTAGCCGGGCAGCACCGCGGCGAACTGCTCGGCGATCCAGGCGGCCTGGCTGTCGGTCAGGATCAGCGGCGGGGCGATGCGGATGGTGTGGTCGTGGGTTTCCTTGGCCAGGAGGCCGCGGGCCTGCAGGGCCTCACAGACTGTGCGCGCGCCACCGGCGTCGGCATGCAGCTCGACGGCGATCATCAGGCCGCGGCCGCGGACCTGTTTCACGCGCGGCGCATCGATGGAGTCCAGATCGGCCTGCAGGCGCGCGCCGACGCGGGCGGCGTTCTCGACCATGTCCTCCTCCACCAGCACCTTCAGCGCCGCGCGGGCGACCGCGCAGGCGAGCGGGTTGCCGCCGAAGGTGGAGCCGTGCTCGCCGGGGTGCAGCACGCTCATCACCTCGGAGTTCGAGAGCACGGCGCTGACCGGATAGAAGCCGCCGGAGAGCGCCTTGCCGACCAGGGTGAGGTCGGCCTCGATGCCTTCATGCTCCTCCGCCAGCAGCTTGCCGGTGCGGCCGAGGCCGGTCTGGATCTCGTCCAGGATCAGGATGACGTTGTGGGCCGTGCAGAGCTCGCGCACCCGCTTCAGATAGCCGGCAGGCGGGATGATCACGCCCGCCTCGCCCTGGATCGGCTCGACCAGGAAGGCGACGGTGTTGGGGCCGATGGCGGCTTCCAAGGCGTCGGCGTCGCCGAACGGGACGGTCCTGAATCCCGGCGCGAAGGGCCCGAAGCCGCCGCGCGACTGCGGGTCGGTGGAGAAGCCGACGATGGCCACGGTGCGGCCGTGGAAGTTCTCGGAGGCGACGATGATCTCGGCCTGACCGTCCGGCACGCCCTTGACCTCATAGCCCCACTTGCGAGCCACCTTGAGCGCGGTCTCCACGGCCTCGGCCCCGGAGTTCATCGGCAGGGCCTTGTGGGAGTGGGTGAGCGCGGATAGCTCGTCGTAGAAGGGCGTCAGCTGGTGGTTGCGGAAGGCCCTCGAGGGCAACGGCAGCCGCCCTGCCCGCTCGGTCATGGCGGCCAGGGTCTAAGGGGGGAAGTGTCGCTCGTCACCCCCCGTCCGCGCCAACAGCGAGCCATGGTAGTG
>NZ_CADEGK010000275.1 GCF_902826855.1 uncultured Phenylobacterium sp. | reverse complement strand
ATCCACGAGTGGAGCTACGACAACGACATTTCCAACGACATCCGCTACCGCGTCCCCCTTCGCGAGAAGAAGGAGGCGCTGAAGAGCGTCAAGGTGGAGGTCGAGCTCGGCTACGACCTGCAACAGGCGCTCGGCGAGGCCCAGCGCTGCCTCAACTGCGACGTCCAGACGGTGTTCGCCGACAAGCTGTGCATCGAGTGTGACGCCTGCGTCGACATCTGCCCGATGGACTGCATCACCTTCACCGAGGACGCCGAAGACGAGCTGGAGCTGCGCGGGCGGCTGAAGGCTCCGGCGGACAACCTCACCCAGGACCTCTACCTCTCCGGCAAGCTGCCCACCGGGCGGATCATGGCCAAGGACGAAGATGTCTGCCTGCACTGCGGCCTCTGCGCCGAACGCTGCCCGACGGGGGCCTGGGACATGCAGAAGTTCTACCTCGAAATGACCTATGCTGGCGCCGATGCCTGACAGCGCAGAACCCCGCGCGGCGATGGCCGCACCCGCCCAGGGCAAGACCCGGACCAACGACTTCGTCGTCAAGTTCGCCAACGTGAACGGCTCCGGCTCGGCCAGCGCCAACGGCATGTTCGCCCGTTCCGTCATGCGCATGGGGGTGCCGGTGGCGGCCCGCAACATCTTCCCCTCGAACATCCAGGGCCTGCCCACCTGGTACGAGGTGCGGATCACCGAGGCCGGCCATCTGGGCCGCCGCGGCGGTGTCGACCTGATGGTCGCCATGAACCCGCAGACCTGGGACCGCGACCTCGCCGAGATCGAGAGCGGCGGTTACCTGTTCTACGATTCCACCAAGCCTGTGCCGCGCTCGCGGCTGCGGGACGACATCACCGTCATCGGCGTGCCGCTGACGGCCATGTGCAACGAGGCCTACGAGCTTCCGCGTGAACGCCAGCTGTTCAAGAACGTCATATATGTCGGGGCCTTGGCGGCGCTTCTTGGCATCGATCCGGAAGCCGTGAAGAGCCTGATCGCCGAGGATTTCGCCGGCAAGGACCGGCTGATCAAGGCCAACTTCGAGGCCCTGGCCATGGGCTACGGCTATGTGACCGAGCACCTGGGCCCGATCGCGCTGCAGGTCAGGAAGGCCGACGCCGTCGGCGATCGCATCTACGTCGAGGGCAATCAGGCCGCGGCCCTGGGCGCCGTCTATGGCGGCGCCACCGTCTGCGCCTGGTATCCGATCACGCCGTCGACCTCGCTGGCCGAGGCCTTCACCGCCTATTGCCAGGACCTGCGCGTCGATCCGGAGACCGGCAAGGCCCGCTACGCCATCGTCCAGGCCGAGGACGAGATCGCCTCCATCGGCATCGTGGTCGGCGCCGGCTGGAACGGCTGCCGCGCCTTCACCGCCACCTCCGGGCCGGGCGTCTCGCTGATGACGGAGTTCATAGGACTCAGCTACTTCGCCGAGATTCCTGCCGTGATCTTCGACGTCCAGCGTGGCGGCCCTTCCACCGGCATGCCGACCCGGACGCAGCAGGCGGACCTGCTGGCCGCCGCCTACGCCGGCCACGGCGACACCAAGCACGTGATGCTGCTGCCCGCCGACCCGGGCGAGTGCTTCGAGATGGGCGCCCAGGCGTTCGACCTGGCCGACCGGCTGCAGACCACCGTCTTCGTCATGCTCGACCTGGACATCGGCATGAACGAGTGGCTGACCAAGCCCTTCACCTGGGACGACAGCCGCCGCCTCGACCGCGGCAAGGTGATGAGCCACCACGACCTGGAGGTCGCCACCGAGGAATTCGGCCGCTACCGCGACGTCGACGGCGACGGCATTCCCTATCGCACCTATCCGGGCGTGCACCCCACCAAGGGCGGCTATTTCACCCGCGGCACGTCGCGCAACCCCTACGCCCGCTACTCGGAGGAGGGAGCCGTCTACGTCGACAACATGGAGCGGCTGCTGCGCAAGTTCGACACGGCGCGCACCATGGTCCCGGCCCCGGTGATCCGCCCCGCCAAGCGCAAGACCCGCGACGGCGTGCTCTACTTCGGCTCCACGGCGCCGGCCATGGACGAGGCGCTGCAGATGCTGGAGGCCCAGGGCCGCTACGTCGACGCCATCCGCGTCCGCGCCTTCCCCTTCGCCCAGGACATCTACGACTTCGTCGCCGCCCACGACCGGGTCTTCGTGGTCGAGCAGAACCGCGACGCCCAGCTCAAGACCCTGCTGATGACCGAGGGCGGCATCGACGCGGCCAAGATCCCCTCGGTGCTGCACTATGACGGCACCCCCATCACCGCCCGCTTCATCGCCGGCGAAATCGCCCAGCGCCTGGCGCTGAGCCGAGTCGAGGCGGCGGAATGACCTACATCCTGAAGCCCCAGCTGCATCACCCCAAGCTGCCCACCAACTCGCTGGGCTACACGCGCCGCGACTACGAGGGCTCGGTCTCCACCCTCTGCGCCGGCTGCGGCCACGACAGCATCTCCGCGGCGATCATCCAGGCCTGCTTCGAGCTGGAGCTCCCGCCCCACCGCGTGGCCAAGCTCTCCGGCATCGGCTGCTCGTCGAAGACGCCGGACTACTTCCTGGGCAACAGCCACGGCTTCAACACCGTTCACGGCCGCATGCCGTCGGTGCTGACCGGCGCCAACCTGGCCAACCGTGACCTGATCTACCTGGGCGTCTCCGGCGACGGCGACTCGGCCTCCATCGGCCTCGGCCAGTTCGCCCACGCCATCCGCCGCGGCGTGAACATGCTCTACATCGTCGAGAACAACGGCGTGTACGGCCTGACCAAGGGCCAGTTCTCCGCCACCTCGGACCGCGGCTCCAAGTCCAAGAAGGGCCTGGTCAACACCGACGCCGGCATCGACATGGTGAGCCTCGCCCTGCAGATGGGCGCCACCTTCGTCGGCCGCTCATTCTCCGGCGACAAGGACCAGCTCGTCCCGCTCATCAAGGCGGGCCTGGCCCACAAGGGCGCCGCCTTCATCGACTGCGTCAGTCCCTGCGTGCAGTTCAACAACCACGTCGGCTCCACCAAGAGCTTCGACTACGTCCGCGAGCACAACGAGGCGGTCAATCGCCTGGACGTGATCACCCCGCGCGACCCCATCGAGGTGAGCTACAAGTCCGGCGAGTCCGTCCGCGTCCAGCAGCACGACGGCTCCATCCTCTCGCTTCACAAGATCGCCGACCTCTACAACCCCTCCAACCGCGCCCAGGCCCTCGGCTACCTCCAGGCCCGGCAGGCGAGGGGGCAGGTGGTCACCGGCCTGCTGTTCGTCGACCCCAGCGCCGGCGACCTGCACGACGCGGTGGGCACGGTGGACACCCCGCTGAACCAGCTGAACGAGGCCGAACTGGTCCCCGGCGCCGCGGCGCTGGCGAAGCTGAACGCGGACCTGCGCTGACCGCCGGCCTGCGATCAGCAGGCCTGCCGCGCCGCGCGCTCCTCTTCGAGCACTTCGAAGAAGTAGCTCGCCGGAACGTCAAGGCAGAGCGCAAGCTGGAAGAGCATCGACCCGGAAATCATGTTCTGCCCGGTCTCGTACTTGTGGACTTGTTGCAGGCTCACCCCGCAGCGCTCTGCGACCTGCGCCAGCGAGAGCCGCAGCTCCCGCCGGCGCTGTCCGAGCCGCTGTCCCAGGTGGAGGCTGATCTCGGTGTTCGTCCACATCCCGGCCGGCGGCGCTTTCTCGCAAGGCGCGATCCCGGCGTCGGGCCATCGCGCTAAGCTTGCCGTATTGGCGCCGTTTTGAACCGCCCGTGAGCCGTTCGCGCGTGAGTTGAAACCCCGGCCGGATCCGGAACCGTCTCGGCCTGCGCAGGTTCGGGATGCGGCAGGGCAATCAACCCGTCCCTCGAATACCCTGCCATCGGATCTTCGGCGCGGTCAGCGCGCCGGAGATCCCCTTGCGACCCTCGGGAGGGTGCGCCGGGTCGAGGCCGGGTCCGTCGCTCAGGCGTCTCGCAGGCGCGCCGCCGCACTCCTGGCTGGCGCCACGGCGCGCTCCGGCGCAGACTTCGGCGCTCTTGAAGGGCGCCTCACGCATGAACGGACGTCAGCTCGGCCTGCTCGCGGCGATGGTCTTCGCCATCGGTTCGCCGATCGTGCAGACGCTCGGCGAGGTGGGTCTCTCGCCTGCGGAGTTCGCCCGCGAGGGTGATCGGACGCTCCGCGCCGCGGGCTACGCCTTTTCCATCTGGGGCGTGATCTACGCCGGGCTCGCGGCCTTTGCGGTCTACCAGGCCCTGCCGCGCAATCGCGACGACGCCCTGCTCCGGCGGATCGCCGGGCCGGCCTTCGTCGCCATCGCCGGAACCGGAGCGTGGATCTGGGCCTCCATGTTCGACGCCCGCTGGGCCAGCGTCGGCATCATCGTCGTCTCCGCCGCCGTCCTCACCGCGGGCCTGATCCGCGCCGCCGGCGCCCGCGCCGCGCACGGCCTGGCCGTCCGCGCGTTCGTCTGGTGGCCCCTGTCGCTGCTGGCGGGGTGGCTGACGATCGCCAGCGCGCTCAACATCCTGACCGTCGCGACGGCCGAGGGCCTGATCGACGGCGCGGAGCGGGCCGCCGCCTACGCCGGCGTCGCCGTGGTGCTGGTCGTGACCCTGCTGGTGCTGCGCGCCTCGCGGCTCGCGGCCTACGCCATCCCCATCGCCTGGGGCCTGGTCGCCGTCTGGGTCGCCGAGCAGGCGGCCAAGCCCACGGTCGCCCTCGTCGCCCTGGCCGCCGCGGGCGTCATCGGCGCCTACGCGGTCTGGCTGGCGCTGCGCCCCGCGGTCAAACCCTGAGCAGAGGCGCCGTCCTAGGGCGCGCCCACCACCGCATCCGCGCCGAGGCCATACAGCTTCTTGGCGTTGCCGCCCGCCACCTTCTCGCGCTCGCCCGGCGGCAGCAGGTCCAGCAGGCCGTCCAGCGAGCCGATGTAGTCCGGCGTGTGGTCGAAGTGCGGGAAGTCCGACGCCCACACGAACGAGTCCGCGCCATAGCGCTTGGCCAGGTCCGGGAGCGTCCGCTCGTCCGGGTCGGACGCCATGACGAACC
>NZ_CADEGK010000274.1 GCF_902826855.1 uncultured Phenylobacterium sp. | reverse complement strand
GCTCGACGGCTTTCGACAAGATCATCTCTGCGACCCACGACCACTTCTGGGATCCGCTGGACAAGCGCTACATCGACTTCGACGAGCCATTCGACATGGCGAACGTCATGATCCTGCCGGAGAAGATGATCGGCGCGCTGAAGCTCGACTACGTCAACGAGACGCTCGGCTCGGAGGAGCGCCGCATCGCGTTCGCCAATGCTCAGACGCTGCGGACCTTCTCTTCGATCCTGCACGGCGAGCAGGGCGCGCTGAACCTGTCGGCCAGCCTCTGCCACGTGCTGAAGGACCAGGGCGCACAGGAGTACGCCGCCAACCAGACCCGCGAAGAGGCCCGCCACGTCACCGCCTTCGCCAAGTACATCAAGGCCCGCTGGGGCCGTCCGGTGGAATGCGGGCCGGTGCTGAAGGACCTGCTGGTCGAGATCATCGGAAGTCCCGAGGTCTACAAGAAGATCATCGGCATGCAGATGCTGGTCGAGGGCCTGGCGATGGGCGCCTTCGCCACGATCTTCAATGAAACCAACGACCCCCTGGCCCGCAAGCTCACGCAGCTGGTGATGACCGACGAGGCCTTCCACCACAAGTTCGGGAAGATCTGGGCCGACCGCACCATCCCGCACCTGAGCGAGAAGGAGCACGAGGTCATCGAGATGTGGGCGGCGCACTGCTTCCAGACGCTGCTGTTCAACCTGGTGGCCCCCAACCAGAACGTTGGGCTCTACGAGGAATTCGGCCTCGACCCCCAGAAGGTGATCGAGGGCATGTCCGAACTGGTCAATGACGAGACCCGTCGCGAGGACATGAAGGAAGCCACGAACATCTTCCGCGTGCTGGTGAAGACCCTGGTCAACGCCGGGATCATCACCGAGCGGACCCGCGCCTTCTATGCCGTCTACGTCGACATGGACGAGCTGAAGAGCGAGGGCGACAAGATGGTGGGCGACGACATCGCCGAGGAGGGGATCAAGTACCTCCAGGAGATCAACTTCGCCGACAAGGCCCGACAGATCCTGATCGCGGCGGAATAGGCCGCATCGCCGCGGCGAATGACGCCGTTAGTGCGGTCGTAATACTCCTGACGTCCCTGTTCAGCCGTCGGTCATCGGGGGCGTGCGTCCCTGTATCGCGCGCCTTCGTTATTGCACGGCAAAACAGTTGGTTTATTGCACCGCAACATGACCCAGCGTACCGTCCTCGCCGCGCTTGCCGCGTCCCTGATCCTGGCGATGGCCGCGCAGGCCGCGCCCGAACCCACCCGGCGCATCGAGATCAGCCAGATGATGGGCCGCTGGTACGAAGTCGCCAGGGTGCCCAACGCCCTGCAGCGGGGTTGCCAGGCCGGCGCGTCGGACTGGGCGCCGTCGGCCAAGGGCTTCGCGGTCGTGCAGTCCTGCCACAAGGGCGCGCCGAACGGGCCGCTGTCGGTGTGGAAGGCCAAGGCGACCGTGGCCGACCCCAAGACCAACGCCAAGCTGAAGATGACCTTCTTCGGCGGGGTGGTGAGCCAGGACTACGTCGTCGTCGACCACCGGCCTGAGCAAGGCTGGCTGGTGCTGGCCACGGCCAACGGCAAGTACCTGTGGCTGATGGCGACCCGGCCCACGCTGTCCGCGGCGATCAAATCGCAGGCGCTCGCCCGCATCGGCCAGCTTGGCTTCGATATCGGCCGGCTGGAGTTTCCACGGCCGATGGGCAGCTGATACCGCCTCAGGCCTTGCGCACGGAACGGAGCCGGAACAAGATTTCGGCATGGACGTCACCGTCGTCGCCGTTTCCCGTCCCGAGACCACCGCCAGCGTCACCCGCGGGGCCGCGCGCCTGCTGATCGCGCTGGGCTACGCGCCGCTCAGCGAGGTGACCTTGCCAAACGGCCGCCGCGCCGACCTGATGGCGCTGGGGCCGAAGGGCCAGATCTTCATTGTCGAGGTGAAGTCGGGGATCGAGGACTTTCGGGTCGACGTGAAGTGGCCCGAGTACCGCCCCTACTGCGACGCCTTCGCCTTCGCGGTGGCCCCGGAGTTCCCGCGCGAGATCCTGCCGGAGGAGCCGGGCCTGATCGTCGCCGACAGCTTCGGCGGCGCCATCCTGCGGGAGGCCGCCGCGGTCCCGCTGGCGGGCGCGCGGCGAAAGGCGCTGACGCTGGCGTTCGCCCGGCTGGCGGCGCTGCGGGCCGGCGGGGTGATGGCGACGGAGTTGTGAGCCGCTCATCCCCGCGCATGCGGGGACCCAGGCCTTTCTAATGTTCGCTGTCTACATCATGGCGAGCGAACGGAACGGCACGCTCTACATCGGGCATACCGACAGCCTCAGCCGCCGTGTGTGGGAGCATCGGGATGGTTCGACGCCAGGGTTCACATCGACCTACGGCGTGAAGCGGCTCGTCCATTATGAGTATTTCGAGACCCGCGAGGCCGCCTTCGCTCGGGAACGCGCCATGAAGAAGTGGTACCGGATCTGGAAGCTGCGACTGATCGAGAGCGCAAATCCAGACTGGGCGGACCTGGCTGAAACCTTGCCGCCTGAGTGAGGCCAAGCCTGGGTCCCCGCATTCGCGGGGATGAGCGGTTGAAGAGGCCTACCTCGGCGCGCGCTTCGCCAGGATCCGCTGGAGGGTCCGGCGGTGCATGTTGAGGCGGCGGGCGGTCTCCGAGACGTTGTGGTTGCAGAGTTCATAGACGCGCTGGATGTGCTCCCAGCGGACCCGGTCGGCGCTCATCGGGTTTTCAGGGGGGGCCGGGGCGGCGTCGCCACGGGCCAGCAGGGCGCGCACCACGTCGTCGGCGTCGGCGGGCTTGGAGAGGTAGTCGACGGCTCCGGCCTTCACCGCCTGCACGGCGGTGGCGATATTGCCGTAGCCGGTGAGCATGATGATCTTGGCGTCGGGACGCGCATCTCGGACCGCCTCCACCACCTTCAACCCCGACCCGTCCTCCAGCCGCATGTCCAGCACGGCATAGGCCGGCGCGTGCACCTTTACCGCGGCGATTGCCTCCTGGACGCTGCCGACCAGGGTGGGTTCGAAGCCGCGCTGTTCCAGCGCCCGGCCCAGGCGGTTTCGCAGCGGCGCGTCGTCATCGAGCACCAGCAGGGTCTTGTCGGTCAGCGCGGTGACCTCGGCGGACAGGTCGTTCATGCGTCGTCCTTCCTATACTGCGGCGGAGTGTCGCACCGAAACGCGTTTGTGCAAGCTTTGCCGCGTGCAGTTCAAACAACCTCAACCAACGAGCGATCCCAGCGCGCGGCCACAACCGCGCCTCGGGGCTTGCCGTTCTGGAAGGTGACGGTCGCGCCCGTACGCTCCAGCAGCGTCTTGGAGATGAAGAACCCCAGCCCCATGCCGATGTGGCCGGTGCGTGAACCCTCGGCGCCCGGGCGGCTCGTCACATAGGGCTCGCCAAGCTTGGCCAGGATCTCCGGCGCGAAGCCCGGACCGTCGTCGCGCACCTCGATGGTGACGCTGGCGGCGTCGAAGCGGGCGGAGACCAGGATTTCCGAGTGGGCGAAGTCGACGGCGTTCTCCACGAAGGTGCTGAAGGCGTGGGTGATCTCCGGCAGGCGGCGGATGTCGGGGGTCTTCACATCCTTGGCGCCGGTGACGATGGCCTCGACCCGCACCTCGGGCGAGGCGTTGGTGTGAGGCTCGATCACCTCCTGCACCAGCTGGCGCAGGGTGAGGCGCTCGTGCACCTCGTCGGACGCCTTGTCGGGGGTGGCCGCCAGCCGACGCAGGATCTCGCGGCAGCGCTCGGCCTGCGACTGCAACAGCTCCGCGTCCTCCTTCACCTGCGCCGTGGGCGCCTCGCGAATCATCTCCTTGGAGACGATGGAGATGGTGGCCAGGGGCGTGCCCAGTTCGTGTGCGGCGGCGGCGGCCAGCGCGCCCAGGGCCGAGAGCCGCTGCTCGCGCGCCAGCACGGCCTGGGTGACGTCGAGCGCCAGGGCCATGCGCGCGGCCTCCACCACCGACTGGCGCACGAAGCCGGCGATCAGCGCGATGCCGGCCACGTTGGCGATACCGGCGATGATCCGGTACTCGACCCCCACCCGCGGCTCAGGCGTCGCGGAGGGGTAGTCGAGCGCCACCACCGCCAGCATCAGCGAGGCGATCGAGGCTAGGCCGCCGACCAGCAGCAGCGGCCTGAGCGGCAGGGTCGCGGCCGCCAGGGTCACCGGCGCGATCAGCACCAGGACGAACGGGTTCGCCGTGCCGCCCAGGAGCCCGATCAGCGCGCTGAGCTGGATGATGTCCAGGGCGAGTTGGGCCACGGCCTCGCGGTCGTGCATCACCCGCTGCAGCGGGCCGCCGCGAAAGCTGGTGAGCAGGTTCAGGATCACGCCGGCGGCGATCACCACCGCGCAGACGCCGTAGGGGGCGTGGTAGCCGAGGCCGAGACCCATGGCGACCAGGAGCACGGTCTCGCCGACGATCACCATCCAGCGGACGTTGACCAGGGTGCGCACGCGCAGGTGACCGCGGCGGATCGCGGCGGTGTCCCAGACGCCTTGCGCGCCTGAGGACGCGGCCGTATCGAGGCCGCCGGTGGGGGCATGCGTCATGCGCGCGTTCCCGCATGAGGAGCAGCACGCCTCGAAAGGAAGACTACCATGTCCAGGCGCATCCTGGCGCTCATCGCTCTCCTGGCGCTGGCGCTGGCCATCCTCACGGGCCTAGCCGTCCGCAAAGGCGTGCTGGGCCCGCAGACGAACACGGCGGCGGTAGGCGGGCCGTTCCAACTGGTCGACACATCGGGACGTACGGTCGACCAGGGCGTGCTGAAGGGCAAGTGGAGCGTGGTGTTCTTCGGCTTCACACACTGTCCGGACATCTGCCCCACCACCCTGTTCGAGATGGCCCAGGTCGAGCCGCTGCTCGGCCCCAAGGCCCGGGATCTGCAGACCGTCTTCATCTCGGTGGACCCAAGTCGGGACACGACGGGCCAGGTGGCCGCCTACATCGCCAACCCCTCATTCCCCAAGCGCCTCGTGGGCCTCACCGGTTCCCCCGCCCAGGTGGACGCTGCAGCCAAGGCCTACCGGGTCTTTTATCAGAAAC
>NZ_CADEGK010000273.1 GCF_902826855.1 uncultured Phenylobacterium sp. | reverse complement strand
CGATCGGGGGAGGATTGGCACCGCCGCCGGGGCTTCAATGCTCCGGAGCCGCCGTCCGCGGCCGTGAGGGTCGTTTCGCCATGCGTATCATTTCCGGGCTGGCCGCCGTCGTCGTCGCCTTGATGGCGGGGGGCAGCGCATCGGCGGCCACCGTCTATGCCGACCAGGGTGCGTTCCAGGCCGCCCTCAGCGGGTCTTACACCCTGGTCAACTTCGACACGCTGGGCGGTTTCGCCGCGGGATACCGGCTGGACGACGTGGCGCCAGCCGCGGCGCTGGCGGGCCTGGGCGTCGATTCCGTCGGCCTCAACGCGCAGGTGGCGGGCGGCAACGATTTCCAGACCCCTACGGCGCGCGATCGCATCATCCTGAACGGCGCGGCGTTCGGCGGCCACATCGCCTTCGACTTCGCCACGGCGGTGAACGGCGTGGGCGCGTTCTCCAACAACATCGACTTTGGCCGCGTCCGCCTGTTCAGCGGGACGGGCCTCAGCGGGACCTTCCTCGGCGAGGCCCAGTTCGGCCCCGGCGCGTTCGGCGGCCTCACCAGCGCGGTGGGCGCCCGCTCGGCGCAGTTCACCTGCGACTTCAACAGCGATAACGCCTGCGGGGTCTATGACCTGCAGTTCGGCACGTTCGCCGCGGACGCGGTGCCCGAGCCCGCGACCTGGGCGCTGGCGATCATAGGGTTCGGCGCGGTCGGCGCCCGGCTCAGGCGCCGGCCGCGGGACCGTTCGTTCGCGACGGCGTAGCCGCGGGACGCGGCGGCGGATCAGGCCTTACCGGTCGGCGGTTCGTTGAAGCCGGGCTCGGAGGGCTCGGCGACGTCGTAGTCGCGCTCCCAGCCCTCGTTCTGGATCACCAGGGTCTGGATAGCGACGGCGTTACCGTTGGCGTCCAGGTCGGGCAGGGCCTCGAAGGACGAGGGCCAGCAGCGGAAGAGCTTGTAGGCCATCACCAGTTGCCCGGCCTCGTTGTGCAGCTCGAGCACCAGGTCCTTGCGGAAGTCCTTGAGCGAGACCTCCGAGCCGGCGCCGCCGCCCAGGTTCCACACCTTGTTGGCCCAGCGCTCGAACTCCAGGTCGTGGGTGACGCCGCGCTCCAGGGTGATGGGCTCGAAGTGGGTGCGGCCGGGCGACTTGTGGACGCTGGAGGGATCGCCGCCCTCCCGGTGCTCCACCACCTCGGTGGTGCGGCGCAGGGCGCTGACCTTGGAGATCCCGGCCACCACCTTGCCGTCCCAACGCACGCGGAACTTGAAGCTCTTGTAGGGATCGACGCGGTTCGCGTTGACGCTGAACTGAGCCATGGGTTGAAGCCCCCGCAACCGAAAGACGCAGGCGCAATCAGGCGCCGCGCCGGAAGCGGGTGTCAACTCGTCTGTCGCGCCTGTTGCTAGGCGGCGGCCTGGGTGCGGCCGGAGTCGGCGTCCTTCGACAGGAAGGTGAGCAGCGGCGCGGCCCACTTCTCGGCGTCGGCGCGGGTGAACACGCCGCCGGCATGGGCGCACTTGGAAAGGTGGCGGTAGAACTCCGAGGCCGCCAGGGTCAGCTTGAAGTCCGTGGCGATGGACTGGATGGCGTTGGCCTGAGTGACCATGGCGCGCATCGCCTGTTCCGGATCGGTCTCCGAGGCGGCCACCGCGGCGCGGACGATCTTCAGCGCCTGGTTGATCTTCTGCTGGTAGGGGGTCTCGGAGCCGTCGGTCCGGCGCTTCAGCGGCCCGGCGTATTCGCCCGAGTTGAACCGGCGGCGGTCGGGGCCGATGTAGGCGATGCCCTCCACCCAGTCACGGTCGCGGAGCGTCACGGCCTCGAGGCGACGGACCAGGTCCTTCATCGAATAGGGCTTGCGCAGGAACTCGTGCACGCCGGCGTCGCGTGCGGCCAGGATGGCCCCGGCGGTCGCCGCCCCGGTCACCGTGATCACCGGGACCTGGCGGCAGGCCCAGTGGCTGCGGCGCACGGCGCGGGTGAAGGCCAGACCGTCCAGGTCCTCGTGGCCCAGTTCCACCACGATCAGCTGCGGATCGCAGGTTTCGGCGATCTTCATCGCCCGATCCATGTTGGGCGCGACCCAGACGTGGCTGCGCGCGATGTCGCGCATCAGCTCGGTGAGCAGGCGCGCGCTGGCCGGCTGCGGATCGGCGATGAGCACCCGCTTCAGCTTGGGCGCCATCTTATCCATTGAACGTTTGTCGCCGTCGAACAAGGGCTTCTTCCCGAGCGTGTCGAGGCCAAGCTACGCCGCAACGGTAAAGAACGCCTTTCCGTCCGCACCACCCGCAGAACGAGAGGATGCGAAAGGGTCCTAGTCCTGGAACGGGTCGCGCATGAGGATGGTGTCGTCGCGCTCGGGGCTGGTGGAGAGCAGGGCCACCGGGGCGCCGATAAGTTCCTCGATCCGGCGGACGTACTTGACGGCGCTGGCCGGCAGGTCCTTCCAGGTGCGAGCGCCCTGGGTGGTCCCGCTCCAGCCTTCCATTTCCTCGTAGACGGGGGTCAGCGCGGCCTGCGCCTTCAGGCCGGCGGGCAGGTAGCCGATGTCCTGGCCGTCCAACCTGTAGCCGGTGCAGATCTTCAGGGACGGCAACCCGTCCAGCACGTCCAACTTAGTCAGGGCGATGCCGGCAATGCCGTTCAGCGCCACCGACTGGCGCACCAGGGCTGCGTCGAACCAGCCGCAGCGACGCGAGCGGCCGGTGACGGTGCCGACCTCGCGGCCCACGACGCCGAGGTGCTTGCCGACCTCGTCGAAGAGCTCGGTGGGGAACGGCCCTTCGCCGACGCGGGTGGTGTAGGCCTTGACGATGCCTAGCACATAGCCCGGCCCCTTGGGTCCCAGGCCGGAGCCGGCCGCCGCCTGGCCGGCCACGGTGTTGGAGGATGTCACATAGGGGTAGGTGCCGTGGTCGACGTCCAGCAGCGCGCCCTGGGCGCCCTCGAACAGCACCCGCTTTCCGGCCTTCACCTGCTCGCCCAGCAGGAGCCAGGCGGGCTGGGCGTAGGGCAGGATCTGCGGCGCCATCGCCAGGAGTTCGGCCAGCAGGGTCGCAGGATCGGCCTCCGGCAGGCCGAGACCGCGACGCAGCGGGGCGTGGTGGGCCAGGAGCCGGTCGATCTTGGCTTCCAGCGCCTCGCGGTCGGCCAGGTCGGCGACGCGGATGGCGCGTCGGCCCACCTTGTCCTCATAGGCCGGCCCGATGCCGCGGCCGGTGGTGCCGATCTTGTTCGTGGCCGCCGCCTCTCGGGCCTGGTCCAGGTCGCGGTGGATCGGCAGGATCAGGCAGGCGTTGTCGGCCAGCACCAGCATCCCGGGGTCGATCGGAACGCCCTGGCCGCGCAGGGTCTCGATCTCGCCGATCAGATGCCAGGGGTCGACGACGACGCCGTTGCCGATGATCGACAGCTTGCCCTGGACCACGCCGGAGGGAAGGAGCGACAGCTTGTAGACCTGGTTGCCGACCACCAGGGTGTGGCCGGCGTTGTGGCCCCCTTGGAAGCGGACGACGACGTCGGCGCGATTGCTGAGCCAGTCGACAAGCTTGCCCTTGCCCTCGTCGCCCCACTGGGCGCCGATCACGGTCACATTGGCCATTGCAGATACAGGTCCCCGACCTGCCGGGAGGACGCGGCCCGGCCCTTCGACAGGTGCTCGGCGGGGCGCGGAAGCTGATTGCGGCGCCGGTCTAGACGAAGTGGCCCTCGCCCTCAAGGCCTCTCGCTTGCTATCTGCGGATCATGGACATCCCGCGCTTCCATCTGGCGTTCCCGGTCCGCGACCTGGGCGAGGCGCGCGCCTTCTACGGCGGCCTGCTGGGCTGTCCGGAAGGGCGGTCCAGCGACGCGTGGGTCGACTTCGACTTCCACGGCCACCAGATCGTGGCGCACCTGGCGCCGGGTGAGGCGGGGCGCGGATCGACAAGCCCGGTGGACGGCCACGACGTGCCGGTGCGCCACTTCGGGTTGCTCATGGACCTGCCCGCGTGGGAGGCGCTGGCCGCGCGGCTGAAGGCGGCTGGGACGGACTTCGTCATCGAACCGCACATCCGCTTTGCGGGAGAGCCCGGCGAGCAGGCGACGATGTTCCTCCTGGACCCCAGCGGCAACGCGCTGGAGTTCAAGGCCTTCGCCGACGACGCCATGGTGTTTGCGAGATGACCGAGTTCGCTTGCACCCTCGCCGACATCGAGGCCGCCGCGGCGCGCATCGCCGGCGTCGCCGTGGAGACGCCGCTGCTGGAGAGCGCCGCGCTGAGCGAACGGCTGAGCGCGCGGGTGCTGATCAAGCCGGAGACCCTTCAGCGGGTCGGGGCGTTCAAGTTCCGCGGCGCCTACAACCGCCTGGTCCAGATGACGCCGCAGGAGCGCGCCAGGGGCGTCGTGGCGTTCTCGTCCGGCAACCACGCCCAGGGCGTGGCGCTGGCGGCCAAACTGCTGGGCATTCCGGCGCTGATCGTCATGCCGTCCGACGCGCCGAGGGTGAAGGCTGAAGCCACCGCAGGATACGGCGCCGAGATCAGGTTCTACGACCGCCTGACCGAGAGCCGCGAGCAGATCGCCGCCGCCATCGCCGCAGAGCGCGGATCGGTGGTCGTACCCGCCTTCGACGATCCGCACGTGATCGCCGGCCAGGGGACCGTCGGGCTGGAGCTGGTGCGGCAGGCGCAAGCGCTGGGCGTGACCCTTGGCGCGGTGATCGCCCCCTGCAGCGGCGGGGGCCTGCTCTCCGGCATCGCCACGGCGGTGAAGGCGCTTTCACCCACGACGGCCATCCTGGGCGCCGAGCCGCAGTTCTACAACGACACCCTCCTATCGCTGCAGAAGGGTGCGCGTACGGCTGTGGAGCCGACGCGCCGAACGCTCTGCGACGCCCTGGAGACCCCCTGCCCCGGCGCGCTCACCTTCCCGATCCTACAGCGTACCGTGGCCGACATCGGCGTGGTCACCGACGCCGAGGTGGCGGAGGCGATGCGCTATGCCTTCTCGGTGCTGAAGCTGGTGGTGGAGCCAGGCGGTTGCGCGGCGCTGGCGGCGCTGTTGGCGGGCAAGGTCGACACGTTCGGGGCGCGGACCATCGCCGTGGTGCTGTCCGGCGGCAATGTGG
>NZ_CADEGK010000272.1 GCF_902826855.1 uncultured Phenylobacterium sp. | reverse complement strand
ACTTCACCTGGCCCTGCACCACCAGGCCGCGCCAGGCGGTGAGCGCCGCGCAGGCCAGGGTCGCGACCTGGTTGTCGGTCAGGAAGTCGGGGACCTTCGACAGCCCCTCCTGCGAGAAGGTCTGCAGTTCCGCGCCGGCGCCAGGGACCGGGAAGCCGAGGGCCGTCTGCACCCTGTCCAGCTCGGGCGGTCCGGAGATCCACTCCTGGTAGAACAGCGTCGAGACCCGGTCGCCCGCCTTGAACCGGGTGACCCCCTCGCCCACCGCCTGGACATAGCCGCAGCCGTCGGAGAAGGGCGTGATGACGTCATCCGGCTTGGCCATGCCGCGCCCGTACATGCCGTTGATCATCAGGAGGTCGCGGTAGTTCAGCGACACCGCCTTCATCCGCACCAGCACGTGGCCGGGGCGGGGCTTGGGATCCGGCTTCTCCACCACCTGGATGGCGTCCGGGCCCCAGGGGGCGGCGACGTTCAGGGCTCGCATGGGCGTCCTCCGTGGGCCGCGATCATCGGCGCCTGGGCTGGGCGCGGCAAGCGTGTCGCCACGTCAGACGGGGGTCTCAAGCCGGGTCGAGCCGCTTGAAGCTGTAGAGCCGAACCGCGCCAATCAGGCCCGCGGCGCACATCGCCGCCATCAGCAGATACCCCTGCGCGCCAAACCGGTCGAACAGCGGTCCGGACGCCATGGTCGCCAAGCCCGCCAGCACACCGCCTGACAGCGCCGAGTTGATCGACTGGGCCGCCGAGGCGTTGCGCGGCGTCGACAGCCGCTCCACCAGCTGCAGCGACGCCAGGAAGGTCGCGGCGTAGCTGAGGGTGTGCAGGGTCTGCAGCGGGAACAGCATCCAGAGCGGCGGCGAGAAGGCCAGCGCCGCCCAGCGCACGATCGCCGCGACGCCGCCGAGGACCAGCAGGTTGCGCGGTCCGATCCGCCGCCGCCACGGCTCGCAGAACCACAGGAACGCGATCTCCGCCGCCACGCCCACGCCCCATAGGACGCCGGTCATGCTCTCCGGGATGCCCTGCGCCTTCCAGGCCAGGGTCGAGAACCCGTAGTAGAAGGCGTGCGCCGACTGGATCAGGCCGGCGGCGATCGCCGCGGTCATGAACCCCGGGTCGCGGACCAGCTCGCCGAGGCCCGACCAGGCCGCACGCGCCGTCGACGGGGCGTCGTCCTCATGGACCGGGTCAGCCGGCAGCAGCAGGCGCGCCGCCAGCGCCATGATCGCAGCGCTGGCCACGATCCAGACCAGGACGATCTCGGGTGAGTTCCAGGCCAGCAGCGCGCCCAAGGCCACGTTGGCGACGATGAACGCGGCCGAACCGATGCCGCGCGGCCAGCCGTAGTTGAAGCCGTCGCGGCTGGCCCGCTTCAGGACGATCACGTCGGTCAGCGGCGAGATGGTGGAGAAGGCCGAGGACGCGGCGAACCAGACCACGATCCAGCCGGCGAAACCCAGCGGAAGCGCCATGGCCGCGTACGCCGCCGCCACGCCCAGGCTCATGAAGATCAGCGCCGTCCGCCGCAGCCGGAAGGAGTCCGCCCAGACGGCGAGCAACGGGGCGGTGACCATGCGTGCCAGCATCGGCAACGACAGGATCAGCCCGATCTGCGCCCCGTTCAGCCCGTGGTAGGCGAACCACACCGGCATGTAGGGCGAACTCGCCCCTGTCCCGACAAAGATCGCCGAGTAGAACAGGCCCAGCCGGATCGGGAGCGACATAGCGTGGCTGTACAGGAGTCGCCGGCGTTTCTCTCCCCTCCCGGCGGGATGACGGGAAGGCGGTAGACGGGGCCCCGCCCGGAGCTAATGTCCCTGAACACCGATAACGGAGGGGCGGATGGCGAGACCCAACAGCCGCGACCGCGAGCTGCGCGAACGGGCCGCCGCGGTGATCCCCGGCGGCATGTACGGTCACCAGTCGGTGGGGCTGCTGCCCGACGACTACCCGCAGTTCTTCGAGCGTGGCGAAGGGGCCCACATCTGGGACGCCGACGGGACCCGCTACCTCGACTTCATGTGCGCCTACGGGCCGAACCTGTTCGGCTACGGCCATCCCGAGATCGACGCGGCGTACGTGCGCCAGCTGGGCCTGGGCGACACCCTGACCGGGCCCACGGCGCTGATGGTGGAGCTGGCCGAAGCCATGACCGCCATGGTCGCCCACGCCGACTGGGCCATCTTCTGCAAGAACGGCACGGACGCCACGACCATGGCCCTGACCACGGCGCGCGCCCACACCCGGCGCAGGACCGTGGTGCGGGCCAACGGCGCGTACCATGGCGCGGCGCCCTGGTGCGTGCCGCGGCCGGCGGGCACCATCGACAGCGACCGGGCCCACCAGATCCTCTGCGACTACAACGACGTGGCCAGCCTGGCAGCCGCCGTGGCAGAGGCCGGCGAAGACCTGGCGGCGATCTTCGCCGCGCCGTTCAAGCACGACGCGTTCATCGACCAGGCCGACCCGGACCCGGCCTATGCCCGCCGCGCCCGCGAGCGCTGCCACCATACCGGCGCGCTCCTGGTCGTGGACGACGTGCGCGCGGGCTTTCGGCTGGCCCGCGACTGCTCCTGGAGCCGTATCGGTGTCCAGCCGGACCTCTCCACCTGGGGCAAGTGCATCGCCAACGGCCATCCGATCTCCGCGCTGCTGGGCAGTGACAAGGCCCGCAAGGCGGCCGGTTCGATCTATGTGACCGGCTCGTTCTGGTATCAGGCCGCGCCGATGGCCGCGGCGCTGGCGACCCTCCGCCTGATCCGCGAGAGCGACTACCTGGAGCGCATCACCGCCCTGGGCGAGCGCCTGCGCACCGGCCTCGGAGAGCGCGCCAGCGCCGCCGGCTTCGCCCTGCGCCAGACGGGACCCGGCGTGATGCCGCTGTTCTTGTTCGAGGGCGACCCGGACCTCCGCAAGGGCTTCTGCTTTTCTTCCGAGATGCTGGCTCGCGGGGTCTACCTGCACCCCTGGCATAACATGTTCCTCTGCGCCGCCATGACCGAGGCGGACATCGCCGGCGCGCTGGACACCCCCGAGGGGGCCTTCGAGGCGCTGACACGCCAGATCCGGGATCTCGCGCGCGGCGAGAAACTCGCCGTCCTCTCAGCCGGAGCCCGCTGATGGACGACTATTCGAACTATGACGGTCTCGGTCTGGCGGAGTTGGTCGCCAGGAAGCAGGTCGCACCGGCCGAGTTGGTGGAGGCCGCGATCGCCCGGATCCAACGGCACAACCCGACGCTCAACGCGGTGGTCTTCAACGGCTTCGACGACGCGCGGAAACAGGCGAAAGGGCCCCTCCCCGACGGGGCCTTCAAGGGCGTGCCCTTCCTGATCAAGGACCTGGGCATCGCCGTCGCCGGCTGGCCGCGCAGCCATGGCAGCCGGTTCGGCAACCTGGTCGACACGGAGGATTCAGGCCTCACCGCTCGCTACCGCGCTTCGGGCGTCATCCCGCTCGGCAAGACCAATACGCCCGAGTACGGCATCACCGGGACCACCGAGAGCGCGCGGCTGGGCCCGTGCCGCAACCCGTGGAATCCCGCCCACATCGCCGGAGGCTCGTCGGGCGGATCGGCCAGCGCGGTGGCGGCCGGCATGGTCCCGCTGGCCCACGCCTCCGACGGCCTGGGTTCGATCCGCATCCCGGCCGCCTGCTGCGGCCTGGTGGGCCTGAAGGTGACGCGCGACCGCAACCCCAACCTGCCCGACGGCTACGACTACGCCATGGGCAACGTGGTCGACCACGTCGTTAGCCGCACCGTGCGCGATAGCGCCGCCATGTTGGACGCCACCGGCATCCCCGAGCCGGGATCCCCTTACCCCGCCCCGCCGAAGGACCGGCCGTACCTCGATGAGGTCTCCCGCAGCCCCGGCAAGCTGCGCATCGCGTGGTCGTCGGAGACGCCCTCGGGCCGCCCGATCGAGCCGGAGATCCAAGCCGCGCTCGAGCGCACGGCCACATTGCTCAAGGGCCTTGGCCACGAGGTGTTCGAGCGCGGCCTCGGCATCGACTACCGCGCGCTCTACGCCTCCCGCGGCGCCGCCTCGGCCGCCAACTTCGCCGCGGGCATGGCGCGGTTGATCGAACAGGTCGGGCGCGAACCGGAGCCGCACGAGCTGGAGCCGCTGACCTGGGCCTCGCTCAAGGCCGGACGCCGTCAGACCGGCGCCGACGTCATGCGCTCCCTGCAGGACACCCGCATGCTGGCCCGCCAGGTGGTGGCCTGCTTCGAGGACATCGATGTCTACCTGTCGCCCGTAATGGGCACGCCGGTCCCGGAGATCGGGCACATCGACCCGGTGAACCTGGAACCCCGGGAAGTGAACCGTCGCCAGGGACGCGTCTTCCCATTCACGCCGCCGTTCAACTTCTCCGGCCAGCCCTCCATGAGCCTGCCCCTGCAGATGAGCGCCTCGGGCCTGCCCATCGGCATGATGTTCACCGCCAAATACGCCGACGAAGCCACCCTCTTCCGCTTGGCCGGGCAGTTGGAGAAGGAAGCGCCGTGGAAGGACCGCCGGCCGCAGGTGTGGGGGTGATGCCACTCTGGAGCCGCCGCAACTGGATGACCCTGGCGGCGGCGGGCGGGTTCGTCGCCGTGGCCATCGGCGCTTTCGCCGCCCATGGGATTTCCGATCCCAAGGCCCAGGAGTGGCTGCGCACCGGGGCGATGTACGGCTTCATGCACACCATGGCGACCTTCGCCAGCGCCACCTTCATGCAGGTGGGCGCGCGGCGCGCCCGCTTCGCGCCAGCCTTTTTCCTCTCAGGCGTGGTGCTGTTCTCCGGCAGCCTCTACGCCATGGCGCTGGGCGGGCCGCGCTGGCTGGGGATGGTGACGCCGATCGGCGGCCTGCTGTTCCTGACGGGCTGGGCCGTGCTGGCCTGGGCGGCGCGCGGGGTCGATCCCTAAGCCTGACCCGACTTCGGGAGGGCCAGCCAGCGCAGGGCGGCGGCCGAGCCCACCAAGCCTAGCAGCATCACCACCGCCATCGGCCGCCCCGTGCCGTCGTGGAACAAGCCCGCAACTCTGGAAGCGACGGCGCCGTTCGCGAAGGACAGCGTCCCCGTCAGCGCCGAGTCCAAACCCGAGCGCAGCGGAGCGCCGCCCAGCGCACAGGCAGCGAT
>NZ_CADEGK010000271.1:2535-5166 GCF_902826855.1 uncultured Phenylobacterium sp. | reverse complement strand
GCCTGATCGAGTCCTGCCCGACGCAGGTCTTCCTGCCCAACCCTCGCGCGCTCGAGCCCGCCTCGGCGGCGCTCTACGCGGCCTTCGGCCTGACCCGCCGCCAGCTCGAGCTGATCGCCTTCGCGACGCCCAAGCGCGCCTACTACTGGCGCCAGCCCCAGGGCCGCCGGCTGTTCGACCTGAAGCTCTCCGGCGCCGGGCTCGCCTTCTGCGGCGCGTCCTCCCCCGAAGACCAGGCCCTCATCGACGACATCCTCCTCCGCGCGGGTCCGGAAGGGTTCGCCCGCGCCTTCCTCGCAGCCAAGGGATTTGCTCATGTCGACGCGCTCTTCGACGCGGTCGCGGGCCAAGCGCTCGCCGCGGAATAGGTTCCTGGCGGCGCTCGCGCCGCTGGTCCTCGTCCTCTGCGCCTGTTCGGACCCCAGGCCCGCGCAGGCCCAGCAGGTGGTGTTCGATCCGAAGAACCACCTCGAGAACGCCCTGCAGGCCGCGCGGCAGCTGGAGAGCCTGACCAACGAAGCGCGGATGCTCGCCAACGAAGCCCGCCAGCTCGCCGCCTCGCCCTACAGTCACCTGGCGGAGACCTCCTCGACCCTGCGCGAAATCGGCGAGCTGGCCCGCTCCGTTCGCGGCGTGGCCTCGGACATCGAAGGCCTGCAGACCGACTTCGAGAAGATCTACCCCACGGCGGTCGACGGCCTCGATCCCCGGCGCGCGCTCGAGCAGGCGCGGGCGCGCAACACCCGGGCCCGCGAGACTGCGCAGGATTTGGCGCGCACGGCGGCGGAACTGGAACGGCTCAGCCGCGGGCGCACCGGCAGGCTGGAAGGCGCGATCAACGCCAGCCAGCGCGCCGACGGGCAGACGGCGGCGATCCAATCCTCCACCCAGGTGCTCGCGGTCCTGGCTGAGGACCTGGGCTCCATGCGCACCCTGCTGATGGCGCAGTCGCGACTGCTCGCCGCCGAAAGCGCCCAGCGCGCCGCCGACAAGGCGGCCGGGGCGGAGGCGCGCAAGCAGTTCTGGGGACGCGAAGGCACGACCATCGCGAACCCCGACTTCGATCCTTACAGCCCCGCGCGTCGGTGATCAGACGCTATGGCCAACGTCAGCATGCAGACGCCGAACGACCTGATGACGGTGTTCTCGAACACCGTCTCAGCGGGCTTCGCGGCGCTCCAAGGGCCGGTCAATGGCGTCTTTGGAGTGATGATCGCCCTCGTGGTGGCGCTGACCGGCATCCAGTGGGCGCTGTCGTCGAACCGCGAGGTGCTGGCCAGCGGGTTCGGCAAGGTCCTCCTGATCGGGGCGTTCGCCTACCTCATCAACGATTGGGAGAACCTGTCCCTCGTCATCCAGGCCGGGTTCGTGGATTTGGGCCTGCGCGCGGGTGGCGGCAGCTTGAGCCGCGCCGACTTCCTGAACCCCGGCGCCATCCTCGAGCAGGGCTGGGAGATCGTGAAGGCGCTGGGCGAGACGCCGGCCCCGGTCAACAACCCCCTCGACGTCGCGGGCGCCCTCACCGACGCCCTAATCCTGGGGCTGGCGATGATCGGCATCATGCTCGCCTTCGCGGTGCTGGCGCTGCAGATCATCGTGACCCTGCTGGAGTTCAAGATCGTCACCCTGGGCGGGTTCGTGCTGCTGCCGTTCGGCATCTGGTCGAAATCCTCCTTCCTCGCCGAACGCCCGCTGGGGTTCGTGGTGTCCTCCGGGCTGAAGGTGCTGGCCCTGGCGATCGTGGTCTCCGGCGCCCGCTCGGTCTTCGACCAGCTGCAGCCGTCTGGCAATCCCGACCTCTACGAGGCGCTCGCCATCCTCGCGGCCTCTCTGCTGCTGGCGATGCTGGCGCTGTTCATCCCCAACTTGGCCGCCGCCCTGGTCAGCGGCGGGCCGGCGCTCGGCGCCGGCGCCCTGGCGTCCGGTGCATTGGCCCTGGGCGGGGCGGCCGTGGGCGCCGTCGCCAGCATCACCGGGATCGGCGCCGCGGCCGCCCGCATCGCGGGGCCGTCGCGCGCCGCCGCGGGGGCCATGGGTGGGCGGTCCCCGCCATCTCCGGCCGGTGGTCCGCCGCCGTCAAACGACCCGACACCTCGCGGGCCCTCGCCTGCGGGGGGTGGCGCGCCAGGCGTCGGGGAGAGCGCCGCGCGCTGGACCCCGGGACCGTCCGGCCCGCCCGACGGTGGCGGTGGCAGTGGCGCCGGTTCGGCGTCGTCCAAGGCCGCCCCGGCGAACGGACCCGCACGCCCGTCATCGACGATCGCGCAAGAGCGCGAAGCGGCGCGCCGGGACTTCCACCGCGCGGCGCAGGGCGGCGAACGGGCCGGCGGCGCCGGTGCGCGAGGCGGCCGGGGCGCGGCGCTGCAGGCCTTCTTCGTCGCCAACGCAGGCCGCGCGCTGCTGCCGGGCAACGAGACCTCCGGAGCGCTCTCGCCGCAGCTCAGGGACGAGGAGACCTGACGCCATGCACCCCTTCTTCCGACCGAAGCGCGCCCTGTCCGCGACACCGGTCGCGACGCCCTACCAGCGCGCCGGCCAGGTCTGGGACGAGCGCATGGGCCTGAGCCTGGCCCATGCCCGCAACTGGCGGCGGATGGCCTTCGCCAACCTGGCCGTCGCCGCCTTCCCCGC
>NZ_CADEGK010000271.1:0-2525 GCF_902826855.1 uncultured Phenylobacterium sp. | reverse complement strand
CTCGGCGCCGGCTGGTGGATGCAGGCGCAGCAGGCGGTGGTGAAGCCCTTCGTGGTGGAGGTCAGCCAGTGGGGCCAGACCCAGCGGATCACCGCCCTCGACGGGCGCTACGAGCCGACCCAGGCGCAGATCGGCCATGCCCTGGCGACCTGGATCCGCAGCGTCCGGGCCAAGTCGACGGACCCGGTCGTCATCCGGCAGAACTGGCTCGCCGCCTACGACTTGGTGACGCCGAAGTCCGCGGGCTTCCTCAACGCCTGGGCGCAGGCCCACGACCCCTTCGCCGAGGTCGGACGCGAGGCGGTCAACGTCGAGATCCTGAACGTCGTGCGCCGCAGCGGGCGCACCTATGACCTCCAGTGGCGCGAGACCCGGTTCGTCAACGGCCAGCAGGCCGCGCAGGACCGCTGGCGCGCACTGATCACCTTCAAGCTGCAGCCGCCGAAGACCGAGGCCGAGCTGCTGAAGAACCCTCTCGGCATCCGAATTGAGGACGTGTCATGGACCCCCGACGCCTCCTGATCCTCTGCATCATCGCGGGCGGGCTCGGCGGGTGTTCGTACCTGTCGCGCCTTGGCCTGTCGCCGGCTCCGCCGGCGGCCGTCCGATCGCTCGCTGCGGCGCCGGATTCGAGCGCGCCGGTCGCCCGGTCGGTCCACGGGGCCGAAGCACCGCCAGCGGCAGCCGCGGACCAGGCGTCAGGCGATCCCCCCGCTGGCCCTGAATCCGGACCGCGGACCTTCGTGGCCATGGCGCCCATCCCCAATCCGGGGCGCCGGACCTCGGTCGCCCGCGCCCGGCCGGCCCCCGCCGTGTCGTCCGAAGCGGGGCCGGCGCGAGATGCGGCGCCGTCCGGGCGGGCGGCGATCGCGGCTGCCAACTCCTCGGCGCGTCAGACCTCGCGGGCCCGCGCGTTTCTCGGCGGGGTACAGGTCTTCGTCTACGACCCTGGGCGGGTCTACGAGGTCTGGACCGCGCCGTTGCGCGTCACGACCCTCACCCTGTCGCGGGGCGAGACCGTGATCTCCAAGGCGGCCGGCGACACCGTCCGCTGGCAGATCGGCGAGACCCAGTCCGGCGAAGGACCCGACCAGCGGGCGCATGTGATGATCAAGCCGCTGGCGCGGGGCCTGGAAACCAACCTCGTCCTGCCCACCAACCGCCGCGTCTACCTCGTGCAGCTGCGGAGCGGCGACGCCGAGGCGTTCAACGCCGCCGTCACCTGGGACCTGGGCGCGGTGCTGGACGCCGCCGCGCCGGCCGCCGATAGGCCGCCGCCGGCGCCCGCGCTGGTCGCGCCGCAAGGGCCCCTGGACGCGGGCTTCCGGATACGTCCCAAAGGCCGCCGGCCGGCCTGGACTCCGACGGCCGTGGCGACCGATGGCATCCGCACCTTCCTCACCTTCCCGCCGGGTATGGCGGTCGCCGAGGCGCCGGCGCTGTTCGCGCTCGGGCCGTCGGGCGACGCCCAGCTCGTGAACTACCGCCAGCAGGGCGCCCTCTGGGTGGTCGACCGCGTTCTGACCGCGGCGGAACTGCGCATGGGCGGGCGCCATGCCCAGGTCGTGCGCATCGAGCGCATCGGAGCTGCGTCATGACCGAGACCGTCACCGGCGGCCCAGAAGCGCCGCGCCCGAAGGCCGCGATGCCGCCGCTCGACACGCGCGCCCCGCGCCCGTCCATGGTGCGACTGCGGCGCGGCGTCTTGGTCGGCGTGGTGATGGCGGGCATGGGTCTGGTCGGCGGATCGCTGGCCTGGGCCTTCGTGGTTCAGCCGGACCTTCGTGCGCGGGCGCATGATGCGCGCCTGGAAGGGCGCCCCACCGAGACGCGGGGAACGGTGCGGCCGAGCGAGAAGGTCACCGACGCGCCGGCCAGCTACGGCGACCTCAACCGGTTGCCGGAGCCGCGGGAGCTCGGGCGAGAGCCGACCCCCGCGAATACGCCGGCGCCCGCGCGGGCTCGCCAAGCCTCCCGCCCATCGCGTGGAGGATTGGCCAGTGACGCGCGGGGCTCGGGCCTCTTCTTCGCAAGCCCGGCGGCGCGGAGCTCGGCCCCGGCCGCCGGCGACAGCGCCGACACCGACCGGAGCGACTTGGCCGCTGTCTACAACACCCATGCCCTGCAGGCGTCGATCAGTCCCTACGAGGTCAAGGCCGGGGCCGTGATCGCCGCGGCGCTGCTGACGGCGATCGACACCGCGCGCAGCGGCCCCGTCACCGCCACGGTCACCGAGAACGTCTTCGACACCGTCAGCGGGCGCTTCCTGCTGATCCCGCAGGGCGCGCGCCTGATCGGCCGCCACGAGGGCGAGAGCCGACATGGCGACCGGCGCGCCTTCGTGGCCTGGGAGCGGTTGATCCTGCCCAACGGCAAGTCGCTGATCCTGCCGAAGGAGCCCGGCGTCGACGCCACGGGCGCGATCGGGGTGCGCGGCGCGGTCGACCGCCGTCTGGGGTCGCTGGCGATCGCCACGCTGTTCGCGGGCGCGATCACCACGCTGGGCCAGGTGGCGCGCGACCACG
>NZ_CADEGK010000270.1 GCF_902826855.1 uncultured Phenylobacterium sp. | reverse complement strand
TGATCAAATTTGCAGAGCCGCGCAGGCTGGATGACTTTGTGCTTCAGCTGAAACCAACCATCCGTGTCTCGTGGGGTGACCGGCGGACGTGACACCGACCGCTTTCCACCCTGAACAGCCAGGCAGCATGCGACCCGTTGCGGTCATTCGCTCAGGAGATTGCGGAGGCTAATGTGAAGGCCGCGGTCGCGGAACGAGGTAATCAACAATCGACCAACTAGAGCGGTAGCCGACAAACACGATTCGAGAGGGATTGAACGAACCCGCTTACGCGGGATTTGAGTGAGCGTTTAGGGGGAAGCGCTCCTGTCTGAGAGGATTGCGGTTGTTGAAGCCCGATCCTAGAGACAGGAGTACTCCCGATGGCCGAGATGAGCCCCCTGCGCCGGCGCATGATCGAGGACATGACCGTCCGCAATCTGTCGCCGGCGACGCAGCGATCCTACCTGCACGCGGTTACGAAGTTCAGCCGATATTTTGGCCGCTCGCCGGAGCGGCTGGATATCGAGGATGTACGGGCCTTCCAGGTCCATCTGGTCTCGACGGGCATCTCGTGGCCGGCGCTGAACCAGACGGTCTGCGCGTTACGGTTCTTCTACGGTGTCACGCTCGGTCACGGCGAGATTCCCGAGCGGATCCCGTATGCGCGCGAGCCGCGCAAGTTGCCGGTGGTGCTGAGCGCCGACGAGGTGGTGCGGTTTCTCGAAGCGGTGCCGAGCCTGAAGACGCGTGTCGTGCTGACGACGGCCTACGCGGCCGGACTGCGGGCGTCCGAGGCGGTCGGCCTGAAGGTCGCCGATATCGACAGCGGCCGGATGGTGATCCGCGTCGAGCACGGCAAGGGCGGCAAGGACCGTTACGTCATGCTGTCGGCGCAGCTGCTGGGCGTGCTGCGCACCTACTGGCGCCTCGCCCGCCCCAGGACATGGCTGTTCCCGGGCCGTGACGAGAGCAAGCCGATCGACGTCCAGGTGCTTTATGCGGCTTGCCGCTCCGCGTGCGCGGCGGCCGGCCTGGCCAAGCGGGTGACGGTGCATACGCTGCGGCACAGCTTCGCCACGCACCTGCTGGAGAGCGGCACCGATATCCGCATCATCCAGGTGCTGCTGGGGCACAGCAACCTGTCGAGCACGGCCCGCTACACGCGGGTCTCGAGCGGCCTGATCCGGCGCACCGAGAGCCCGCTCGACAGGCTCTCGCTCGACGTGGTGCCACCGGCGTGATCCAGCATCATGCCGGCCGGTCTGGAACTGGCGGACGTGTTCCGCCACCATGGCGAGGACTATCGCCGCGCGCATGACGGTCACCTGGGCCGCGTCGAGCGGCGGGTGATGAGCGCCATAGAGCTGTGCCGGACGGCGGCGCTGGGCGGCCATGTCGAGCGTTGTTCCGACTGCGGCCTCGTCCGCCAGGCCTACAACTCCTGCCGCAACCGGCACTGTCCGAAGTGCCAGGGACACGCCCGCGCCGACTGGCTCGCGGCCCGGCAGGCCGAGTTGCTGCCCGTGCCCTACTTCCACGTCGTCTTCACGCTCCCGGCCGAGGTTGCCGGCGTCGCCTTCCAGAACAAGGCGGTGCTCTATGCCATGCTGTTCCGCACCGCGGCCGAGACGCTGCGCACGGTCGCCGCCGACCCGAGGCATCTCGGCGCCGAGATCGGTCTTGTCGCCGTGCTCCACACCTGGGGCCAGAACCTGCACCATCATCCGCACGTCCATTGCGTCGTGCCGGGCGGCGGGCTGTCGCTGGAGCCTGCCCCGGCGGAAGCCGGAGGCAGGCACTGGGTCGCCTGCCGGCCAGGCTTCTTCCTGCCGGTGCGCGTGCTCTCGCGGCTGTTCCGCCGATTGTTCCTCGACGCCCTGCGCGCCGCCTTCGAGAGCGGCCAACTCGGCTTCTTCGGCGAACTCGCCAAGCTCGCGGAACCCGCCGCCTTCACCCGATGGCTCGCCGAGCGGCGCCGGGTCGAATGGGTGGTCTACGCCAAGCCGCCCTTCGGCGGCCCCGCCCAGGTGCTGGCCTATCTCGGCCGCTACACCCACCGCGTCGCCATCGCCAACTCCCGGCTGGTCAGCCTGACCGATACCCAGGTCGGCTTCCGCTGGAAGGACTATCGCCACCACGGCAAGACCAAGACCCTGACCCTCGACGCGCACGAGTTCATCCGCCGCTTCCTGCTCCACACCCTGCCGGACGGCTTCCATCGCATCCGCCATTACGGCTTCCTCGCCAACGGCCATCGCGCGGCGAAGATCGCGCTCTGCCGCACGCTGCTCGGGGCGCCGGCGCCGAGCCCGGAAGAGCAACCCGGCGTCGGCGGAACCGTGCCGGCGACCGAGCGGTGCCCCTGCTGCGGCGGTGCCATGATCGTCCTCGGTACGCTGCCACGGCCGGAATCATGCCGCCCATCCTGCCAATGGGACACCTCATGACCGCATGGCGTCCGACCCGCATCGACCTGCTGGTACCGGGCGGCGCGCGCTCCGGCCGAGGCCGCGCGCCGCCTCGCCACGAGCGCGGCTTCATGCCGGGCCGGAACGACCACGACAACGACAAAGCCGCCACCATCGGGGGCGCCCGTGAGGCCGCCGAACCCTGCCAACGGCTCCATGGCCTCCTGGCCCGCCGTCAGCGAGGCATCCCGGACCGGGCCGAACAGCCTCAATCCCCATAGCCAGCCCGCGCCATCCCGCAGGTTCGCTCAATCCGGCTTCAATGAGGTCGCGATCCAGCCCTCGACCGCCGCCAGAGCCGCGCGACCTCACAGAAGCCTCCAGATTCCCAGATTTGAAGAGTTGTGATTCACTTTGGTCGGAGGTGGATCATGGGTATTTGCCGATCTAATGATTTGCGTTTGCGGGTTACGGCGGCGGTGGCCGCCGGCAGTTCGCGCCGAAAGGCAGCGGAGCGTTTTGGGGTGAGCGTTAGTTCTGCGATCCGCTGGAGTGCGCGATCCGCGAACGAGGGTAGTCCAGCACCGCGCAAGCAGGGCCGTCCGGCGGGCAAGGGTCCTTTGGCCGCTCATCTGGACTACCTGATTGCGGTTGTGGAGGCGGTGCCCGACATCACCATGCCTGAGCTGGCGGCTCGGCTGCAGAGCGAGCGCGGGGTGCTCGCCGCCAACGCGTCGCTCTCGAAACTGCTGTGCCGGGCCGGGTTCACATATAAAAAAACAGCTGATGGCGTCGGAGTGCGCACGCGCTGACGTCGCCGAGCGGCGCCGGGTCTGGATCGACCACAGGCAGCCACGCATGCGCCGCCAGCCGGCGCGCCTGGTGTTCATCGACGAGACTTCGGTCAACACCAAGATGACGCGCCAGCGGGGGCGCGCCAAGAAAGGCAAGCGTCTCCAGGCCAGCGCTCCGTTCGGCAAATGGGGGACCCAAACCTTCATTGCCGGTCTGCGTCATGACGGTCTGACGGCGCCATGGGTGATCCCCGGCGCGATGGACCGCGAGGCCTTCAATATCTACATCGAGACGCAGCTCGCGCCGACGCTTGCGCCGGGTGATGTCGTCATCCTCGACAATCTCTCGGTCCACAAAAGTGCCAAGGCCGAAGCCGCAGTCCGCGCCCGCGGCGCATGGATGCTGTTCTTGCCGCAATACTCGCCCGATCTGAACCCGATCGAGATGGCCTTCTCCAAACTCAAGGCCCACCTCCGCAAAGCGGCCGCACGAACCTTCGACGCCTTGATCGAGGCCGTCGGCGATATCTGCGACTTCTATGATCCAGCCGAATGTTGGAACTACTTCAAAGCCGCCGGATATGGATCAGATTAATGGCACGATGCTCTAGTCTAGCTGCGGCCGCCCGAGACCTCGACCCACTGGCCGGTGGTCCATTCGGCGGCGGGCGAGGCGAAGAACACGGCGACGGCCGCCACGTCCTCCGGAGTGCCGATCCGGCCCAGCGGAATGGCCGTGTCGGCGTAATCCTGCGCGGCCTTCTGGTCCCATCCCAGCGATTCGGTCAGCAGATCCGTATAGATCTCGCCGGGCGCGATGCAGTTCACGGTGATTTTCCGCGGCGCCAGTTCGACGGCGAGCGTCCGGCTCATGGCGATGATGCCGGCATTGCCCGAGCCGTAGGCGCCGAAGCCCAGATAAGGGCGGAGCGCGGCGATCGACACCACGTTGATGATCCGGCCGCCGTCGCGCATCCGCTTCGCCGCTTCCTGGGAGCCCTGGAACTTGTGGCGCATGTTGAGGCCGATCTGCTCGTCCCATTTCTCCATGGTGATCTCGTCGAGCGCATAGCCGCGCCGGTCGGTGTTGCCGCCGGCGTTGTTCACCATGATGTCGATGTGGCCGAAATGGCCGACGACCGCATCGAGCGCCGCCGGAAGCGTCTCGGTCTTCATGATGTCGCCGGTCAGCGCCAGGCCGCGCCGGCCGCGCTCGCCGATCTCCGCCGCCACCGCGTCGACGTCCGCCTGCCGGCGCGCCAGCACGGCCACGTCGGCGCCGCACTCGGCCAGCGCCAGTGCGATGCCGCGGCCGATGCCGCGCCCGCCGCCGGTTACCAGCGCCACCTTGCCGTCGAGGCGGAAACGGTCTTGCATTGTCATTTTCGGGCTCTCCCTAGCGAAGTTTTCGCCACCCTAACCTCATCGTCATTCCCGCGCACGCGGTAACCCAGTCGGGGCAAGGGATGAGGCCCGCGTGCGCCTCGATCACGATAAAATCTGGGGTTCAGGAGCGGCCGATGCCTTACGAAGAGCTGGGTTCCCGCGTGCGCGGGAATGACGATTGTGGAGATGTTGACGGCACCGAATCACATCCTATCTTCTGCCGCGCCGAGGGAGTTTCGCCATGACCGCATTCGACGCCGACGCCTATCTGAAGCGCATCGGGCTGACCGCGCCGCCCGAGCCCACCGTCGAAGGTTTGAACGCGCTGCAGCGCGCACAGGTGCTGGCCATTCCGTTCGAGAATTTCGACATCATGCTGGGCCGCGGCATCTCGCTGGAGCCGGACGCGGTGTTCGACAAGCTGGTGCGGCGCCGGCGCGGCGGCTACTGCTTCGAGATCAACGGCCTGCTGCTGACGGCGCTCCAGGCGTTCGGGTTCGAGGCGCGGGCGCTGCTGGGCCGGGTGCACCTGATGGGCCAGACCACCGGGCGGTCGCACCAGATCAGCCTGGTCACCATCGATGGCACGCATTGGATTGCCGAT
>NZ_CADEGK010000269.1 GCF_902826855.1 uncultured Phenylobacterium sp. | reverse complement strand
ATGCGTTCCTCGGGCTCGGGCGCGTGCGGTCGCACGGCGAGGTCGGCCACGGCAGGGATCTCCAGCGCCACGGAGGCCGGAGGACCCGCGCGCCGCACCCGAACGGGCAGGCCGGCGCCCAAGGATGCAGCGACGGCCTCCAGAGGTGCGTCCCAAGGGAGCGCGATCTCGAGCACCGGCGGCGCATCCAGCACCGGAGCCAGCGCGCGCAGCATCGTCGCGTGGGCTTCTACGCCCACCTCGCCCGCGGCGCGGAAGACACGCTGCTGGGTCTCGGTCAGGGCGGCGCCGCCGGTCAGGCTGGCAGCGCCCAGGACGAAGGCCTCGGCGGCGGCGATCTCGTCTGGGTCGAAGCCGGCCAGGGCGAGGACGTCCAGGGCCGGGTCGGCCAGCTGCTCGGCGGTGGCGCCCAGCACGTCACGCAGGAAGCCCTCTCCGACCACGGCCGGGGCGAACGCGCGGGGCAGGGCGCGCACAAAGGGCAGTTCCGCCTGGGCCGCCTCGATCTCCAGCGCCGTGAAGCCTCGTGCGGCCAGCGACTGGATATTGACGCCCGGCGTGTCTGCCAGGCTGCGGCGCCCCAGCAGGACCGCCCGCGCCGCATCGGCATCGGCGGACAGGGCGGCAAGGCCGAGGATCGCGGCTTCGGACAGCACCCGCACGGTCTCCCCGCCCGCCAGCTCTGCGTCGGCCACCGGCCCGCCCCACGGCCCGCCGTCCAGTTGGCAGCCCAGGCGCAGCGCCAGCTCGGGGTGGTTCACGAAGCCCAGCCGCACGTCGAGATCCAGGTCCTCGACGGAGTCGCGGGCGGCCTGCACCAGATTGCGCGCCGCCTGGCGGGCCGCGTCGTTATCGTAGTCGAAGCCCTGGGCGACCAGCCAGTCGCCGAGGCCGCCCAGCGCCACCAGCAGTGGCCCTTCCGTCTCGGCCCCGAGGGCCAGGGCCGCCAGCGCGACCGTACCCCTGAAGCTCCCCTCGTCGAACGCGCCGTCACGGAACGCGGCCATCAGCTCCACGCCGGCCACGGGCAGGCCCGCGGCCTCGGCGATCGCCGACCCCTCGGTTGCGCCCGCGGCGATCACCCTGCCGGTGGTCCAGGCCGCAAGCGCCAGGGTCCGGCCCCCGCCGCCCAGCGCCACCAGCGGCGCTGCCGGCGCGGAGGGTGGCGCGGCGCAACGCCACGCTGCCTCTCCGGCCCGCGCCAGCGCCATCGCCTCCAGGATCATCACGTCGCCGGCCCCGGCCGCGCGGGCGGCCTCGGCGGCGCGGGCCAGGCTGGTGTTGCGGGCCGGGTCGGCGCAGGCCTCGAGGTCCCCATCGCAGCGGAGGATCGCGTCCATCACAGCCTGCAGTCGCGCGCCCAGCAGGCGCGTCGCCGCTTGCGCGGCCTCCTGGCCACGGTGTTCGGCGATGAGAAGGGACAGCGCGGCATCCCCGGGCTCCAGCGTCGCCAGCGGCTCGCCCGCAGGGGCCAACGCGATGGTCCCCAGCAGCATCGCCTCGCTGATCGCCTCGCGGAAGCGGGTGCGGCTCTTCAGGTCCCGGGTCAGGCCCTTGGCCTGCGCCTTGCCCGCCAGGGCATAGGCGTACTCCTGGATCGCGGCGGCGAGGTCGGTGCGTCCACCGGCCCAGTCGATCCACGCTTCCACCCGCGCGTTGCTGAAGTGGGCCGGGACTTCGACCTCCACCAGACGGTCCCCGAGCTCGAGGGTGCGCCCTTCGATCCCCGCGCGAGACGTTTCCTGGTCCATGCGCCGACTCCCTGAGGGGTCGAGGCTACGCGTCCCCGCGCGCGCCCGGCAATACATGTTGGGTGTGGCAGATGGCCTATCCCCAAGATATTGCGCGACGGCGGTCTCCGGGCCGGTGCTGGACGCTCCGCGGTCACATGCCTATAGTCCGCGCGAATTCGCCACCCGAAGGGGCTCGCTTGTCCGTCCTGAAGACCATCTTCACCTGGTGGAACGGCGCCACCACCGGCATCCACTTCACTGTCGCCCGCCGTGGCCGGCTGATCGGCCAGGACGAGCTGGGTAACAAGTATTACGAGGCCCGCGACGCCCGCGACGCCTACGACCCGGGCCGCAAGCGCCGGTGGGTGATCTACCAGGGCTACGCCGACGCCTCGAAGGTGACGCCGGACTGGCACGGCTGGCTGCACTACACCTTCGACGACCCGCCCACGACCCATCCGTTCGCCGTGAAGGGCTGGGAGAAGGCGCACCTGCCCAACCTCACCGGTACGATCCACGCGCGCAAACCGCAGGGCGCCATCTCACGCGGCGGCGATCGGCAGGCGGCGACGGGGGACTACGAGGCCTGGGCGCCGGACTGAGCCATGCGTCAATCGCGCATCCTGCCCAAGCTGCAGCGCCGCGCCGCTCTCGGCCTGGGCTTCGCGGCGGTGGCGGCCACCATTGTCGTGGCGCAACCCGCGGCGCAGGGGCCTCAGCCGCCTCCCGAAGGCCCAGCTGCGCCCCCGCCCAAGGCTGCGCCGCCAAAGGCCGTGCCGCTCGAGGCGGCTCCGCCCGTGGCCGTCATCCCTCCCGTGGCTCCTCCGGCCGAGCCGAAGGAGGTCGCCCCCGTCGCCCCCGTCGCGGCCGCGCCGAAGGCTCCCGTCGTTCCTGAGAAGCCCGCGCCGCCGATGGCGCGCAGCCGCTACGACATCGCGGTCCTGCAGGCGCTGGACAAGGTGACCGCCGAGACGCTGCGCTTCGAGGCGCGGGTGGGCGTGCCGGTGCGCTGGCGTGGGCTGATCTTCACGGTCCGGGCGTGCGAGCACACCGCGCCGGACGAGCCCGTCGACGACTCCATCGTTTACCTGACCATCGACGCCCAGCCGCGGGCACAGCCGGGTCGGCTCACGCCCCCGCCGAAGCAGGCTTTCAAGGGCTGGATGTACGCCGCGTCTCCGGCGCTCAATCCCATGCAACACCCCGGCTACGACGCCTGGGCGATCAGCTGCAGGGCCAGCGCCCCGCCGGTGGTCGCCGCGGCCGCGCCGCGCCCGCCTGCCGCCAAGCCACCCGCGCCCAAGGTGCTGGAACTGCCGCCCGCCACGACCGCCCCTCCTGCGCCCAAGGCGGCGTCGCCCCCGCCCAAGGCCGAGCCGGCGCCGAAGCCAGCCGTCGAACCGGCGACGCCGGCGGCCGCGCCGACGCCGTAGAAATCCGCTTCGACCTGTAGCGCTTCGCTCAGCCGGCGGTGGTACTCCGTCCGCAGGATCTCCAGCGCCCCGAACTGCCGCAGATGCTCGGTCATGAACTGGGCGTCCAGCAGCACATAGCCGCCGGCGATCAGGCGGGCGACCAGGTGCACCAGCGCCACCTTCGAGGCGTCGCGTCGCCTTGAGAACATGCTTTCGCCGAAGAACGCGCCGCGCAGCGATACGCCATAGAGCCCGCCCGCCAGTTCGCCGTCCTGCCAGCACTCCACGCTGTGGGCGTGCCCAAGGCGGTGGAGCTGCAGGTAGAGTTCCTCGATCGGGCGGTTGATCCAGGTCTCGGTGCGGCCGGGCCCGGAGGCCGCGCACTCCAGCACCACCGCGTGGAAGGCCGTGTCGACGCGCACCTCGAATGGATCGCCCCGCACCGTCCGCGCGAGGCGCCGCGAGACGTGGAAACGGTCGAGCGGAATCACCCCTCGCCGCTCGGGGTCGACCAGGAAGACCCGCGCGTCGTCGCGCGCGTCGGCCATGGGGAAGACGCCCTGGGCATAGCAGTCGAGCAGATCGCGGGCGTCGAACGCGGACATGGACGTCGTGTAGCCGCCCGCCGGGCGCCGGGAAACGGCCGTCAGGCGGTCGCCGCCATCCAGCGTTCCAGCCAGTGGATATCGTAGGCGCCGGCCAGGAAGTCGGGTTGGTGGATGAGGTCCTGGAACAGGGGGATGTTGGTGTCGATGCCGCCGACCACGATCTCGCCCAGGCAGCGGTTGAGGCGGGCGATGCATTCCTCGCGGTCGCGGCCGTGGACGATAAGCTTGCCGATCAGGCTGTCGTAGTAAGGCGGGATCGAATAGCCGGCGTAGAGGGCGCTATCCATACGCACGCCCAGGCCGCCGGGGGCGTGATAGTCGGTGACCAGGCCCGGCGAGGGGACGAAGGTCTTCGGGTTCTCGGCGTTCACCCGGCACTCGATGGCGTGGCCCTCGAAGACCACATCGGACTGCTTGAACGACAGCGGCAGGCCCGCGGCGATGCGGATCTGCTCGCGCACCAGGTCGATGCCGGTAATGGCCTCGGTGACCGGATGCTCCACCTGCAGGCGGGTGTTCATCTCGATGAAGAAGAACTCGCCGTTCTCGTACAGGAACTCGATGGTGCCGACGCCCAGGTAGCCGATGGCCTTCACGGCATCGACAACGACCTTGCCGATCTTGGCCCGAGTGGCCGCGTCGATGGCCGGGGAGGGCGCCTCCTCCAGCACCTTCTGGTGACGCCGCTGCAGTGAGCAGTCGCGTTCGCCCAGGTGGCAGACGTTGCCGAAGCTATCGGCGATCACCTGCAGCTCGATGTGACGCGGGGTCTGGAGGTAGCGTTCCATGTAGACCGCGTCGTCGCCGAACGCCGCCTTGGCCTCGGAGCGGGCGGTCTGCACGGCCTCGATGAGGTCGTCCTCGGTCTTGGCCACCTTCATGCCGCGCCCGCCGCCGCCGGCCGCGGCCTTGATCAGCACGGGGAAGCCGATCGCCTTGGCCGCGGCGATCGCCTCTTCTTCGGTGGTGATCGCGCCGTCGGAGCCGGGGACCACCGGGATGCCGGCGGCCTTCACCGCCTGCTTGGCGGTGATCTTGTCGCCCATCATGCGGATGTGCTCGGGCTTGGGCCCGATGAAGGTGTAGCCGTGGGCGTTCACGATCTCGGCGAAACGGGCGTTCTCCGACAGGAAGCCGTAACCGGGGTGCACGGCCTGGGCGCCGGTGATCTCGCACGCGGCGATGATGGCGGGAATGTGCAGGTAGCTCTTGGCCGCCGGCGCCGGGCCGATGCAGACGCTCTCGTCGGCGAGGCGCACCCACATGGCGCTGGAGTCCGCCTCAGAATGCACGGCCACCGTGGAGATGCCCATCTCCTTGCACGCCCGGTGGACGCGCAGTGCGATCTCGCCCCGGTTGGCGATGAGGATTTTCTCGAACATGCGGCTATTCGATGATGGCGAGCGGTTCGCCGAACTCCACCGGCTGGGCGTCTTCGATCAGG
>NZ_CADEGK010000268.1 GCF_902826855.1 uncultured Phenylobacterium sp. | reverse complement strand
CGTGAGCCGGATGTAGGGGTAGGTTTTGTCGTCGCGCAGCAGGACGTTGAAGCGGGGCTTCAGCTGCTTGATCAGGTTGATCTCGAGCAGCAGCGCGTCAGTCTCGGTGCGGGTGGTGACGAACTCCATGGTCCGCGTCTGGTCGACCATCAGGGCGATGCGCTGGGTGTGGAAGCGGCCCTGGGCGTACTGGATCACCCGCTTCTTCAGCGACCGCGCCTTGCCGACGTAGAGGACCTCCCCGTCCTCGCCCATCATCCGATAGACACCCGGCCGGTCCGGCAGGCGCTTGACCTCGTCCTTGATGAGCGCAGCGCCCTTCAGGGGCGCCGTGGGGGCTTCCGACATGGTCCGGATATAGCCACTCCGTCGGGGTCTGGGGAGGTGGCGAGCGAAGCGAGACGGGCGCGCTCCGGCCCACAACGCCCTCCCGGCTTGCGCAGGGCCGGAGTCCCGGCCTCAGGGACGGGCATTCGCCGTGCAATAGTGGATGGCGCGCCTGGCCGTCTGGGCCCAGTCGTCCGGCGGCCCCAGCGCCAGGTAGCGTTCGTAGAGGCCCTTGGCCGCGGCCAGGTCGCCGGTCTGCATCAGGATCTGCGCCAGGTTGAAGACCGCGTCGGCGTGGGCCGGATCGGCGTCGAGCACGCGGGCAAGCTCAGTGGCGGCGGAGCCGTGGCGTCCGGCCGCCTCCAGGGCCTGGGCCAGGTTGTAGCGGGCCTCGACGAACCCGGGGTCGCGGCTGAGCGCCTGCTGATAGGCGAGTGCGGCCTGATCGAAGGCGCCTTCGGCGAGACGCAGGTTGCCCAGGTTGTAGGGGGCGATGGGATCGCGCCGGTCGGCGCGTATGCAAAGGTCGTACAGCCGCGCGGCCTCGGAACCATCGCCATCCGCCTCTGCCAGCGCGGCGGCCTCGAACAGGTCGTCGACGCTGGCGTGCGCCTCGTCCAGCGCCAGGACCCCCTGGCCCTCCAGGGTGGTGAGGCCGTCAGGCCACTGCAGCGCCGCCTCGCCCGTGGGCGTCAGCACGATCCGGTGGCGGCCGCGGGGGCTGAGGTCGCGGGCGCGGGCCAGGATGCGCACCGCCTCGCCCAGGCTGCGGCCATGGGCCACGAGTTCTGCAGCCGTGCGGATGACCGCCGCGTCGCCGAAGCGGCACGCCGAGCCGTTGAGGCCGATCAGATCGAAAGCAGCCAACACCTCCGCATCGGCGGCGGTCATGCGGGTGTCGGCGAGCGCAGTGGCAAGCGGCAGGGTGGCGGGCGCAGCGGCGGCCTCGCCGGCCAGGGCGGCGGTGAACGCCCGCTCCCCCATCACCGGGACGCCGCGCGCCCGGGCCGCCGCGATCCGCGCCGAGAGTCCGCCGGAGTCCGCGAGCGGGGCGGCCAGCGCGCCCACCACCAGGGCGTCGCTGCGGCGAGTGAAATCGCGTGCGACCTGGCCGCCGGCCGCCTCGATCCGGCGCGCCAGAGCATCGCGGGTCCCGTGCGAGAACCGGCCGTAGAGGGCTATCGCACGGTCGCGCAGGTCCATGGGCCCAGCCAATAGGAGGTCAGGAGCCGGCGGTCGCCTTCTTCCGCGCCGGCTTGGCGGCCAGAGGGGCCTTGGGAGCGGCCTCGGCGGCGGTCTTGCCGGCCTTCTTCGCCGCGGCGCCCTTGGCGGGCTTGGCCAGGCTCGGGGCCGGCGGGCGGCGTTCTTCCTCGATGGAGCGCTTCAGCGCGTCCATCAGGTTCACGACATTGCCGCGCTCGGGGGCCTTGGAGATCACCGGCTGGCCGCCGGCGATCTTGGAGCGCACCAGGGCCAGCAGGGCTTCCTCGTAGCGGTCCTCGAACGCCTCGGGCGCGAAGGCCGCCGGCTTGGAGCTGATGATCTGGCTGGCCATGGCCAGCATGTCGTCGGCGATCTTGGCGTTCAGCTTGTCCAGCGCGCTGGCCGGCTCGCGGATTTCCTTGGCGGAGCGCAGGGTGGTGAGCCGGAACCCATCCTCGATCGGCTGCACCGTCACGAGCCGCTCGCGGCCGGAGAGCACGATGCGCGCGATCGCCACCTTGCCCACCTTTCGCATCGCCTCGAGGATGACGGCGAAGGTCTCCTCGGCGATCGGGCCGTCGGGCGCCAGGTAGTACATGCTGTCGTAGTAGATCGGGTCGATGTCGTTCGCGTCGACGAAGCCGTCGATGTCGATGGTCTTGGAGGACTCGATCTCGATCTCGTCCAGCTCGTCGGCGGTGACCACCACGTAGCGGTCCTTCTCGAACTGGTAGCCCTTCACCAGGTCGGCGCGGTCGATCTCACCGAGTTCGGGGTCGTGGTACTTCTGCGACACGCGGTTCAGCGTGTCCTTGTGCAGAAGGTTGAAGGAGATCTTCCCCGCGGTGGAGGAGGTTGCCGGAAAGAGCTTCACCGGACAGCTGACCAGCGACAGCTTCAGGTAACCCTTCCAACTTGCACGCCCGGCCATCTGCGATCCCCTAAGCCTTCATTCCGACGTCACGTCGCATCTTAGCGTTAATCTTTACAGAACTTGATAATAGCTCATCCCAGGGGTCCTGGGCCAGTGTCTCCAGGCGCTTCACCACTGAAAGACGGTTGAAGGCGTCGCCCCCTGACAGCTTGCGCAACTCTTCCCAGGCAATCGGCGTGGCGGCCGGGAAGTCCGGCCGGGCCCGGAGCGAGTACGACGCCACCGCACTCGCGCCCCGGCCGTTGCGCAGGTAGTCGACGTAGCTCCGACCCTTGCGCTGGGCCTTCGACGCCACCGCGGTGAAGAGCCCGGGCGCGTCGCCCGCCACCGCGCGGGCGACCGCCTCGGCGAAACCCTTCACCGTCGGCCAGTCGTGGCCGGCGGTCAGCGCCACGATCAGGTGCAGCCCCTTGCCGCCAGTGGTGCGCAGGAAGGGGGTGAGGCCCATAGCCTGCAGACGATCGCGCAGAACCTCCGCCCCGTCGCACACCCGCGTCCACGGCAGGGCCTCGTCGGGATCCAGGTCGAAGACGATGCGGTCCGGGTGCTCGGGATCGTCGATCCGGCAACCCCAGAGGTGGAACTCCACCGCCCCGAATTGCGGCAAGGCCAGATAACCCTTGGCCTCGGTGACCGCGATGTAGGCGTTACGGCCTTCCTCATCGGAGAGCTCGATGGTCTGAATGCCGGCCGGCAGACCGGTGAAGGCGTGGCGCTGGTAGAACAGCTCCCTCAGGTCCCCGCTCGGGCAGCGGATCACCGTCAGCGGCCGGCGGATGAGCTCCGGCAGCAGCCAGTCGCCGACCCGGGCGTAGTAGAGCGCCAGGTCCAGCTTGGTCACCCCCAGCGGACCATCGGGACCCACGAACTCGCGCTGCGGGTTGGTGAGGTGGATGCCGGCCAGGTCGCGGTCGCTGACCAGCCGCGGCTTCACCGCCTTCGGCCGCGCGGCCTTGCGAGGCGCAAAACCCAGCAGCACCGGTGCGCGCGGCGCGTCGATGGCCGAGCGGCTGCGGTACCCGACCTCCGCGGTCCAGTTGGGCGCGACCCAGACCGCGCCCGGCGTCTTCGGCACGGCCACCACCGGCTTATCGATGATCGCGCCGGACATGGCGGCGTAGAGCTCGCGGGCCTTGGCGTCGCCGATCCCGGAGCCGACCCGGCAGGCGTAGACCAGCTCCCCGCCCCGCTCCTCGGCGACGATCAGCGACGAGGCGGCCTTGGGCATGTTGGACATGAAGCCGATGACTACGAACTCGCCAACCTCCACCCGCTTGACCTTCACCCAGCTGGTGGACCGGGACTGTACGTATCGCGCATCCGCCCGCTTAGAGACGATCCCCTCCAGGCCCATGCGGCTGGCCTGGGCGAACAGCGGCTCGCCGTCGCCCGCCACGTGGTCGCTGAACTGGATCTGGGACTTCGCGTCCATCAGCGGGCTGATCAGCCCCTCCAGCGCCCGCTTGCGCTCGATCAGCGGCGTCGCGGAGAGGTCGTGGCCGTCCAAGTAGACGAGATCGAAGGCGAAATAGGTCATCGCATGGCTGTCGCCCTCCGACAGCGCGCGCTCGAGGAGGTCGAGGGCGGTGGCCCCGCGGGCGTCCTGCACCACCACCTCGCCGTCGAGAATGGCGCTCTTGCACGGCAGCTTCTCGAACGCCTTGGCCAGCGCGCCGTAGCGGTGGGTCCAGTCGTGGCCGTTGCGGGTGATCAGGCGGACCTTGCCAGCCTCGAAGAAGACGAGGGTCCGGTATCCGTCGTACTTCAGCTCGTGGATCCAGCCCTTTCCGCGCGGTGGGGCCTCGGCCGTGCCGGCCAGCTGCGGCTTCCACTTCCCCGGCATCGGCGCCGCCAGGGCGCCGGCCAGCTTCCCCGCTGCCTTGCGCCTCACCGCCCGCCGCGGGGCGGCCTCGGGTTCGTCCACCGGCTTGCCGCTGACCACGCTGTCCGGCTGCTCGACCAGGACGTCGTAGTCGGCCAGCGGGCGGGCCGAGGGGTCGCGCTCCTTGATCAGGAGCCAGTTGGTAGGATCGTCCTTGAGCTGGACCAGGGTCCAGCCGCCGGTGAGCTTCTGGCCGACGAGACGGAACTTGATCTCTCCGGACGCCATCAGCTTCTCGGGATCGTCGAGGGTCACGTACTCGCCGCGGTCCCAGATGATCACCGAGCCGGCCCCGTAGTTGCCGTCGGGGATCCGGCCTTCGAAGGAGCCGTACTCGATCGGATGATCCTCCACGAGCTTGGCGAAGCGGCGCACCTTGGGGTCGAGGCAGGGCCCCTCCGGCACCGCCCAGCTCTTCAGCACACCGCCCATCTCCAGGCGCAGGTCGTAATGCATGTGGCGCGCGTGGTGCTTCTGGATCACGAACATCGGCGTGTCGGATTGGCCGATGCTGCCGGCCGGCTCCGGGGTCTCGCCGAAGCGGCGCTTGGCGCGGTACTTGTCGATGCCGGAGGCCATGTCGGCGCAAGCATGCAGAGGCCGGCGCGGATCGTCTATGGTCACGCCATGAGCGCCGAAGCCGTCACCATCGAGATCAAGCCCGGCCAGACCGTCTCCGGCCTCTGGCAGGCCCCTGCGGGCGCGAGCGCCTGCCTGGTCCTGGCGCACGGCGCCGGCGCCGGGATGACACACCGGTCGATGGCGGCGATCGCCGACGGGCTGGAGGCCCTGGGCGTGGCCACCCTGCGCTACCAGTTTCCCTACATGGAGGCGGGGAGCAAACGGCCGGACGCGCCGGC
>NZ_CADEGK010000267.1 GCF_902826855.1 uncultured Phenylobacterium sp. | reverse complement strand
CTCGTAGGTCCCCGCCGGCAGGTCGGCGTGCGCTTGGCGCGAATGCGTCCCCTGCGCCCCGCGGATGGGAATCCAGTCACCCTTGGCCATCTCAGCCCTCGTCCCTGTAGAGGCTCACCAGCAGCGGTTCGCCTTCGGCGATGCGGGCGCGGTACATGCCCTTGGTATTGAAGCTCCAGGCCATCTGGCCGTCCGGAGCCAAGGCGATGACGCCGCCCTCCCCGCCCAGCGCCGTCAGGTCGCCTTGGACCACCTGGTCGACGGCGGCCTGCAGCCCCATCCGTTTGTACTCCACCAGCGCGCAGATGCGCTGGGCGACGCCGAGGCGGATGAAGTACTCGCCCTCGCCGGTGCAGGAGACCGCGCAGCCCCGGTCAGAGGCGTAGGTCCCCGCGCCGATCAGCGGGCTGTCGCCCACCCGGCCCCAGCGTTTGGCCGTCGTCCCGCCCGTGGACGTCCCGGCGGCGACATGACCGGCCTGGTCCAGGGCGACGACGCCCACGGTCCCATGCTTGCCCTCGTCGTGCGCCAGGGCTGCGCGACCCTCGTCGGCCTCCGGGGGGCCGAACGGCCGGGGCGGGATCGGCAGGCCCAGCTTCGACAGTGTCCGCTCCAGGCTGCGCCAACGCTCTTCGGTGAAGAAATAGCTCGGGTCGACCTGCTCCAAGCCCCGGCTGCGGGCGAAGGCTTCGGCGCCCTCGCCGCCCAGGAGGACGTGGCCCGAGCCGTCGATCACCGCCCGCGCGGCCGAGATCGGATGGCGGGTGGTGGAAAGCCCCGCTACGGCCCCTGCCGCCAGATCCGCGCCGTCCATGATCGAGGCGTCCAGTTCTACGCGCCCCTGGGCGGTGAACACCGCGCCGCGGCCGGCGTTGAACAGGGGATCGTCCTCCAGCAGGCAGATCGCAGTCTCGATCGCATCCATCGCCGAGCCGCCGGCGGCGAGCACCTCACTGCCGGCCCGCGCGACGGTGGAGAGCGCGCCGCGATAGGCGGCGTCCTGCTCGGACGACAGCAGCCCGCGCGCGACGGCGCCCGCGCCACCGTGCGCCACCAGCGCCCACTTCGGCCGGTATCGCTCCGCCATCCCCAGGTCCTTCGGTCAGTCCTTCGCCGGCAGCACGCCCCGGCGCATCTGGTCCAGCTCGATCGACTCGAACAGGGCCTTGAAGTTGCCCTCCCCGAAGCCCTCGTTGCCCTTGCGTTGGATCAGTTCGAAGAAGATCGGGCCGACCATGTTCTCGGTGAAGATCTGCAGCAAGAGCCCCTGCCCCTCGCTGGGCGCGCCGTCGATCAGGATGCGGTCCGCCCGCAGGCGGTTCACATTCTCGCCGTGACCGGGCAGCCGCGCGTCGATGCCGTCGAAGTAGGTGTCGATGGTGTCCTGAAACGTCACGCCGCGGTCGCGCATGGTTTCCACCGACTCGTAGATGTCCCCGGCGCCCAGGGCGATGTGCTGGATGCCCTCGCCCTTGTAGTCCTTCAGGAACTCTTCGATCTGCGAGTGCTCGTCCCGGCTCTCATTCAACGGGATGCGGATCTTACCGTCCGGGCTGGTCATCGCCTTGGAGACCAGTCCAGTCTGCTTTCCTTCGATGTCGAAGTATCGGATCTCGCGGAAGTTGAAGATGCGCTCATAGAACTCCGCCCACTTGGTCATCTGGCCGCGGTGGACGTTGTGGGTCAGGTGGTCGAGGTAGGTCAGGCCCACTTCGTTTCGCGCGCGCGCGTCCTCCGCCCCCGGGATGGGCGTGAAGTCCACGTCGTAGATTTCCTGCGCGCCATAGCGGTCGACCAGGTAGAGGTTGGACCCGCCGATGCCCTCGATGGCCGGGATATTCAGCTCCATGGGCCCCACCGGACCTCGCACCTGCTGCGCGCCGCGCTCGACGGCCAGCTTCAGCGCCTTGGCCGCGTCGCGGACGCGGAAGGCCATGGCGTTGGCCGAGGGACCGTGCGCCTCGCGGAACGCCGCGGCCTGACCGGAAGGCTCCATGTTCAGGATGAAGTTGATGTCGCCCTGGCGGAAGCGCAGCACGTTCTTCGAGCGGTGCCGGGACACCGCTGTGAAGCCCATCTTCTCGAACAGATCCTTCAGCCGCTCGGGCTCGGGGGACGTGAACTCGACGAACTCGAACCCATCGGTGCCGAGGGGGTTGTCGAACAGGTCGCGTGCGGGAGTCGAAGCCTGGGCGTTCATCGGGGTCTCCTGTCCTTGTCCACTTAGTATCATTTGCAACGACTTTGCGGAAGCGCGAAGACAACCGGCGCAGGGCTTGCTAGGCGGAACGCCAGAATCCCTCCCCTGGATCGCGCATGTTCAGAAAAATGTACGGGTGGGTGATGCGGCTTGCGGGCTCGCGTCACGCACCGGCCTCGCTCGCGGTGATCTCGTTCGCGGAGAGCTCGTTCTTCCCGATCCCTCCCGACGTGATGCTGGGGCCGATGGTCCTGGCGCGTCGCGACAAGGCGTTTGTCTATGCGGGCATCTGCACGATCGCCTCGGTGTTTGGCGGACTGCTAGGATACGCTATCGGGGTGTGGCTGGAGCCGCTCGGGCAGGCCATCCTGCGCATTTTCGGCCACCCGGAAGGGCAAGCCGAGTTCCAGAAGTGGTTCGACCAGTGGGGACTGGCCGTGATCCTCATCAAAGGCGCGACACCGATCCCCTATAAGCTCGTCACCATCACCGCGGGACTTGCCCGGTTCGACCTCTTCACCTTCGTCTGGGCCTCCGTGCTGACCCGCGGATTCCGCTTCTTCGCCGTCGCGGCGGTGCTGAAGTACTTTGGGCCCGCTATGCTGGAGGAGTTCGAGCGGCGGCTGAACCTGTACAGCGTGCTGCTGCTGGTGCTGATCGTCGGCGGGATCGTGGCGCTCAAGGTCTTTTTCTAACCGCCGCGATTGGTCCATAAGGCGGGCCGATGACCAACCTGCTCCACCCTTTCCTCGAGCGCTGGCGGCTGTGCGCGGTGGTCGTCGCCGTCGCCATGCTGGCTACGGCGCACGCCTTCGAAAGGTTCGGAGGCTACGCGCCCTGCATGCTCTGCCTGCGCCAGCGGGAGGTGTATTGGGCGATCCTGGCGCTAGGCCTGGCGTTCATGATCCTGGTGCGAATGCCGGGCGGGCCGCGCTGGCGGGCGGCGACGTGCTGGGTCCTGGCGCTTGGCTTCGCGGCGAGCTGCGGGGTCGCGGTCTACCATGCCGGCGCGGAGTGGAAGTTCTGGCCCGGGCCGCAGACCTGTTCCGGTGTCGGCACGTTCAGCATCGAGGACATGCGCGCGATGCTGAACGGCGCGACCTACAAGCCGCCCTCCTGTGAGGACGCCGCCTGGCGGCTGGCGGGCCTCTCGATGGCCGGCTGGAACGCCCTGATCTCGCTAGGACTCGCGGGGGTAAGCGTCCTGGCCGCCATCCGGGAGCACGGGAAACGATGAGCGCCAAGCCGATCCCCCCGAAGCCGATCCCGCAAAAGCCTGGCCGCGGCGCCGGCCCCGCCCGCCTCGCCGAAATATTGCGCGTCGACCACGCCGGCGAGCTGGCGGCCGTGCAGATCTACCGCGGCCAACAGGTGGTGATGGGCCGGAGCCCGGCCGCGCGCCATTTCGCCGAGATGGAACGCCAGGAGGCCGTACACCTGGCGCGTTTCGACCACCTGCTGACCGAGCGGCGGGTGCGGCCTACCGCGCTCGCCCCGGTCTGGCGGCTGGCCGGCTTCGCGCTCGGCGCCGGAACCGCCCTCTTGGGAGAGAAGGCCGCGCACGCCTGCACCGAGGCGGTCGAAACCGTGATCGAGGAGCACTACGCGGGCCAGATCGCCGAACTCGCCGAGCGCGATCCCGACCTGGCGGCGGAGCTGGCGAAGTTCCGCGACGAGGAACTGGCCCACCGCGACCTGGCCATCGAGGAAGGCGCCCGCGAGGCGCCGGGCCACCGCCTGCTGAGCGCCGTCATCACCGCCGGGTGCCGCGCGGCGATCAAGCTCAGCGAGAAGATCTAGCGGCGAATCGCGCCGCATCGGGCTCCAGCGGCAGATCCAGGCCGTTCGCGACGTAGGCCACCATGCGGTAGAAGCCGCACAGCAGCAGCACCTCCAGCACTTGGTCCGTATTGTAGTGGGCGCTGAGCGCGGCGAACTCTGCGTCGCTCAGGGTCGCACGTGCGTGCAGCGCCTCGACGGCGATGAGCAGCGCGCGTTCGGCTTCGCTCCAACCCGGCGCGGACGAGCCAGCACCCGCCGTTGCGGCGACCTCTTCGGGCGTGAGGCCGGCGGGGCCGGCGAAGATCGCGATGTGCACACCCCACTCGTACTCGCAACCGGCGAGCGCACAGGTACGGTCGATCACCAGCTCGCGCTGCCTCAGGCTAAGCGGGCCACGGTCGAGCAGGGAGCCGGCGCAGAACTTGGTCCACGCCCGCGCGCTGGCCGCGAGGGTGCGGAAGAGCATGAGCGGCGGCGCACCGCGCATGATGGCGTCGAAGCTGGACTGCACATCCGGCGGATAGGGTGGCTCCATCGGGGCGATCCTTGGCACGGGCCCGACTCCTGCTACAGTTTCGATAACATGCATGCTACATTTTCCGTAACGCCGGTCAAGGCCGATGCCTGAGCAAACCGGGGAGGAGTCGGCCGGCCGGCAGGTTCGCGGCTCGCGGACGGGCCGGCCGATCATGGCCCTGCTGGACCTCTTGGGGCGCCGCTGGACTCTGCGGATCCTCTGGGAACTGCGCGACGGGCCCCTCACTGCCCGGGCGCTGCGCGTGGCTTGCGACGAAGCTTCCCCAACCGTGCTGCAGGCGCGCCTGGCGGAATTGCGAGGGGCGCGCCTCGTGGATCACGCCGCGGGGCGCGGCTATGACGTGACGGCCCTCGGGCGGGAGCTGATCGCCGCCTTCCTGCCGCTCTACGGGTTTGCCGATCGCTGGGCGGGAGCGGACGACGCGCCTGGGGACAAGCCAGCCACGTCGGGTTGAGCGGCTCTCGGAATCACAGCCTTTAGGGACTCGCCACGGCTCAAAAGTTCTGTTTTTGTTCCGAGCAAGGAGTCGAACGATGGCGGACGGCGGAAGATACCTGGCGCGGGACTGGTCCTACGGCGAGGCGCGCCTCGGCTGGGCGACGCAAGCGCGCTCAAGCCTGTGGGCGCGATGCCGCTGTGGGCGTGAGGCGGTGGTCGATCCACGACCCTGGATCGCCCAGGGGCTGAGTCGCCAGGTCCTGCATG
>NZ_CADEGK010000266.1 GCF_902826855.1 uncultured Phenylobacterium sp. | reverse complement strand
TGGGAGCCTCGCCCGCCAGGCGGGCGGCGGACGACGGATAGTTTGATGACGGACGAGATCAGGCTGACGTCGCGACGGGAACGAGGCAAGGACGCGCGGCGGTCTCGGATCGTCGAAGCGGCCTATGCGCTCCTGCGGGAAGTCGGCGCCGATGACCTCTCGGTCAAGATGATCGCCGACCGCGCCGACCTCAGCCCGGCCACGGTGTACAACCTGTTCGGCGCCAAGGGCGCGGTCCTGGCCAAGGTCTACGCCCGCGACTTCGAGGTCTTCATCGCCAAGGTGGAGGGCGCCGGCTCGCCCAGCGCCCTGGACGCCATCTTCGATTCCATCCGCATCACGATGGACCACTACCGCAGCGATCCGCCGTTCTATCGCGGCATGTCGATCCGTAATCCGCGGGCCGAGCCCGAGCTGGTGATCGCGGTGCAGGGGCCGCGGCAGGCCTTCTGGCGCGATCTGCTGGCGCGCGCCGTGTGCGAAGGCGACCTGGCGCCCGGCGTGCGCACCGACATGGTCAGCCTGGCCATGCTCCAGATGAGCGGCGGCGTGTTCGGCTATTGGTGCGCCGATCTGATCAGCCTCGACGAGATGGAGCAGCAGACGCTGTACTCGTTCGCGCTTCTCCTGATGGGGCTGGCCCGCCCGGCGGGCCGGGCTCGCCTGCAGGCGAGGGTCGCGGCCATCCAGGCCGCAGCCGCGCCCCTCTGTCCCACGGCGACCGCCGGCTGAGCACAAAGTTCGACGTTGCTCCAAACTTAGAGCGCGCTACTGTTTCTTTGAGGCGCTCACAAGAACCGCGCCCGGGAGAACCGCTCATGGGACAAGCCGCCGCCGCAACGACGACCCGCATCCCCCTGTCGGACCTGCCCGCCCGCGACTGGGCGGCGGCCGCCGCCGCGCTCGACAGCGACGGCGTGGTCAACCTCAAGGGCGCGCTCACGCCCGAAGCGTTCGGCAAGGTGGAAGCCGCCGTGGAGTGGAGCCTCGCCAACCCCTCGCCGACCGCGGTCAAGTTCTACCCCAACGAGCCGGCGAAGTTCTTCGAAGATCGGGGGCACAATCACGCCGGTCTGGTTCGCGATATCGGCCTGGACAGCATGGTGGGCGCGCTCTGGGGCGTCGACCGCTTCTGGTACATGGGCGAGCAGCTCTTCCTCAAGGAAGGCGGCGCCTCGCGGCGCACGCCCTGGCACCAGGACACCTCATACCTGCGGATGATGGGCTCGCAGCTGATCGCCTGCTGGATCAGCCTCGATCCCCTGCCCAAGGAACACTGCCTCGAGTTCGTGCGCGGCTCGCACAAGGGCACGCTCTACAACGGCTCGGCCTTCGCGGCGGCCGACGACACGGCGCCCCTCTACAAGCAGTCCAGGCTTCCGCGCCTGCCGGACATCCAGGCGAATCGGGACGGCTTCGACATCCTTTCCTGGGACGTGGAGCCGGGGGACGTCGTCGTCTTCCACCTGGGGGCCCTGCACGGCGGGGCGGGCACCGCCCCGGGCCTGCGACGGCGGACGATCTCCATGCGGTTCATGGGCCCCGACGTCGTGTTCGACGGCCGGGCGCGCGATGAGGCCGGCGCTCAGGAAGGGAATGACGCCGCGCTCAGCACGGTGTATGCTGGCCTTGAGCATGGCGCTCCATTCCCGACCGGCCATCTGACGGCGGTCTGAATCGAGGCCTACATGCGAGCGGTCGCGGGAGGCCCGGCCGCGGGCGAGTGTTGTCGCAAAGACAACACCGGATATTTTCGAACCGCCATATTTCGACAGCACTCTAATTTTGTTGACACGATGGCGCCTATGCCCTAACCCTCCGGCTAGCAAAGCTGTCCTCGAGAACAGCTGGCATCGGGAGGAACCATGAAACTATCTCGCCACTCCAGCGGCAATGCGCCCGCGCGTCTTCGTTCCTGGCGGCACACCGTCAGCGCAAACGCCCTGCTCCTCGGCCTCTTCGCCATCCCCTCCGGCGCTCTGGCGGCGGACGATGATTCGACCCTGATCGGCGAAGTGGTCGTCACCGCCTCGAAGCGCGAACAGAACCTGCAGGACGTGGCCTCGTCGGTCACGGCCTTCACGGCGACGATGCGCGACCAGACCGGCATTATTTCGACCCAGCAGCAGCTGAACTTCACGCCGGGCGTCACGTACAACCCGGGCGTCGACCGGGTCACCATCCGCGGCATCGGCCGCTATACCCAGCAGCTGGGCACCGACCAGGGCGTCGCCGTCTACGATGACGGGTTCTACGCCGGCAGCGTGGCCGGCCTCGGCACGTCCACCATCCGCACCGAGCGGGTCGAAGTGCTGCGCGGCCCGCAGGGCACGCTCTACGGCCGTAACTCTGTCGGCGGCGCCGTCAACACCATCTCGAAGCGCCCCAGCAGCACCTTCGGCGGCGAGGGCCGCGTCTCGATCAACAGCTATGGCGGCATCGGCGCGGAAGCGCGCGTGACCGGGCCTCTGACCGACGCCCTGTCGGCCGCGGTGACCTTCAGCTACTTCGATCAGAACGAAGGCTACTTCAAGAACACGGCCGGCGGCCCGGACGAAGGCGGCGTTGGGGAAGGCTGGGCCCTCGACGCCCAGCTGTCCTTCAAGCCCAACGACCAGTTCGACGCCTGGATCCGCTACACGACGAACGATTCGAAGACCCGTCCCCGGAGCTCGACCGGCATCACGGACTACGGCGTCAACGTCCGCGGCGAAGGCATCCCGTACGTGTTCTACGGCCTGCCCGCGGGCTCAAACCCCGGCACCACCGACCACCGCAAGTTCCGCAGCGACGTGCCGTCGTCGACCAACCTGAACAATTCCCACCAGGTCATCGGCGAGGCCGTGTTCCACGCGAGCACCTTCGACATCAAGTATACCGGTGGGTTCAGAAAGTTTGATCTCGACTACACTCTTGATGGCAACACGGTCGACAACCAGGACATTCAGTTCCCGTACGATTGTAGGGCTGTCTATACTGGGTTTTCCACGCCGCGGAACGCCAACCTGGACATCGTCGAGGACTGCGATCTCACCCAGCCGGGCACGCAACGCATAACGCGGAACGTCCACAACGACACCTATCTTGAGCTGCCGTCCGACAACAAGGAGTTCAGCCACGAACTGAACCTCTCCTCCACCGGCGACGGGCCGCTGCAGTACATCTTCGGTCTCTACTACTATCACGCCAAGCAGAATTCCCGCCTCTCATCCGAATCCATTGATGAGCCGGGCTTCAACAACCCCTCCGGCTCCAGGCCCAATCCCAGCCCGGAACTGTCGATCCTTTATCGCTACGACACGCTGCTCAAGACCACATCCAAGGCGATCTACGGCCAGGTCGATTACCAGTTCACGCCTGAGCTGAAGGCCACCCTCGGCCTGCGCGGATCTCACGACACCAAGAAGGGCCATGAAGAGAACGTCTTCAACGCCTGGCTGATCACGGGCATTCCGGTGGGCGGCGACTTGGCGATCCTGGGCTTCCCGGGCGTGCCGGCCCCTGCCTTCATCCCCTTCGAAATCGTCGTGGGCACCTGCTACCCGAACGGCGAAGGGAACAATCTCCCGGGCGTTCCGCCCTTCTATCGCCTCGACCCCGCGTTCGCCTGCCCTCTCGGCCGTGACCTGAAGAAGACCTACAAGGCCTTCACGGGCACCTTCGGCCTGGAATGGACGCCCAACGACGACCGCCTGGTCTACGGCAAGTACAGCCGCGGCTATAAGTCGGGCGGTTACAACCTGGGCTCGGCGCTGGCCAACCCGTTCGTGGGTTCGGAATACGTCGACGCCTTCGAAGCGGGCTGGAAAGAGAACCTCGGCGCCCTGCAGATCAATTCGGCCGCCTTCTTCTATCGCTACAAGGGCCTGCAGGCGAACAACGCCAGAATCCAGGGCACGATCCTGCTGAACGAACTGATCAACCTGCCCAAGGTTGAGAACTACGGCCTCGAGTTGGAAGCCATCTGGCGGCCGATCGACCGCATGACCATCCTGGCGAACTACGGCTACCTGCACAGCGAGATCAAGAGAGGCTGCTGCTACGTCGACAGCGCCGACCCGGCGGCGGTGCAACCCGGCGCCAAGCCGAAGGGCGACCCGATCATCGGTGCGGTGGAAAACACCCAGGGGCAGACGCTGGTCGGCAATTCCGTGGCCGGCTCGCCGAAGCACAAGCTGGCGATCAACGGCTCGTACGTGTGGGACTTCGGCGGCGGCGACCTGATCGCCTCGGCGACGTTCAACTACACCGGCAAGTCCTACCAGCAGCTGTTCAACAACCCGCTGCACCGGATCAAGGGCGGCGAGTCGGTCGACGCGCGCGTCACCTGGAGGCATCTGGACAGCGGCGTGACGGTGATCGGCTGCGTGACCAACCTCTTCGACAAGGAAGTGGTCAACGGGTTCCAGACCCTGCCGCCCCAGAACCTGAGCTTCCAGTCGCTCTTCCTGGAACCGCCGCGGATCTGGTCGCTGGAAGTCCGCTACGCCTTCTAGCCCCACTCGACACCGGAGCGTCGGCGGGTTCCGCCGGCCGACGCTCTGTCGAGGCAGTATCGATCCACCACAATCGAGCGTCGGCAGGCTTCGGCCCGCCGGCGCTTTTTTTTGCGCCGTTGACCGCGCCTTCCAAGGCGCCGCCGCCCTGGAGCCGCTCCGATTCCTAAAACGCGTACCAAGTAAATTTTGAAACACGTACTAAGTTCATTGACAGAACATCGTTCTAGAATAAAGCTGCTATTGCAACGCTGTCACAGAGAGCAGCGGCACAGGGGAGCGCATCATGGGATCTTCAAGCGACATTCGGCGTCGGACGCTTGCGTGCTCGGCGAGTACGGTACTGTTGTCGGTAGCCGCCGCGTCCTCGCCCTCTGGCGCCTGGGCGCAGGCTCGAGAGGCGGTAGCCTTGACGGAGGTCGTGGTCACCGCCTCGAAGCGTGAGCAGAACCTCCAGGACGTCGCCTCGTCGGTCACCGCCTTCACGGCGCAGATGCGCGACGAGACCGGCATCATTTCGACGCAGCAACAGCTGAACTTCACGCCGGGCGTGACGTACAATCCGGGCGTCGACCGGGTCACCATCCGCGGCATCGGCCGGCTGACGCAACAGCTGGGCACCGACCAGGGCGTCGCCGTCTATGACGACGGGTTCTATGCCGGCACGGTGGCCGGCCTCGGCAACTCCACGATCCGCACCGAGCGGATCGAAGTGCTTCGGGGGCCGCAGGGCACGCTCTATGG
>NZ_CADEGK010000265.1 GCF_902826855.1 uncultured Phenylobacterium sp. | reverse complement strand
GCTCGACCCCGATGGCGCCTGGACCGGCGTGAGCCGCAGGGGCTTGGACTTGGCCGGCAAGTGGACCGTCAAGGGCGACAAGGTGTGCCTCAAGCAGTCGGAGCCTCGCCTGCCGGGAACCATGTGCGAGACGTTCCCAACGGCGTTGGGGGTCACCACCCAAGTCAAGGACCCAACCGGAAAAGCGGTTCAGCTGAAGCTGGTCAAAGGTCGCATCACGAAATAGCAGGCGCTGGCCAATGGTCGGGTCGGGTCCTCCTTGGTCGCCTTCGGCGCGGAGCCGTGAGGTTGCGTAGTCACTTTCCCTTGGCGGCCTCATCGCCCCGCTTCCGGCCGAATGGCCAAGCCGTCAGACCGCCGGCGAACAGCGCCCACCAGACGATCACCGGCTGGAAGGCCAAACGTGGCGCGTGATAGGGCCACCACGCGCCGGGGCCGTGGACCGAAACCGCATCGACTGCGTGTTTGATGTTCGCCGGATAGACGCACACGGCGTAGAGCGCGAGGCCCACGGCGGCCGCACGGCGGAATGGTGGCGCCGCGACCAAAGCCGTCGCCCCCAAGATCTCGGCAACGCCCGTCGCGGCGATGACCAGCTCTGGCTGGGGCACCCAGTCGGGCGTGATGCTGAGGAACGGGGCCGGCAGCCACAGATGCGCGATGCCAGCCCCGAGATAGGCAGCGGCCAGCACGATCCGAAAGATAGACCTGGATGTTTCGAGCCTGACCAAACGCGGCGCACCTCTCACGGGACGCCGCGACCGCAGGCGCTATGGCCCTCTATTCCGTTCGGGTCTCTACGGCTATCCGCACCGCTCCTCCCGAGGCGGGGCAAGGAACATCCCGGCGCACCGGCCAGACCGACCCTACTTCGGTGGCATTCGGATCGCGCCGTCCAGCCTCAGGTTCTGGCCGTTGAAATAGGTGTTACGGACCAGTTCCAGCACCAGGCTCCCGAACTCCTCGGGCTTGCCCAGGCGCTTGGGGAACGGGACCGACTTCGACAGGCCCTCGAACACCGCCGGCGCTCGGTCCTTCACTGAGAGCATCGGAGGGGTCGCGAAGATGCCTGGCATGATCGAATTGACCCGGATGCCCAGATCCATGAGGTCGCGGGCCATCGGCAGCACCAGACCGTTGACCCCCGCCTTGAGCGAACCGTAGGCGATCTGGCCGATCTGCGCGTCCTGCGCCGCGACGCTGGCGGTGAGGACGATCATCCCGCGCTCGCCGTCCTCCAAGGGCTCCAGGCCGGCCATTCCTTCGGCGGAGAGGGACGCGATGCGATAGCTGGCGATCAGGATGCCCTGCGCCGAAAACGCGTAATCCTCAGTGGAGAACCGGCGGTAACGCCCCGTCTCACGATCATAGGCCAGGGTCTTGCCGCCCTTCGAAATCTGGGCGCAGTGGATGCAGACCCGCTCCTGCCCATGGGCGGCGCGAGCCTTGGCGAAGCCCGCGACGACTTGCTCTTCGCTGGTGATGTCGACCTTGCAGAAGATGCCGCCGATGGCGTCGGCGACAGCCTGTCCCGCCGTCTCGTTGACGTCGAAAATCGCAACCTTGATCCCAGCCGCCGCCAAAGCTTCGGCGCTGGCCTTGCCGAGGCCCGAGGCGCCGCCCGTCACGACTGCCGCAATATTCCCATCGATCTTCACGCGCCGAGATCCTTCTGTTTTCGTCGATGCAAGGCGCGTAGCCGCCTCCCGTGGGGTCCGACAACCCTCTTCGCCGGGAAAGCCGCGTCAGATCGCCCGTTCGCGGCCGGCCCAGAACGGTTCGCGGAGCTTGCGTTTGAAGATCTTGCCCGAGTCCTCGCGCGGCAGGCTTTCGGCGAAGTCGATGCGGCGGGGCACCTTGTAGCCGGACAACGTGCGGCGCAGCTCGCGACGCAGGTCTTCGGCGTCCAGCAAGGCGTCGGGCAGCGGCTGGACGACCGCCATCACGCTCTCCCCATACTCGTCGTCGGGAATGCCGAAGACCGCGCAGTCGGCGACGCCCGGCAGCTTGTGCAACTCCGCCTCGATCTCTGCAGGATAGATGTTGGCGCCGCCCGATATGATCATGTCGTTCTTGCGGTCACAGAGGTAGAGGAAGCCGTCGGCGTCGAAGTAGCCGACGTCGCCCGGCGTGATCAGGCCGTACTTTTCCATCGCGGCCCGCTTCTCCGGCGCGTTCTGGTAGGTGAAATCGACGGCCACCCGGCTGCGGCCGATGACTTCGCCCACGGTCCCGGTCGGCACGTCGGCGCCCGCCTCGTCAACGACGCGCAGGTCGATTCCGGGCTGGACGCGGCCCACCGAACCGGGGTGCGCCAGCCACTCCTCCGAGGTGAGATTGGTGACGTTCCCCATCTCGGTGGAGCCGTAGTACTCGTTGATGATCGGGCCCCACCATTCAATCATCGCGCGCTTCACCGGCGGCGGGCACGGCGCGGCGGCGTGGGTGACGTAGCGCAGCGACGAGAGATCGTAGCGGCGCTTCACCTCGTCGGGCAGACGCAGCAGGCGGGCGAACATGATCGGCACCATGTTGAGGTGGGTGATCTTCTCCTGCTCGATCAGTTGCAGGAGTCCCTCGGGATCGAACCGCGGGGTAATGACGACGTTCGCGCCCATTCGGATCGAGAACGCCGAGTGGGCGTTCGGGGCCGAGTGATACACCGGGCCGATGACGGCGGTGGTCACTTCGCCCGGATCGCGTCGGCCTTCCAGGAAGTCGGTGTAGCCGTAAGACCAGCCCAGCATTCGGCTCGAGGCCGCCGCCTGCTCGGGCGTCGCGATCGGCCGGCGCACCCCCTTCGGCCGGCCCGTGGTGCCGGAGGTGTAGATGATCGAGCTGGGCGCCGCGGCGATCTCCCCCGCGAAGGGCGCGGCCGCGTCCACCAGGTCGCCCCACAGCGGCGCACCCGCCGACGGCGGCGGACTGCCCACGCCGTAGGCGGCCTGGATTTCCGGCGAGGTCGCCACGACCACGGTCGGCAGTCCGTCCGGGATCGCGCTGGCAATCGCCGGCAGAAGATCGGCGTGGATGATCAGCAGCTTCACACCGCTGTCGCGCAGCAGATAGCCCGCCTCGTCCGGGGTGTAGTGCCAATTCACCGGGACCGGATAGACGCCCAGCAGGCCGGCGCCGAAGCTGGCCTCGAAGTAGGCGATCTCGTTGCGGAGATAGAGCGCCACGCCGTCGCCCGCTACGAGGCCGAAGCCCGCCAGCACCGTCGCGGCCCGGCGGCATCGGTCGTCGAGCGTCCCGGCCTCGAATGTGCGGGCGCCACTCTTGATCCAGCCCATGACGGCCTCCGCTCCGGCGACCGGGCAAGGTTGCGCCCGCTGCCCCGGCGGCAGCAAAGTCGGGAGGCGCGCCGCGCTAGGCGCCGCCTGCAGCGCTCAGGTTGCAGCCGTCGTACCCATTCGCGGCGACCTCGTCGCACTTCTCACGATAGACGGGCACGCCGCCGATGTAGGGCATGAACACGCGCGGTTTTCCGGGAACATTCGCGCCCATGTACCAGCTGTTGGCGAGGGGATAGAGCGTGGTGTCGCCGACCTCGTTGACGTGGGCGACCCAGTCGGCCTCGGCCTTTGGACTGGCCTCGATGAGGCCCAGCTGTCGCTCGCCCAGATAGGCCAGGCAGTCGCTGATCCAGTCCACGTGCTGCTCGATCGACACCATCATGTTGGACAGCACCGACGGGCTGCCGGGGCCGGTGATCACGAACAGGTTGGGGAAGCCCGCGACCATCAGGCCGAGATAGGTCGTGGGCCCGTCTGCCCACTTCTCTTTCAGCGACTGGCCGCCCCGGCCGCGGATGTCGACCGCGTTGAGCGCCCCCGTCATGGCGTCGAAGCCGATCGCGAAGACGATGACATCGAAAACGCGCTCGCCGTCCGCGGTCCGGATGCCGTCCTCGGTGATGGTCTGGATCGGCGTGGTCGTGAGGTCGACCAGGGCGACGTTGTCGCGGTTGTAGGTGTCGAAATAGCCGCTGTCGACGCAGGGGCGCTTGGTGAAGAGCGGATGGTTCTTGGGGGCCAGCTTCTCGGCCAGGGCCGGGTCCTTGACGATGCTGCGGATCTTCTCGCGGACGAATTCGGAGACCTCGTCGTTGACCGACTTGTCGAAAACGAGGTCGGCGAAGGACCCCCCAAGGGCGAAGCCGCCCTTGGCCCACCGCGCCTCCATGATCTGGCGGCGTTCCGCCGGGGTGAAGTCGGCGGCGTTCTTGTCGCACTCGTCGATGAAGAGCTGGCCGAAGCCCTGGGCCCGCGCCCCCGCGCGGCGTTCGGCGCGGTTGGCCTTCCAGTCTGCGGCGACCGCGGGGTCGGCCGGGGCGTTGTGGGCGGGCAGGCTGAAGTTCGGCGTCCGCTGATAGACGGTGAGGTGCTTGGCCTGTTGGGCGATCAGCGGGATGGCCTGAATGGCCGAGGAGCCCGTACCGATGACCGCAACGGTCTTGCCTGTGAGATCGAGGCCCTCGGGCCAGCTGCTCGTGCGGTAGACCTGGCCCTTGAAGCGGTCCGCGCCGAGGATATCGATGTCCTTGGGAACCGAAAGGCACCCCGTCGCCATGATGCAGTAGCGGGCCGACACCACATCGCCGGCGTCCGTCGTCACCGTCCACCGACCGGTCCCCTCATCGAAGACCTGCGACAGGACACGGGTGTTGAACTGAACATCCCCCCGAAGGCCGAAGCGGTCCGCCACGTGGTTGGCGTAGCGCAGCAGCTCCTCCTGCGGCGCATACTTCTCCGACCATTGCCACTCGTCTTCCAGCTCCGGCGAGAACGAGTAGGAATACTCCTGGCTGACGATATCGACCCGCGCCCCGGGGTAGCGGTTCCAGTACCAGGTGCCGCCGACGCCGGAGCCCGCCTCGAAAACGCGGGCGGTCAATCCCATCATGCGCAGCCGGTGCAGCATGTAGAGCCCGGAAAACCCGGCGCCGACGACGACGGCGTCGTAGCTGGCTGTCACCTCACGGGCGGCCTGCGGCATTGTCTCTCGCTCCATGTATCTGCGACCGTGATTCAGTGGGGCCCGCCCGCCAGCGAAGGCGAAGCCGAACTCCCCCTAAGCTCTATCCAGGCGAGACCGAAGTCCAGGTCTAGAAACCACCGGGGGCCCTGGCGCCGCGAGGCTCGCGCCCACATCGGCGCCTCGCCGTTCGGCGAGGATGTCACCCTCGCCGTCACGCAACCGATCGCGGCCAACCGCCTGGCGGACGTGAGGGACCGGTATGGGCCCACATTTCCCAAGTAAGGCGCTGATTTCGCTGTCCTGACCATTATATTTCC
>NZ_CADEGK010000264.1 GCF_902826855.1 uncultured Phenylobacterium sp. | reverse complement strand
CCTCGACGATGCCGGCGCCTACGTCGGCAACATTCTCGAGTGGGACGACGTCACGGAGGCCCGCAAGCACGAGGGCATGCTTCTGGCGATCAACAAGGCCCAGGCCGTCGTCGAATTCTCGATGGGCGGAGAGATCATTCACGCGAACGAGAACTTCCTGAAGACGTTCGACTATCGCCTGGAGGACATCGTCGGCCATCGGCACAGCATGTTCCTCGATCCAGCCTACACCCAGTCGGTCGAATACCGTCTCTTCTGGGACAAGCTCGGGCGCGGTGAGTATGATGCGGGGCAGTACATGCGCCTGGCCCGCGGGGGCCGGCAGGTCTGGATTCAGGCCAGCTACAACCCGATCCTCGATTCCAGCGGACGTCCGTTCAAGGTGGTGCAATACGCCACCGACATCACCGAACAGCGCAAGGTCGCCGAGCGGGTGCAGCAGATCTCAGGCATCGTCGCCTCTGCGGCGTCTGAGATGCGCGCGACGGCGGAGGCCATGGCACGCACCGCCGAGCAGGCGACCCGCCAGGCCGGATCGGTTGCGACAGCGTCCCGGGTCGCCTCAACCAATGTGCAAACCGTGGCGGCGGCGGGCGAGGAACTGTCGGCGTCGATCAGCGAGATCGCGCGCCAGGTCAGCCAGTCCACCATGATCACCCAGCAGGCGGTGGCGGAGACCGATAAGACCAGCACGTCGATACAGACCCTGGCTGAGGCGGCGCAGAAGATCGGCAACGTGGTCACCCTGATCAACAACATCGCCGGCCAGACCAAGCTGCTGGCGCTCAACGCCACCATCGAGGCCGCCCGGGCCGGCGACGCCGGCAAGGGTTTCGCCGTCGTGGCCTCGGAGGTCAAAAGCCTTTCGGACCAGACCGCCAAGGCCACGCACGAGATCTCCTCCCAGGTCTCCGCCATGCAGACCGCCACCGCCACCTCGGTGACGGCCATCCAGGGAATCGCGGACACGATCCGTAAGGTCGCCGACATCGCCTCGGCGATCGCCAGCGCCGTGGAGGAGCAGTCCGCCGCGACCGCAGAGATTTCGGCCAACGTGGTCGAGGCCGCCACCAGCACGGAACAGGTGTCCCTGAACATCTCGGGCGTGAGCGAAGCTGTCGGCCAGACCAGCGAGGCGTCGGGCGAGCTTCTCAACGCATCCGCCGAACTGGCGGTCCAGGCTGAAGCGCTCAGCACCGAGATGGAAAGCTTCCTCGCCAACTAGGCCTTGCGCCCGCGGCCGGCCACCGGCCGCGGGGTGAATTGGAATGAACATGGCGACCAAGAGACAGCTGACAAAGACCGTGGGACAGGTTCCTGCCGCCTCGACGGGAGCGGAGGAGTCGCGCTTGGCGGTCCTGAGCGCGACCGGGTTGCTCGACACGCCGCCCGAGGTTGCGTTCGACAGCATCATCGCGTTGGCCTCCAGCCTCGCGGGGACACCGATTGCCATGGTGTCGCTGGTCGACGTCCATCGCCAATGGTTCAAGGCGAAGCTTGGGCTTGAGACATCGGAGACCCCGCGCGAGGATGCCTTCTGCGCCCACGCCATTGCGCAAGAGGGTGTCATGTGGGTGGCCGACGCTGCGGCCGACCCCCGGTTCTCGGGCAACCCCCTCGTGCTTGGCGCACCCCATATCCGCTTCTATGCCGGCGCGCCGATGACTGTTCGAGGTCAAAGGATCGGGACGGTCTGCGTCATTTCGGACCACCCAAGGGCCCCAGACCGCGGCCTGATCGACAAGCTCGGTATGCTGGCGGCGCTGGCGTCCAACGAATGCGAACACCGGCTGTCCCTGCATGAGATGGACGATGCACGCCGGGAGGCGACGGCGGCCAGCCGGGCCAAAAGCCAGTTCCTCGCCAATATGAGCCACGAACTGCGCACGCCCTTGAACGGCGTGGTCGGTGTGGCCAGCGTACTGAACCTTTCCGAGCTGGATTTCGAACAGCACGAGATGGTCGGCCTCATCCAGACGTCGGGAAGGAACCTTGCGGCGCTATTGGACGACGTCCTCGACATCTCCAGGATCGAGGGCGACCAGTTGGAGTTGCGCCTCGGCGCATTCCGCCTGGACGATACGATTCAGACGGCGATGGACGCCTTCAGGCGTCCCGCCGCGGAGAAGGGCCTGTCGATCGCCTTCGAGGGCGCCAACGGTAAGGCCTATCTGGGCGACAGCGTTCGCATCGGCCAGATCGTGAGCAACCTGGTGTCCAATGCGGTGAAATTTACCGACGCCGGCTCGGTCACGGTCGGCTTGCGTTCGGAAGCCAATTCCGATGGCGACCGGCTCTGCATTGACGTGACCGACACGGGGCCCGGCTTCGCGATGGAGATGAGCGAGCGCCTGTTCGACCGATTCGAACAGGGCGATGGCTCCATGACGCGCCGTCACGGAGGCGCGGGGCTTGGACTGGCGATTTCGAGGTCGCTTGCCGAGATGATGGGCGGTGCGCTGGTGGCGCGGTCCACGCCCGGTGAGGGTGCATGCTTCACGCTCAGCCTCGAACTTCAGGGGTTGGCCGGCGATCAGGTGAGCCCCCAGGTAGACGATGACCCGCCCGAGCTGTTTACGCTGGGGGGGATCCGCATCCTGGTGGCGGAAGACAACCCCATCAATCGGCGCGTTCAGCAGCTGATCCTGGGCGCGGTCGGCGCCGACGTCACCCTCGTGGAAAACGGCCTGGAAGCTCTCGACGCCTACGTGAATTCACGTTTCGATTTCGTCCTGATGGACGTGCAGATGCCCAGCATGGACGGATTGGAATCCATTCGCCGCATTCGCGAACACGAGCGGTCGGCTCATCTGCTGAGGACACCGATCTACACGCTCTCCGCTCACGCCTCGAGCGAACACGTGCTGGCTTCGCTCGAAGCTGGCGCCGATGATCACCTGACAAAACCGATATCCAGCGAAACCCTGATCCAGGCGCTTGTCGTCGGCCTGACGAAGCATTTCGCTGAAGAAGACGCCGCGCAACTGGCGATGTGACTTGGTGGGCTTGGCTGACGAGTCATCTACGCTTCCGCGTCAGCCTACCATCAAGAAGTATACTTTTACAATACAATATATACGAAAATTATACTATGAATAATCCGCTTTAAATCGATATAGACATCGAGATTCCAGATGAACAGCTACTCTGTCTTGATCCGGCGGATGCCCAGAAGATGACGGTAGACGTCGCACCGCGCGGCCCGCTGGGAGCCCCGTCCATCCCGCCGATCCGCGTCCTTGTCGTGGATGATTCCGCCATCGTTCGCGGGCTGGTTTCGCGGCAACTCGAAACCGACGTCCAGATCAAGGTCGTCGGCTCGGCGCATAATGGTCAGGTGGCGCTGGATATGCTCGGCCGTTGCGCGGCGGACGTCGTTGTTCTCGACGTCGAAATGCCGGTGATGGATGGCCTGACCGCTCTTCCGCTCATGCTCGCGGCCCAGCCTCACCTCAAGATCGTCATGGCCTCGACGCTGACCCGCCGGAACGCCGAAGTCAGTCTTCGCGCGCTTCAACTCGGCGCCTCGGACTGTATCGCCAAGCCGGAGGGCAGTCTGGGTTCGGCCGATGAGTTCAAGCGGGATCTCATTGCGAAGGTGAAGGCGCTCGGGCCCGCCACGCGCTCGGTGACACCGGTCGCGGCCCTCGCCACCGCGGCGGGGGCTTCGTTCCGTCCGGCGCGCCGCGTGACTCCCACCGCGCTCGCCATCGGAGCTTCCACCGGCGGGCCACCGGCGCTCCTCAAACTGTTCGAGGCGCTGCGCGGCGCGGTCGAGCAGCCGATCTTCCTGACGCAACACATGCCTGCGACCTTCACGGCCCTGCTGTCCGAGCAACTCTCGCGCGTTGGCCTTCGGCCCTGCCGGGAGGGCCAGGAGGGGGAACGGGTCGAGCCGGGACGCTGTTATGTGGCTCCGGGCGGTTGGCATATGACCGTCGGCGCCGGCCGCCAGGGGCCGACGATCCACCTCAATCAGGATCCTCCCGAGAACTTCTGCAGGCCCGCAGTGGATCCCATGTTCCGCAGCCTGGCTTCGGTCTACGGCGCAGGGCTTGTCGGCGTGATGCTCACGGGCATGGGATCGGATGGCGCGAAGGGGTGTGTCGCGCTCGCCGACGCCGGCGGCCGTTTCGCGGTGCAGGACGAGGCCACCAGCATCGTCTGGGGCATGCCGGGGGCGGCGGCCAATACCGGTCGGGCCGAGCGCATTCTACCACTCGATGAAATCGGACCCTGGGTTCGAATGACCATGGCCGTGACCACATGATCGACCTCGAGTTCGACCACTTCTGCCGGCTCGTCCACGAACGCTCCGGCCTCGTCCTGGGGCCTGAGAAGGCCTACCTTGTGCGCGGCCGGCTGGACTCGATCGCCCGCACCGAAGGGCTCGCCGACGTAGCTGCGCTCCTGGCCCTTATCCGCAAGGTGGCGCCCGACCGGCTCATCCAGCGCTGCGTGGACGCGCTGGCGACCCACGAATCCTCGTTCTTCCGGGATGGCGCGCCGTTTGAAGCGCTCAAGACTCAAGTGCTGCCGCAGCTGCTGGCCGGCCGCAATCCGCCGCGGCCGCTTCGCATCTGGTGCGCGGCCTGCTCCAGCGGCCAGGAGCCCTATTCGCTCGCCATCGCGCTCAACGAACTGGCCAACCCCCAGGTCCTGCGCGGCATCGAGATCATCGCCACGGACTTCTCCGAGCCCATTCTCGCGAAGGCCCGCGCCGGGGTGTTCAGCGATTTCGAGGTGCGACGGGGCTTGACGCCGGAACGGCTGCAGCGGTGGTTCCGGGACGAAGGCGGCGCCTGGAAGATAACAGAATCGATCGCGCGCATGGTCACGTTCCGCCCACACAATTTGCTGAAGGGCACGACGGGCATGGGCGTCTTCGACATCATCTTCTGCCGCAATGTGCTGATCTACTTTGATCCGGAGCGAAAGCGCCGCGTGCTGGAGTCCCTGGCGGCGGCGCTCGCCGACGACGGTTCGCTGTTTCTTGGCAGCGCCGAGACGATCCTGGGATTGACGGATAAGCTGGAGACAACGCCGGGCGCCCGCGGCATCTATCGCAAGGCGCCGATCATCTCGGCTCAGCGTGCAGGCTAAGTCCAGGCCGCGCCGCGTGGGAATAACCCACGGAAATAACAAGGTTTTCTGAAGTTTATCGCTGTTGATTCGGTGGTGCCGCCGAATTTCACGCACCCCCGACGGCCATGGGCGATCCTTGGAGCACCGGAATCAATACGACAGCTGAGAAGAGTGGCGCACCCGACACGATTCGAACGTGTGACCTTTGCCTTCGGAGGGCAACGCTCTATCCA
>NZ_CADEGK010000263.1 GCF_902826855.1 uncultured Phenylobacterium sp. | reverse complement strand
GCAAGACCGTGACGATGCAGGAGCTGATCAACAACATCGCCAAGGCCTACGGCGGTTACTCCGTGCTGGCCGGCGTGGGCGAGCGCACCCGCGAAGGCAACGACCTCTACCACGAGATGATCGAGTCCAACGTGAACGTTGACCCGAAGATCAACGGCTCGACCGAGGGGTCCAAGTGCGCCCTCGTCTACGGCCAGATGAACGAGCCCCCCGGCGCCCGCGCCCGCGTCGCCCTGACCGGGCTGGCCCAGGCCGAGTACTTCCGCGACCAGGAGGGCAAGGACGTCCTGCTGTTCATCGACAACATCTTCCGCTTCACGCAAGCCGGTTCGGAAGTGTCGGCGCTGCTGGGCCGGATCCCCTCGGCCGTGGGCTATCAGCCCACCCTGGCCACCGAGATGGGCAACCTGCAGGAGCGGATCACCTCCACCTCCAAGGGCTCGATCACCTCGGTGCAGGCCATCTACGTGCCCGCCGACGACCTGACCGACCCGGCCCCGGCCGCCTCGTTCGCCCACTTGGATGCGACGACCGTGCTGAGCCGCGACATCGCCGCCCAGGGCATCTTCCCGGCCGTGGACCCGCTGGACTCCACCAGCCGGATCATGGACCCGCTGGTGATCGGCGAGGAGCACTACCAGGTCGCCCGCCGGGTGCAGGAGACCCTGCAGACCTACAAGCAGCTCAAGGACATCATCGCGATCCTGGGGATGGATGAGCTGTCGGAAGAGGACAAGCTGATCGTGGCCCGGGCGCGGAAGATCCAGCGCTTCCTGTCGCAGCCGTTCCACGTGGCCGAACAGTTCACCAACACGCCCGGCGTGCTGGTCAGCCTTGAAGACACCATTCGCTCGTTCAAGGCGCTGGTGGAAGGCGAGTACGACCACCTGCCGGAGCCGGCCTTCTTCAACGTCGGCACCATCGAGGATGCGGTGGCCAGGGCCGAGCAACTGGCGCAGGAAGCATAAGGGCAGATGGCCGACAAGCTGCACTTCTCGCTGGTCTCGCCGGAGCGCGAACTGTTCTCCGGCGATGTGGACCAGGTCGACGCGCCGGGCTCCGAGGGCGACTTTGGCGTCCTGGCCGGTCACGCGCCGTTCATGACCGCACTGAAAGAAGGCCCGTTGCGCGTCCACAACGACGGGACGGTCACGGTGTACGAAGTCCGCGGCGGGTTTGCCGACGTCACGCCGGACGGCCTGACCATACTTGCGGAACACGCTGTCGAAGCTGCATAAGCGATATATATTAGTGCCGTAAATTTGGCGCCCCGAGGCCTTGCCTCGGACGCCTTGGTCAAGTTTTATGCCCGGCCGCAGTCAGGGAGCCTTCAGATGCGCCTCGCCCTCTCCAGCCTGATCGCCATCGCAGCTCTTGCGACCGCCGTGCACGCCCAGGAGCCTGCCGTCCAACCGCCGCCGCCCGTCGCGGCGCCGCCGGCGGCTCCGGATCCAGGCTCCGCCACCCCGCCGGCAGCGGCGCCCGCGACAACACCCCCGGCAGCCGCGCCCGCGCCCGCCGCGGAAGCCCCGGCTCCGCCGCCACCTCTGCCGACCCTGCCCACCACCGGCGACGGCGCAGCCGCGATCGCGGTGCTGGAGAAGGTCTGCGTGCCGGCCGCGAGGGGCGCGGACCTGGACGCCCTGGCCAAGGCCAATGGCTTCAAGTTGAACCGCCGCGAGCAGACCTGGATCCGGCCGCTCAGCGTCGAGAAGGGCGCGAACAAGAACCACCAGATCGTCATCTTCCCGATCGGCTCCAACAAGGGCGTCTGCAACGCCGAGATCCGTCACGAGGTCGGCGGCGACGAGGAGATCGCCAAGGCTCTGAACGTCTGGTCGTTCCTGCACCAGCCGCCGCTCGACCCGACCGCCAACTACACCCAGCCCCAGGATCCCGACGGCCTGAAGCGCGTGCGGCGCTCCTGGGAGCATCTGACCGCGACGAACTCGATCGGACTCAACTTCTCCACCGTGAAGAACCCCGATGGGACCCCGGTGAACGCCAAGTACGACCTGGCCACGATGCAGTACCAGGAACGCACGTTCTGATGAGTTTGCAGGACGCCGCCGGTCTGGTCGGCGTCCTCGTCATCCTGCTGGCTTACGCCGGAGCCGCCCTGGGTCGGGTGGACCCGCAACGGCCGCTCTCACTGACCTGCAACTTGGTGGGCGCCAGCCTGATCCTGTGGTCGCTGTTCACCCAGGCCTTCAACCTGCCCGCCGCCGTGATGGAGGGCGCCTGGGCGCTGGTGTCCTTGTTCGGCCTGGCGCGATGGGCGCTGCGGCCCAAGTCCTAGCGAACTCAGGCCGCGGCGGCCGCGTCCGACGCCAGCCATTCCAGCACCAGCGCGGCCACGTCCTCCCACCCCTTCTCCCCGATCAGCCAGTGGCTCATGCCTGGCATCACCTGCAGGGCCGCGCCGATTCGGCCAGCGGTCTGGCGCACGGTGGCGACGGGATGGACCACGTCGCGCTCGCCCACGATCGCCAGGGCGGGACACGCCAGCGGGCCCGCGCCGATGCTGGTGGTCATGAACGGATCGAGCCACCAGTTCAGCACCTCGCGGACAGCGCGCCCGCTTTCCGGGACGAGGCGATCCAGAATGGCGTCGCGGCGTTCGCGCGGCGTCCGGTCCAGGCTGGCCATGCGCATAATGCTGCGGTCGGGCTGCACCGAGCCCGACCAGAACGGGTCGGCGACGCTGACGCCGAGCGCAGTGACCGCTTCCTCGATGCTGGACCCGCTGACCCCCCAGGGCGCGGAGGGGGCGAGCAGCACCAGGGCGCGGGGCCGCACCCGCCGGGCCGCCATCTGGGCGACCAGGCCGCCCATCGAGTGGCCCAGCAGCACCGGCGGCTCCGGCAGCTCGACGCAGACCCGCTCCACGGCCTTGGCGTAGTCGCTCATCGAGAGGCCTGCCACCCGGCCGCCGCCGGGGCCGCCCGAGTGCCCGGGCAGGTCCGGTGTCAGCACCTGCCAGCCCGCCGCCTCGAACGGCTCGCGAAAGGCCTCGAAGGACCAGCCGCCGCAGAAGGCGCCGTGCGTCATCACGACCGTCGGCATGAATGTGAAACCCCTGATCCCAAGCCCAATCTAGAGCGAACAGTGCAAGCGCGATGCCGGAATCAGGCCGCGGCGCTCTTGGTTGCAGCGAACGGCGCGAAAGCCTTGGCGACCGCTTCATAGGCCGCCCGTTTGAAGGGCACGATCAGGTCCGGGGCTTCGCTGAGGTAGCCCCATCGCCAGGCGTCGAACTCGGCTGGAGGATGAGCGGCGAGGTCGAACTCGTCCTCCCGGCCATCGAAACGCAGGGCGAACCACACCTGCTTCTGGCCCTTGAAGCCCCGCGCAGCCTTCGCGCCGCCGTAGCCCGCGGGGAAGTCGTACTTGATCCAGCCGTCGGTGCGCCCCAGGTGGGTGACGCTCACCGCCCCGGTCTCCTCGGTGAGTTCGCGTAGTGCGGCGGCCTCGAGGTCCTCGCCGGCGTCCACGCCGCCCTGCGGGAACTGCCAGTTGTGCGGTCCTTCGGTGTTCGCACGCCGGCCCAGCCACACCCGCCCGTCCGGATGGAACAGCACCACTCCGACATTGGGCCGGTAGCCGGGGAGATCGGTCATGACGCTTTGGGTCTCAGCGCTTGGTGGTGAGCGCGCTCGCGGGGGCCAGCTGGTAGCCTCTCTGTTCCACCGCATTGGCCCACTGCGCAACCTTCTCCAGCGTCACGGGATAGGCGAAGCCTGAGCCCAGCGCCTGGCCGCGCTGCAGAGCGCCGGCCTCCAGGGCCGTGAGTTGCTGGTCGATGGCTGCGCCTGACAGCCGGTCGTCGATCACCCGCTCGGCCGTGGCGCGCGGCACGCCGCCGCCGCGGCGGGCCGCCGAGCCGTCGTCGATGAAGGCAAGGCCGCGGCCCCGCATGGCGCTGGCGAAGGCATTGTACGCCCCGTCTGTCGCCAGGAACCGCGAGCCCAGGTAATTGGTCAGGCCGAAGTAGCCGGTGGCGCGGCTGAGGATCCACTCCAGCTTCTTGGTGGTCTCCGGCGGCTGACCATCCGCCATCAGCGAGAACGGCCCCGCGTCGTTGTCCGGATAGTCCACGGGCTCCATCGGTGTTTCCAGCAGCACCTCGTGACCGTGGGCGCGGGCCTCGTCGATCCAGCCCTGCAGGCCCTCGGCATAGACCGAGAAGCTGAGCGTGATCTCCGGACGCAGGGTCTCTATGGCCTGGCGGGTGCGGCGGGCCTCCAGCCCCAGGCCGCTGATCACGAGCGCCACCTTCGGCCGTCCGTTGGGGGTGAAGGGCCGTGCATAGGCCTGGGCAGGGGTGCGACCGTCCTGGGCGATGATCGGCAGGGGGCCGGCCGGGCCGGGTGCGTAGAAGCCGGCGATCGGCGCCTGGGCCAGCGCCCCGCCCGCGAACGCCATCGGCGGGGCGGCGCGCGCCGAGCCGGCTGCCGCGCCGGGGGCCAGCGGCCGCTCGGACAGCCGGATCACGTCGGCATAGGTATGGGTCTTGCCGTGTACAGGCTTGAGCGCCTCGCGCCATCCGGCCGGCGCGCCGTGCAGGCCCGCCTCCAGCGACAGCAACGTGTGGTCGGCCCCACCGACCGGGCCCAGTAGGTTCACCAATGCCACCGCGGCGCCGGCGAACAGCGCGCCGGCCGCGGTCAGGCCGGCGGCGGGACTCTTCAGCATGACGCCGAGGCTGGGCAGCCGGGGCAGCGTCAGCTTGGGAAGTTTGATCTGGGGCAGAGCGATGGCGGCCAAGGCGGGGATCTCCTCGGCATCCAGCCTCGCCGATCACGGTTAACGTTTTGCTTTGGCTTCCCTTCTGGGCCCCGGCCTGGCCGTGGCGCTCAAGCGCTCAGCGCCCGAAAGCGTGGAGCCTCGCGCCCTCGGACCGCAGCCACGCCCGGTGGCGGCGTTCGTCGCCGATCAAGGCGCGGACGTGGGCCCAGAACCGGGGCCCGTGGTTCAGTTCCAGCAGGTGAGCGCACTCGTGGGCGGCCACGTAGTCGGCGACCTCGAACGGCGCGAGCGCAAGGCGCCAGGAGTAGCGGATGACCCCGGCGGTTCCGCGCGGACCGGGCTTGCACGAGCCCCAGCGGGACTTTGCGTCGGCGACGCTGACCACCGGCAAGGGCGCCCCGAGCGCCAGGGCATAGTGGGCGGTGCGGGCCGACAGCACCTCCATCGCCTTCTTCTTCAGCACCAGGATAACCGCGCGGCTGAAGCCCTCGCCCTCTCCCATGGCGGTGATGCTGGGCGTCGACCCGTCCAGCGGTTCGATCCAGCGGGCGCGGCCGCTTCCCGCCTCCAGCCGCACGGGCCGGCCGAACACCTCGATCAGCTGGCC
>NZ_CADEGK010000262.1 GCF_902826855.1 uncultured Phenylobacterium sp. | reverse complement strand
GACGCACCGGCCTACCCGCGCTTGCGCGTGGCGCCAGTTCCCGGCGGAGGCCTCGCCCGGGCGCGGGCGCGTCTGGAGTCTCCCTACGGTCCGATCGAATCCGAATAGCAGATCGAGGGCGACGCGCGCTTTGAGCTGCAGGTGACGGTGCCCCCGGGCGTGATCGCCGACATTCAGCTGCCGGATGGCCGACCCGAAACTGCGGAGCCTGGGCGATCGCGGTGCGGCCGCAACCTGGCGAGGTGATGAAGCGCTGGGGGTGCAACGGCGAGGGAGGGCGACATGCCTGACGATGGGAAGGACGTCGTGCTGAAGGTGCTGCGTGCGCAGGAAGCGGCGACGGCGCGGGGCGCCACGCCGTGGGAAGGTTAGGTGAAGGCGGATGACAGCGTGACCCACGATCTGCGTCCGCCGACGCAATGTCGCGGCCCCGGCGCGAGATGGACGGCAGTGGGCGCGCAGGTCGAACCATGACCGCAATGGTTTGATTGCACGATCTCACGCCTCGCAGGAACGTCCAGTCCCGGCCTGACGCCACCGTCAGCTCTTGGCGGAGGATGGCTCAACCCGTCCCGGGCACAATTTGCGGAGGGAGCGCCCGCACCACCCCGCGCTTCGATTTTCCATTTGGATCAAGCGGTCCCGGAGCGGCCGCCAACCTTCGGGCGATCTGTGGCTATCGACCCACCCCTATCAGGCGTCGCGTTTTTTGAAGGACGCCCGGCAATTCTGCAATGGTTCCGCCCCCCGTCGCGGCCCATCGTTCATCCCGCCGGGCGAGCCGCCCAAACGCTGGGGACCACAACATGGACGCAGTTCAAGGTGCACGGGAGCGCGGCGTCCGTCGATGACCGCGCATTCGGACGACGCCGCGCTTGCGGGACTGATGGTGATCGACGCCAGCGACTCGGTCGCCGGCCAGCATTGCGGCCGCCTGCTGGCCGACTATGGCGCCGAGGTTGTGCTGCTGGAGCCGCCGGACGGAAGCCCGACTCGTAGGTTGCCGCCCTTCACCATGAAGCGTTCGGCCCCTGAGAACTCGCTGCTTTTCTGGACCCTCAACACCGGCAAGCGTTCGCTGCGCACACCCGGTGACGTGAAGCTCGCGAGCCTGTGCCAGGGAGCCGATGTCATCCTCGTCGACGCCGCGCGGCGCGACGAACTGGGATTCGTGGAAGCGCAGGGTCAGGCGGTGATCTGCGCCTTCAGCGCCTTCGGTGACACAGGGCCCTATCTCGGCTGGACCGGTGGCGAGCTGATCCAGCAAGCCCTCAGTGGCGTGATGTTCCCCACCGGGGCCCCCGGCCACAAACCCATCTACGGGTTGGGGCGGCGCAGCGAATATGCCTGCGGCGTGACCGCCTATTCCGCGATCCTGGCGGCCCTGCACGTCCGCGAACGGACCGGCCGGGGACAGGACGTGGAGGCAGTGATCTCCGATGCGGCCGCGGCCATGGGCCAGGCGCTGGTCTCCAACTACTCGTACGACCAGACCTTTTCCGGACGCCAAGCCTACAAGGGCACTGGAATGCTGGCCCTCCTGAAGTGTGCGGACGGGTGGATGGTGATCTGGGTGCGTCGCACCGGATGGCGCGAGACCTGCGAGATCTTCGGCGTCCCCCATCTTGCAAACGACCCCCGGTTCTCCACCATTCCGAGCCTGGCCGCGAACTGGAACGCGGCGGTCGATATCCTGCGTCGGCATTCCGGCGACAAGCGCACGGAGGAGACCTGCCAGCGCCTGCAGGCGGCCAAGGTCTGCGCCGCCCTCGTCGCCACGCCCTCGCAGCTGCTGCAACTCGAACAGTTCGCGGGCCGGGGCATGTGGCGCTACATCGACGACGCCGGGACGCGGATGCTGTCCATCGGTCCTGCCTTCCGCACGTCGACGCCATGCCGACCGATCGCCCCGGCGCCGCTTCTGGGTCCGAAGATGACCCGTGACGCCGGTCCGCCGCCGCGCTCGGCGTCGCGGGCATGGCGGCGCGAGCCGGCCGAACTCCCCGAGCTGCCTTTGGCGGGCGTGCGGATTCTGGATTTCACCCAGGCTTGGGCCGGCCCGATGGCCACCCGAGCCTTGGGCTACCTCGGCGCGCACGTCATCAAGATCGAAAACGCTGAGGTGATCGATTCCTGGCGCGGAGGACTGCGCCCGCCGGCTGACGGATGGGAGGACCGCTTCTACGATAAGATGTCGCTGTTCAACTCCCAAAACCACGACAAGCAGTCGATCTCCTTGGACCTCAAATCGCCGGCCGGCCGCGACATCGCCCTACGCTTGGCGGCGGTGAGCGACGTTGCGGTCGCCAACTTCTCCTCCGGCGTTCTGGACAAGCTGGGTCTGGGGTTCAAGGACATGTCGAAGGTCAACCCGGCGATCTCGGTGTGCGAGATGCCAGCTTTCGGCAACAGCGGACCTTGGAAGTCCCACATCGCCATGGGCAAGACCATGGAAGCGGCCGCCGGCATGGCGTCGTTGATGGGCTACGGGGACGGTGTTCCCTTGCTCACTGGCCCCGCCCACCTTGATCCGGTGGGCGGCCTGCATGGCACGGCGGCCATCATGACCGCGCTGCTTCACCAGAAGCGAACCGGGCAGGGCCAGTACGTCGAGATCGCCCAGGTCGAGGCCGCGATGCACTGGGTCGGCGAATACCTTGTGCAGGCGGCGCTCGGAGAAACCCCGTCGCCGCCGGACGGCAACCGCAACCCCGACGCGGCCCCCCACGACGCGTACCCATGCGCCGGCGAGGACGAGTGGGTCGCCATCGCGGTCTACACTGACGAGGAGTGGCTGCGGTTGCGGGCCCTCGTCGGCGACCCCAGGCTCGACGTCCCGGCGCTGGCCACGGTGGGCGGACGACGCGAGGACGTGGAAGCGATTGATGCGGCCATCGCAGCGTGGACCCGCGGCCAGGACAAGCGCGACGTCGCCGCTTTGCTGCAGGCCCACGGAGTCCCCGCCGCCCCGGTGACGACTGGCGGCGACGTCTATCGCGATCCGCATCTGCGGAGCAGGGGGATGATCGCCGAGCTAGACCATCCCGACCGCGGCCGGAAGGAGTACTCCAGCCTCGCGTTCCGGCTCTCCGCCACCCCTGGGGCCATGCGCACCGCCGCGCCGCGGTTCGCCGAGCACACCGACGTCGTGCTGCGAGGCCTGCTGGGCCTCAGCGAAGCCGAGGTGGAGCAGTTGGTCGCCGACGGGGTCGTCCGCCGAGCGCCCATCCCGTTTCGGCTCTAACCCCGCAAATCCCGGAAGCCACATGACAACCGCCTTTGAAGACCTGACGCTCACGTTTCACGACGACCACGCCGTCATCCTCCTCAACCGTCCCGAACGGCTCAACGCGATGGCCTACCGCTCCTGGCAGGACATGCTGCAGGCCCTCAGCATGGTGGAGGCCGAGCCGTCGGTTCGCAGCGTGGTGCTCCGCGGCGCAGGCAGGGCGTTCTGCGCCGGCGACAACCTAAGGGGCATGGGGCCGACGCCCTACCCCAACGACCGCTTCAAGCAAATGGCGAGCCACTCGGTCTTCCCGGTGGTCAAGCGGATGCGCGAACTGGAAAAGCCGATCATCAACGTCGCCCATGGGGTCGCGATGGGCGCTGGGTTGGAGATGTTCATCGCAGGGGACATCCGGCTGGCGACGGCGGACTGCAAGCTGGGCATCCCGTTCGCCAAGCTCGGGCTTGCCGGGCTGCATCACTCCCTGCCGCGCTACGTCGGCTTCACCAAGGCGGCGGAGATGTTGTTCACCGGTGAGCCGATCGACGGCGCCGAGGCCGCTGCGTCCGGCCTGCTGACGGCCGTGATCCCAGACGAGACTCAGATCGACCTCTACGTCTCGAAATGGACCCGCAAGTTCACCGAGGTCTCGACCACGTCGATCGCCGTGATGAAGCGGACGTTCTATCGGGCGTTCGAGACCAGTCCGGAGGACTGGGTCCCGCGCTCGTGGCTGCACCTGAACACGCTGGACCGCACCGACTACAACGCGCGCACCGCACGCTGGAAGTCGGCTGGGGCAAACGCCGAGGCCAAAGGTGAGTGAGAGCGCCGCCGGCGTGCGGACGAATGTCGCCGCACCCGCGGTCTTCGGCACGGGACTCTCCGGCCGGTATCTCTTCTACGCCATCTCTTTGCTCTTCGTGGCCAACTCGTTCGGCTACGCCGACCGGGCCATCATGGGCATCCTTGCGCAGCCGATCCGGGATGAATTCCACCTGAAGGACTGGCAGCTGGGCATCCTGACCGGGTCTGCCTTCTCGATCACGTATACGCTCATGACCCTGCCGCTGGCCAGGCTGGGGGAGCGCTGGCATCGGCCCCGGGTGGTTGGCGGCTCGGTCATGGTTTGTAGCGCCTTCACGGCGGTCTCCAGCCTGGGAACCAGCTTCCTGCAGATGGCGGGATTTCGGATGGGGGTCGGCATCGGCGAGGCCGGCTGCGTGCCCTCTTCGCAATCCCTGATAACATCCTACGTGAGCGTGCGCCGTCGCGCGTTCGCCCTATCCGTCTTCATGGCGGGCGCCTCAATGGGCAGCCTCATGGGTCTCGCGCTCGGCGGCCTCATCGCCGACCAGTACGGCTGGCGGACCGCCTTCGTCGTGGCCGGACTTCCGGGCCTCGTGATCGGACTGCTCGTGGCCACGACTCTGGTCGAGCCCGCACTGCGCAGTCCGCCGCTGGCCGAGCGGCCCAACTTCATCGCCTCAGCCAAGACGCTGTTCAGGAAGCGCGCGTTCTTCCTGATCATCGCAGGCTCCACCGTCTGGTCGCTGACCCAGAACGCCGGCGGCGCGTTCACGGCGGTTTTCCTGTTGCGCTCCCACCAGTCCGGTCTCCAGACCCTGGCGGACCAAGTCAACGCGGCGACCGGCTGGAGCATCGGTCCGGTCGCCTTTCTGGGGCTTGTGCTCGGTGTTTCCAGTGGCCTCGTCGGCATCTTCGGGGCGATCTTTGGCGGCTGGCTCGTCGATCGCCAGGCCGCGAAGCACCGCGGCGCCTATGTCACGGTGATGGCTGTCAGCCGCTTCTTCGCGATCCCGGTGAACGTCGCGGCGTTCCTCGTTGGCGACGCTGGCCTGGCCATCCTGCTGCTGACCGTCAGCTCCTTCCTCGGCCACTGTGGGACCGGCGGGGTGTACGCCTCCATTCAGAGCCTGGCGCCGCCGCACCTGCGCGCGACGGCCTCAGGGCTGTTCCTGTTCACGGTCAACGGCATCGGCCTGACACTCGGCCCGCTCCTCGCGGGGCTCGTAAGCGACGCCTTCGCGACTTCGATGGGCAGCGCGCAGGGCCTGCGCTACTCATTGCTGATCTTCGAGAGCGCCGCGATGTGGGCCGTGCTGCTGTACTGCCGTGCACGCACGCCGGTGTCTCGTGCAATCGAGGACATCGCCCGGCGGGCCACACCGC
>NZ_CADEGK010000261.1 GCF_902826855.1 uncultured Phenylobacterium sp. | reverse complement strand
TCAATCTTTGTTCTTCAACATGGCCAAAATCGCAGCTTCGGGCCGACTGGGCCTTGATGGCCTTCCCCGACGCGTGCTCGCGCCGGATCCTCAACACCGTCTCCAATACCAGCATCCCGATCTCGCCGCCTGACACACGCCAAGCGAACAGCCTAGACCACCGGGATGAGGGGTCCCTTTTCGACGCCGATCACCCCGCTACCGGGGTCCCTTTTCCACGCCGATCCACAATTACGGCGTGATGGTCGCGCGCGCGCGGCACGCCACGGGGCCGTTCGTCGTGCGCCGTGATCGGGCGAGCGGCTTGGCGCTGCCGGTTGTCGCCGCCAGCGCCCGTTGGCGCGCGCCGGGGCATAATGCCACCGTGGCCGATGCGCGCGGCCGGCTCTGGCTGATGTATCATGCGGTTGATGTGCGGCGGCCGCGCGCGGCGGCAGCCGATGACATGAATTCGCGCCGGGTCGTCGTGCTCGACCGGCTTGTGTTTCGCGGCGGCTGGCCGGCGGTCGCCCGCGGCGCCCCTTCGGCAAGCGAACGCCCCGCGCCCGCGATCAGCCGACCAGCACATCGTAACGCGCGGTGATCGACCGCGTCGACCCCGGCGCAAGCATCACGATGCCGAGATCGCGCCATGCAGATTGCGGCTCATTCAAAGCGGCATTGGTATGTTGTACGGGCTCAGCGACGAACAGTCCGCCGGCGGCTGGCGAATAGACTTGGAAATATTTGGCATCGTCGGACGTGAGCCGCAAGCTCGCTGGCTGCCCTGGCCAATGAATTAGCGCGACCCCGCTCCATCCGTCATAACCATTATCGAGCGCCTGCCCGCAAATCCGCCGCGCGCGCAGATCGTAGCGACCCGTCGCTGGAACCCGTTCTACCGGTAGGACATCCGCGTCGACGGTCCAGACGCCGTCGACCTCAGTGTCCAGCACGGTTTCGGGCCCGCATGGATGGTACGGGTGCAGCCCCAGGCCGCACGGCATCCGCAAGGCCGAGCGGTTGTGGCAGGTCAGCGTCAGCGTCAACCCGTCCGCATCGAGGGCAATCCGCTGCGTCGCGGTGTAATCCCACGGCCATTCGCCCGCAGCATGATTGAACGACAGCACCACATGCGCTGCATCCTGCGCGTCGACTGTCCAGCGCGCGCGCCAACCCTGACCGTGCAGCGGGCTCGGGTCGCCTGCCATGTTTGGCGCGAGCTCGATCGTGCGGCCGTCACACATGAATCGTCCGTCGCGCACGCGGTTGACGAACGGGACGAGCGGGAAAGACGCCATCTCCACGGCGTCGGGCGTATCCACTTCGGCGGCCCGCATCAAATGCTGGCGCCCGCCGCGCGCAACCCGGTCGAAGCGCGCGATGCTGCCGCCGATGTGGGGCGCGATCCAGACCTCGAGCTCCCCGGCACGCAGCACCAGCCAGTCATGACCTGCCGAGGCACCATCGACATCCGTCAGATCATTCACGATTGATGCCTCTCGCTGCCCAACTTCCCAACGTCCTGCCTGTGATGAGGAACTCCCACCTCCACCTATCTAGGGCTGAGCGTTCTCGCCTGCATCAGCTTAATCGAGCCATGTGGCACGCTAGCGCAAAGGCAGGGGTTCCAAGCGGAAAATTTGGACATCTTGGCGTTGTCGTTAAGCGTCAGCTGTCTAAGCAGTTGACGAACGTTCGCTTGGAATGCGGGCTTGCTGAGGGCCGCCCATCTGGTGTCGGCCCTCTTCCCGTCGCGCGGCATCGGCTGAATGGGCGTCCGCGTCTGGGGACCAGGTAGCGGCCATCGAACGGCGACTTGTGGGTCCTTGCAGCCTCAAGTTGCCGAGCCAGCGCCGTGCATCGGGATTCCATTTTTTGCCCTGACAGCGTCGTTTAGCCTCGCGTTCCCGTGAGCCGCGGTTTGCCGCCAAACCGATTAGCGGCGACTTAATTGGACGGCTTTGCCGGTTTCACCTGTTCTCCATCGATCACGAACGAAGCGGCACCGAGCGCTACGCGGGTGCCGACTGGGGGGCCCTGAAGAAGTTCGACATAGCCGCCGCCGCGCGCGCCGGTCCGGACCGTGACCTGGCGGACGCGGTTGTCGGGTCCGACCACGACGATCCGTGGCCCGTCCGCAGAAAAGGCGATCGCCGACTCGGGCACCGCCGCGACCGCGCGACCGGCGGCGTCGAAGATGGCGGTCGCGAAGCCGCCAGCGCGGATGTCACGGCGGACCGGCAGGCGGATATAGACCAGTCCCAGCCGGCTTTCGGCGGTGACCTGCGGCCCGACGACGCGGACCGTCCCCGGAACTGCCGTCCCGTCGGCGAGCTGCACGCGCACGCCTTGGCCCGGCCGCGCGGCACGGAGGTCCGCCTCGGGCAGCTCAGCCTGGAGCTCGATTAAGCCGTCGCGCGCGATCGTGAGATAGGGCGTGGTCCCGCCGCCGGTCACGTCGCCGGGCCGAACGGCGCGGGTGAGCACCACCCCGCCGACCGGCGCCGCGATCACCAGCCGCGAGCGCCGGGTTAGCGCGTCGCGCAGCTGCGCCTGGGCGGAACGGAGCTGCGCGACGGCGGCGGCGGCATCGGTTGAGCGCTGGACGATCTGCTCGTCGGCGATCACGCCCGTGCCCTCCAGCCCGGCGACGCGGCGCGCCTGGTCGGCGGCGCGGCGCTGCTGGGCGAGCGCCTGCGCCACCGCGGCCCGTTGCTGGGCGATCTGCGCCTCGATCAGCGTGGGGTCCAGCTGAACGAGTATCTGCCCGCGCCGCACGGTGTCGCCGACATCGGCCAGCACGCGGAGCACGCGATAGCCCGAGAGCTCGGACCCGACTGTGGCCTCCTCGCGGGGGCGGAGCGTGCCGGACGCGCTGATCATGCGGCCGAGGGGCCGGAGTTCGACGGTCGCGACGCGGACCGCGCGCGGTGTCGCGGGCGCTGCTGCCCGCTCCTGCTCCTGCTTGGAGGAGCAGGAGGCGAGCGCCAAGGCGGCGGAGAGGAAAAGGACGGGGCGCATCACTTGTCGGTCCTGCCGGAGGGGAGGGGATCGGAGGCCGACCAGCCGCCGCCCAAGGCCTTGAAGAGCTGGACCGAGCGCGACAGCGCGTCGATCCGGGCAGCGGAGGTCTGAGTCCGCGCGGCGCGCCAAGTCGCCTCGGCGTCGAGCAGGCCCTGAAGGTCGGACAGCCCGCGGCGATATTGCGCGAGGGTCGCGTCATAAGAGGCGCGGGCGCGGGTCTCGCCCCGGACCAGCATCTCGACGCGCCGGCGGTCGGCGGCGAGCTTGGCGATCGCCTGGTCGCTCTCGGAGAACGCCCGCTGGACGCTGCGCTCGAAGGCGAGCACCGCCTGCTCGGTCCGGGCGTCCTGGATGCGGACCTCGGTCATGAGCCGGGCTCGGTCGAGGAGCGGCACGAGCAGGCTAGCGCCCAGCGACCAAAAGCCGGTCGTCGACGAGAATACGCCGCGCTGCGCGTTCAGTCCGACGCTCGGCGTCAATGTGATGGTGGGGAGCTGCGCCAGTTCGGCGGTGCGCATCCGCCCGATCGCGCTTTCCAGCCGCGCGCGCGCCTCGAGCACGTCGGGGCGGCGCGTGAGGAGATCGGCAGGGAGCCCTGCGGGGACGGCAGGCGGCAAGGCGAGCGCGCCCTGAATGGGCACGCTCTCCAAGCGGTCACTGGCGCGGCCTAGCAACGCGAGCAGGGTGCGGCGCGCTGCGAAGAGCTGCGCCTCCTGCAGCGCGAGCTGTGCCTGGGCGGTGGCGAGTTCGGTGTCGACGCGGTTCACGTCGGCGCGCGGCGCGAGCCCGCGGGCGGCGCGGATATCGGCGACGCGGCGTAGCTCTTGGCGGATGCGGACCGTCTCCCGCGAATCGGCGACCTGCACGGCGAGGCCACGCGCCTGGAAAAGCTGGTCGGCGACATCGGCGGCCAAGGTCGTGCGCACGCCGAGATAGGCGAAGCGCGACGCCTCGAACTCTGCGTCCGCAGTGCGCCGTGCCGCGACACGCCGCCCGAACAGGTCTAACTCCCAACTGACCGGCAGGCTGAGCGAATAGCTGTCGCTGCGGCCGGGGATGACAAGTCCGTTCGACAGGCTGCCCAAGCCTCCGCCCGAGCCTTGCGATCCGCCGGAGCTTGAACCGCCGCCGATGGCGAGGCCGCTGCCGTCGCCGAGATCATAAGTCTGCTGCCGCGTCGCGCTTCCTTGAACGTTTCCGGACGGATCGAACTGGCGGAGCGCGTTCCCACGGACCGCGCGCGCCTCGTCGAGCCGGGCGACCGCTTCGCGCACGTCAAAACCGCGCGCGAGCGCTTCGTCGATCAGCGCGGTCAGTTGCGCGTCGTCGTAGAGCGTCCACCAGCGGTCGAGCTGGACCACCGGCGACGCCGAGGCCGGCGCTTCGAACACCGGAGGCAAGACCGTCGCCGGCGTCCGGGGGTGGCCCGCGGCGCAGCCGGTCAGGGCGGCGGTGGCGAGGAGCAAAGCCGGGTTCCTCACGCGGCGGCCTCCCTCGGTGCTTCGCGGGGCGTCACGAAGCGCGCCAGCTTGGGCACGAGCCAACGCTCGAAGTCGTCGACGAACTCGTAGACGACCGGCACCAGCACCAGGCTCAGCGCGGTCGAGGTGATCAGGCCGCCGATGACGGCGACCGCCATGGGCTGGCGGAACTCGGATCCCTCGCCGATCCCGAGCGCGGTCGGCAGCATGCCGGCTCCCATCGCGAAGGTGGTCATGATGATCGGGCGGGCGCGCTCGCGGCACGCTTCGAACAGGGCGTGGCGCTGGGTCATCCCCTCGCGCTCGCATTCGATGGCGTATTCGACCAGCAGGATGGAGTTCTTGGCGGCCAGGCCGAGCAGCATCAGGAAGCCAATCATCGCGGGCAGCGAGAGGTCGAGCCGGGTGATCAGCAAAGCGAGCACCGCGCCCCCGATCGCGAGCGGAAGCGCGGACAGGATCGTCACCGGCTTGAAGAAGCTACCGAACAGGAGGACCATGACGCCGTAGAGCAGCAGGATACTCGATCCGATTGCGATACCGAATGACCCCAGGATCTGCGCCAGTGCCTCGGCGTCGCCGGTTGGAGCCTGACCGACCCCGGCCGGCAATTTCTTCATGATCGGCAGCCCGTTCACCGCGTTGATCGCGGTGCCGAGCGCGACGCCGACGCCCAGGTCGGCGTCGACCGCCTCCTGACGCCGGCGATCGTAGCGGTTGATCTGCGACGGCCCGGCTTCGAAGCGGAGATCGGCCACGGCGTCCAACGTCGTCGTGCCGCCGCTTGCGGTCGTCACACGCAGCCGCCCGAGCGCTTCGAGGTCGTTCCGCTCGCGCGCGGGCAGGCGGATGATGATCGGGATCCGCCGCTCGCCTTGGGTCGCCTTGGCGACGTTGGCGTCGATGTCGCCGATCGTCGCAAGCCTCGCGACGGCCGCGAGCGTCTGCGAGTCGACGCCGAGCC
>NZ_CADEGK010000260.1 GCF_902826855.1 uncultured Phenylobacterium sp. | reverse complement strand
GCAGGGCCTGTAGTTCCGCCGTGCGAGCATCCTGGGCCTTGCGCTCCGCATCGTGTGCCCGCGACCGCTCTTCGCTGACTTCCTGCGCGCACCAGGGGCAGAGAAGCCGATATCCCTCCGCCCACGGCTGTCCCCTCATGAGGTCTCCCATGTGGTTGCGGCTACGGACCTCCAGCCCGTCGCCGCACCGGTCGCATTTGAAATCGCCCACGACTGATCCGCCGAGTTTGAGCAACTTGGCTGGATGGGGGCGTCCGGTGGCGCCGAGCGCTAGGTCCGTCGCGCTCACGTCCGGGAGCATCCAGTATGCATAGAAGGCCGCATTGATACGCGTGGACTTGTCGCTGATCGACGCGAACCCTCGCGCACAGGCGCTCATTTCCTCTCGCAGCGAGGCGATGCGCGCCTGGCTTCATGCACTTCGGCGACGAGTGCGATGAGCTTGTCGAGTTGCGGTTCGTCCGGCTTCTCAAACATTCGGAACGATACCATCGCTCGCCGATTCTCCGAGGAACAGGCGCAACGCGACGCTCAGTCCTCGGCCGCAGCGGAGGCGAAGCAGCCCCGCTCGCATCGTCGCGCCATGGAGAGGTGCTAGCCCCGCCATTGGATCGGCGTGCTCGGTCAGGCAGGCGGTCAGCTCCGGTCCGAAGCTCTCGACGTCCCACACATCGATGGGTCGGTCCGCCACGCGGGTCTCCGGGGCGCCCTCGCCCGGCCGGGTGACCTCCCCCACCGCTGTCATGGTGGAGGTGAGGACAGAAGCCGAGCCACGGCAACCTTCCCCTCGGCTGGCGGATGGCGGCGGCCCCGGGGGGCCTGTGTTGGCCAGGCGCTTCGTCGTCGGCGTCTTCGCCGGGGTGGGCCGCGGCCGCCGACGGTCCCGCGCGATCAATCACGTAAACCTAGATCGGGTCGCTCAGGGTTCAAGCCGACCTCGCAGGCGAGGCGGTCGGGGCGGACCCTCCGGTCTTCGGCGCTGCGCGGCCTGCAGACCGGCTTCCACCCCTTCCGGGCTTCATCCCCTCGCTTGTCCCCGACCTGGGCGGTCTCGTGATCGCGGCAGGGACCGCGAGCCGTCCGGGCTCCTCCGGGCGGAAGACGGAGAACGACGATGATGAACCAAGTCCAACTGATCGGTTTCACGGGCGCCGAGCCGGAAGTCCGGACCACCCAAGGGGATAAGAAGGTCGCCACGCTGCGGGTCTGCACCAGCCGCTACACCAAGAAGAACGGCGAGCGGAAGGACTATCCCACCTGGCACCAGGTCGAAATCTGGAACCCGGCGACGGTGAACTGGCTGGCCTCCAAGGGCCTCGCGAAGGGCGCCAAGGTCTACGTCCAGGGCGAAATCCGCCACGACCACTACACCGACAAGGATGGCGTCGAGCGCTACTTCTCCAAGGTGGTCATCGCCACGCCGGGCCACGAACTAAAGTCGCTGGATCGGCCCGAACAGAGTCCCTCCGACGAGGACTAACTCCCAGTTGAGCGCGCCCGGCGCCCGCCGATGTAGCGGGCGCTGGGCACCATCGCTAAAGGTGAGTCAGCCCACTGTGTCTCGGCTGGGAGAGAGGTTCCGAGTGAACGACAAACTCAGCTTGACCGAGGTGCAGCGCCTGGCAGAAAACGCCAACAATCCCAATCCGCTGGTGGCTGGCCCCGCGCGCGACCGGCTCGTGGCGCTCGCGGAGCACGAAGACCGCTTCGAGGATCGTGAGGCGTGGGTCTGGGCGCAGCACCTGACACGCTCTTGGATCGCGCAATCACGATAGGCCCGCACTCGTTCGCATGCCTCATCGTGACTCTCTGGCGACGTTCGGAGCGTCTGCTTCCGGATCGAGTGCGAATACTGGGCCTCCACGAAGTCGTCGTGTGGGCGGATCGTGGGGATGGCGGCGAACCGGCACACGGAGCCCTAGGCAACGGTTCTCCAGCTGGGGAGCGAGTGTCACGTCAGGCTGCGCGGTCCCGTAACCAGATGACGGCACGGGCCCGCGGACTGCCGAGCTCCGCAGCGCTGCAGGTTCCCGGAATCGAGCTAAGGTGGCGATTCCTGAGACCTTGGCGCCCGAACCTTGAGTGAACCCGATGAGCAGATGTTGCGTCAGGCCTCCGTGGCTTCGCGCGCGTTGCTCAACAGGGGCGAGGTCTTCTGCGGCAGCCAGCTCTGGACGCTGGAGTTCTTCCGCCGGGCCCAACTCTGGATTGGCAACTTCGACGACGGCGACAAGCCGCTGGCGTCCGCGCTTCTGGACGGCTTCCTCTACTTTTCTGACAGTCATGCCACCCAGTTGATGGTCTCCGGCTTCCACGCGCTGAGCGCGCAGATCTCCCGCCTCGCCGCCACGGGCCGCGAGGCCCGTGGCGGCTGGACGGCGTTCTTCGACAGCCTGCTGCTGACGTATGTGGAGGGGGAGCAGCCGAACGCGACGGACAGCGGGCCGGAGTCGGCGCGCAAGTTCAGGATGGCGGCGGCGTTCCCATCGGGCCGCGCGCTGTCCCCCTACAGCGCCTTGGGAAGTCTGGTGCGCGGACCGCACAAGACCGTGGTGTTCGTGGACGACTTTGTGGGTTCGGGGAACCAGTTCATCTCCACCTGGAGACGCGAACGCGATTACGGTGACGCGCTGCCGAAGGTTTCCTTCGCCCAGCTGGTGCGCGACAATCCTGACGTGCTGGCCTTCTACTGTCCTTCCGTCTGCACGGCCTACGGGTTGAGGCGGCTGCAGGCGGAGTGTCCCGAAGTCCTGGTGAGCCCCGGCGCGGTGCTCGAAGACCGCCACGGGGTCATGCATCCACACTCCCTGGTCTGGCCGGATTCGATCCGAGCGGACGGACAGGCGTTCGTGCGGCGGGTGAGCCAGCGGCTGGGGCTTCCGGAATCGGACGGGGACGAGGAAGACTGGCGGGGCTTTGAGGCGCTGGGGCTGGCTGTGGCGATCCGAGACAGTATTCCCGACGCGAGCCTGCGCCTGTTCCACCTGCAGCAGGACGGCTGGGCGCCCCTGGTGAAACGGCGATGAGCGTCTCGTGGACGCCCGTCGACCGCGCCGCGCAGGTCGCCGAAGTGTTCGGCGGCTTTCGTGCGGAATGGCTGAGCGAGAACATTTTCAGCTATTTTACCCAGCCGGCCTACTTCCCCGAGCTGCAGACGCGCCGGCCCTGCGTCCTGGCCGGCGGGCGCGGCAGCGGCAAGACGACCGTCCTCTTGTGCCTCTCGTACGAGGGCCAGTTCGCACTTAACGGCCGCGATCCGGCGAAGGTAGCGGATTGGCCATACTATGGCGTCTACTATCGGGTGGACACGAACCGGGTCACCGCGTTCGCGGGCCCGGAGCTGAGCCGCCTCCAATGGCGCCGTCTCTTCGGCCACTACCTCAACCTGATCCTGGTGGGCCGGCTGCTGGATTTCCTGAGCTGGTGGGAGGAGACCGTGACCGCGGAGCCGGCCCTCACGCCGGGGGAATGCCGCCGGCTGGCCACCAGCCTGCACCTCGAGCCCTGCGCGACGCTCGCCGACCTGAAGCGTGCGCTGTTCGACGGGCAGCTTGGGTTCGAAGCGTATCTGAACAACATCGATGCGGCGGCCCTGCCCAAAGTGTCGCTCCAGGGTGCCCCGCTGCGCTACCTTACCGACCTGCTGGTCACCAAGTCGGGCTTCGAGGGCAAGCAGTTCTTCCTGCTGATCGACGAGTACGAGAACCTGCTGGAGGACCAGCAGGTGGTAGTGAACACGCTCATCAAACATTCCGGCGGGTCCCATACCTTCAAGGTCGGCGTGAAGGACCTGGGGTGGAAGTCGCGCGCGACCCTCAATCCGGACCAGATCCTGAACAGTCCGGCCGACTATGCCCTCGTGGACATCGGCTCCAGCCTCTCGGAGCCGGAGTTTGCGGCCCTGGCGCAGAGGGTCCTCAACAGCCGGCTCAAGCATGTCTTCCCCGAGCTGCACGACGTGGTCGACCTGCTTCCGGAGCTGCCGCTGGAGAAGGAGGCCGAGCTCCTGGGGGTCGATGAGCGGGTGGCGGGATTCGAAGCCGCCCTCGGCGACGAGAGGGCACTCTTGGTCTTCGCCCGGGGTCTGCGTCCGTTGCAGAGGTTCTTCATCCAGCTGTGGTCGGAGGCGCAGGGGGTTCCGATCCGCGACCTGGTCGCCGCATGGAAGCGAAACGGTACGGAATGGTCCACCCGTTACGAGAACAACAAGTACGCCATCCTATTCGCGATCCGGCGGAAGAAGGCGGGGACCCGCAAGTACTACAGCGGCTGGTCCGTCTATGTGAAACTGGCGGCGTCCAATCTGCGCTACCTGCTGGAGCTCAGTGTTCAGGCGCTCATCCTGAATGCCCGCGCGGGCGGGGAGGGGCCCGTGCCCCATACGCTTCAGACCCAGGCGGCCGAGGACGTGGCGGCGAAGAACTTCCGCGAGCTCGACGGGATGTCGATCCACGGCGGCCGCTTGGCCAAGCTCCTCCTTGGCCTCGGCCGAGTGTTCTATGTGATGGCGCGGCAGCCGGAAGGCCACGCGCCCGAGGTCAATCAGTTCCACTTTGGCGGCGAGGCGGTCGTGCCTGCGGAGCTTGCGCAGCTGCTCGACGACGGCGTCATGCACCTGGCGCTGGTGCGCTGGTCGGGGAACAAGCTGTCCCTCAACCAGGTCAATCAGTTCGACTACGCCATACATCCCATGTTCGCGCCGTTCTTCGTTTTCAGCTTCCGCAAGAAGCGCAAGATCAAGCTGGAGCCGGAGACCCTGCTCGCCTTGATCGAGCGCCCGCGGGACGCGATCTCGGCCCTGGTCCGACGGGTCGGGCGCACCGACGACGACGACCTTCCGGAGCAGCTCTCCTTGTTCGAAGGCTACTATGGAAGACCTGCGGCTTAGGCCGGTGTTCACGACGGTGCACGACGCCGTCGATGACTTCTCCCCGACGGGGGCGGCCGCCTATTTTTTCGCGGCAAGTGAAGAGGAACGCAGCCAGCACGTGGTCGGCCTGCAGGGCCGTGTGACGGGCGTGCGCTTCGTCCGGATCACCCAAACTGGGGATTACACGATCACCCTCGACGGGGCAGGCCCGGTGGCGCTGCGAAGCCAGGATGCGCTTCGGGCGGCCCTGGCCGCGCTCGATGTCCACCGGGTCTATGTCGACATGACGGGGATGAACCACAGCGTCTGGGCGCCGCTGGTGCGGACGGCCCTGGCGGCTGGGCTGGACCTGCAGGTGGTCTATGTCGAGCCGCGGTCGTACGCCTTCAGCAAGAGCCCTCGGGAAGGCGAATACTTCGAGCTCAGCGAGTCCAAGCGCGGGGTGGGACCGCTGCCCCTCTTCACCAGCCTCGCCCAGGTCCGGCGCGAGGACGTCGCGCTCGCCCCGCTGCTGGGCTTCGAGGGCGCGCGCTTGAAGTACATCATCGAGCAGGTCCAGCCGATGCGCGACCGCATCTTCCCGGTGGTCGGCATGCCCGGATTCCGCCCCGA
>NZ_CADEGK010000259.1 GCF_902826855.1 uncultured Phenylobacterium sp. | reverse complement strand
GCCGTTCCGGCTCAAGATCGACGGCGACACGGCGAGCGTCAGCGGTGTAACCAGCCTCGACCGGACGGCCTTTGGCGTTGGGCAGGGCGAGTGGCAGAGCACCGATCAGATCCCGGCCAAGGTGAGCGTCAACATCTCTCTGAAGGCCAGGCGGGCGATGTAGCCGCCGCGGCCGAGGCGCTCGACGCCGGCGGCCTGGTGCTGATGCCGACCGAGACGGTGTACGGCCTGGCCGCCGACGCCGCGAACGCCCGCGCCGTCGCGGCGGTGTACGAGGCCAAGGGCCGGCCCGCCTTCAACCCGCTGATCGCCCACGTGGCCGACCTCGCCATGGCGCGGCGCATCGCCCGCTTCGACTCCCGCGCCGAGGCGCTGGCCGCGCGGTTCTGGCCCGGGCCGCTGACCCTGGTGCTGCCGGTCCTCGACTCCGCCGCCGTCTGCGACCTGGCCCGCGCAGGCCTCGACACCGTCGCCGTGCGCGCGCCCGCCCACCCGATCGCCCACGCCCTGATCGCGGCGCTGGGCCGGCCGATCGTGGCCCCGTCCGCCAACCGCTCCGGCCGCCCCAGCCCGACCACCTTCGCCGACGCGGTGGAGGAGACCGGCGCGTCCGCCGCAGTCGCCCTGGACGGCGGGTCCTGCGCCATCGGCCTGGAGTCCACTGTGGTGGCCCTGCTGGACATGCCGCGTCTGCTGCGGCCCGGCGCCGTCACCCGCGCCGAACTCGAGGCGGTGGTGGGGCCCCTGTCCGAAGCCGAGGCAGACGCGAAACGATCGCCCGGCCGTCTGGCCCGCCACTACGCCCCGAACGCGCCGATGCGCCTGGACGCCGACACGCCGCGTCCCGGCGAGGCCTGGCTGTCCTTCGGCCCCGCGGGCTCCGGGCCCTGGAACCTCAGCCCTGCCGGCGACCTCGCCGAAGCGGCGGTCAAGCTCTTCGCCTACCTCCGCGCCGCCGACCGCTCGGGGCCCACCGCCATTGCCGTGGCCCCGATCCCGTCCGAGGGCCTTGGCGAGGCGATCAACGACCGCCTCCGCCGCGCCGCGGGCTTCGTGGGCTGAATCAAGACTAGCGGAAGATGTCCGCCAGCCACCCGGTCGGCTCACCCTCGTGGGCCCGGCGCAGCTCAACGTAGATCACCGCCAGGGCCGTGGCGCCGATCACCGAGCCGATCACCTGCTGGATGACGGCCAGGACCAGCGCCAGAGGCGTCAGCGCCCGGCTGGCGGCCGCCAGGGGATCGCTGGACATCCCGATCGATCCCGCGCCGGTGATCAGGTTGACGATCCAGCCGAGCACCAACTGGACGATGACGACGATGACGATGAGGCCGAAGATCTGCCACCGGTTGCCGCGGGTCAGCTCGGCCGAGCGGCTGAAGGCGCCGAAGATTCCCGTACGGTCCGCGACCAGAGCCGGTACGGCCACGCACCAGGCGCAGGCCAGCATCACGCCCGGCACGATAAGCAGGACCATGCCGAGCGCAATTCCGAGCGCCAGCAGGATCGTCACCACGATCAGCGAGAGGAAATTGCGCAGGCCGACCGCCAGGCTGGCGCCCACCGACTGCGGCTGGCTGTTCAGGTCCTGCACCGTCGCATGGATCAGGGCGCCCTGCAGGATCGCCGTCGTGATCAGCCCGGCCAGGCCGCCCAGGAAGCTTGCGCTCATCATGCCCGGCGGGAAACTGTAGCTCCCGCCCCGCATGTCCTGAAGCATGTCCTGCGCCATCCCGAACTGGAAATAGCCTAAGATGGCCGTCGGAATCCCGGTCAGCACGATGCCCAGGATGCCGAACGTCACGATGTTGCGGCCCAGCACCGCGAAGGTCTGCTGGATCACGCGGGCGATGTCGAAACGGCCCGCCTCTGCTGTCTCCATGGTCATGTTTTTGTCCCCCGAGGGCGTTTCCTCGACGGAATGCTAATCACGGGTCGCCGCGGCTGTCGACGCGACGCCCGGCATGGCGGACAAGCAACCCCGTGAGCCTCCGCCTCCACATCCGCGCCGAGCGCCTGCCCCTGCGCGCGCCCTTCCGCATCTCCCGCGGGGTCAAGACCCACGCCGAGGTGGTGGTCGCCGAGCTCACCGACGGAGCGGTCACCGGCCGTGGCGAGTGCGTGCCCTATCCGCGCTATGGCGAGACGGTGGAGACGGTCGCCGCCCAACTCGCCACGGCCGCCGCCATCCTGGCGCGCGGTGAACCCGTGGAGGCCGTGCTGGCCACTCTGCCGGCCGGCGCGGCGCGCAATGCGCTCGACTGCGCGCTCTGGGACCTGGTGGCGCGGCAGGGCGGCGGATCGGCGGCCGAGCGGCTGGGCCGGCCCCCGCCCGGTCCCATCCCCACGGCGGTGACCATCAGCCTGGACGCGCCGGCCGCCATGCGCGCCGCCGCCGCCGCAGTCGCCGGCGCGCCGCTGTTGAAGGTGAAGCTGGACGCCGACGACCCGGCCGCGCGCCTGGCGGCCGTGTCGCAGGGCGCGCCCGACGCGCGCCTGATCCTCGACCCCAACGAGGGCTGGACCCTGGCCATCCTGACCGCCATGTCCGGGCCCATTGGCCGAGCCAACGTGGCGATGGTCGAACAGCCGCTGCCCTCGGAGGCCGACGCCGTCCTCGCCGGCCTGGACTACCCCGCGCCCCTGTGCGCCGACGAGAGCGCCCACAGCGCCGACGACGTGGAGCGCGTCGCCGACCGCTACCAGCTCGTCAACGTGAAGCTCGACAAGGCCGGCGGCCTCACCGGCGCCCTGGCCATGGTGGAGCGCGCGCACGACCTGGGGCTGGGCGTCCTGGCCGGCTGCATGGTCTGCTCGTCGCTCGCCATCGCACCCGCCATGTGGGTCGGCGCCGTGGCCGACGCGGCCGACCTGGACGGCCCCTGGTGGCTGCTCGAAGACCGCCCCGGCGGCGCCCGCGTCGAACGCGGCGTGCTCCATCCGCCGGAGAGCGGGTTCTGGGGTGAGGCGGGGGCTCGGCCTTAAAGGCGAGGGCGCTCAGAAGTCTGGTTGGCCCGCGATCGGCCATGAAGCTAAAGCCAGCTCCCGACCCAGGTGCGTACGTCCACTTGACTTCGCGTTCATCGCTTCGCGGCAAAGTCACGCGCATGCGCACGAATGCCCTCACGCTCGCTCGCTCCATTGCCGCACCGATTGCACTTCTCGGGCTTCTTGGCGGCTGCGACCTAAGGGCGGCGCGCCGGAACGCGGCAATGGAACAGGACCCCATCCCGCCGCTCTATCAGGGGCCGCTCACGGTTGAAGCGAACTCTGGCTCAACGCCCATGGTCACGTATTCGCAGAGCGGCAAGCGCCGGATCGACCGGTCGTACAGCTCGGGCGCTGCCCACATGCTCTTGGACGTCGACCAGGGTGTCATCTATCGATGGGCCGAGTTCGAGCGCGACAAGGGTGTGCTGCATGTCGGACCAATGTCAGCCGGCGCCAAGGCCAACGGACTGCGGTGGGAGGGACGAAAGGAAGCTCAACGCCTCGGCCGATGCAGTGCAGCGGGAGAAACTGGCTTCGTCTACCGGCATACACGAGACGCCGACCTAAAGGGGCCCGAATACTATCAAGAAGCCTGCATTACGACGGACGGTGTCGTCCTCAGCCAGGGTGTCGGCTCCATGACCGTGGGGAGTAGCGGTCGCCCAAGCCCAGCCACCCCCTCTTACCTGGCCACCGCCGTACGACGCGGCCCGCTTCCCGCAGGTGTTTTCGCTGTCCCGCAAGGGCTGATCCGCGCAGACGATCCGTAGCCGCCCTGGCCGCTTCCCACCCTCGACCGTCATCCGAGCGTCGGTTACGGGCAGGCCGGCCAACGTCCTGCGAGTGGCGGTGCGCCGATGACCGGACGCGACCCCATGCAGCGGTTCACAATGTCCGCTGCCGGGCTGATCGCCTTCCCGGAAGGCCGTGGTCTCAGAACGCCTCTTACGCCTTAACCACGCTCAGCAAACATACCGTAACGCCGGCGAACAACGATGGTCTATGCGAAGGCTCGAAAGTCCCCCGCCTCACAGCTTCGGATGGAAGCTCTACGGCGTCGTCATGGTTGGTCTCACGGCCGCGGGCTTGCCCACGATGAGGTGGACGGCCCTTGAGACACTGAGCACGATCGCCGGTGTCGTAGGACTCATCGGCCTGCTAGGCCATGCGTGGTCCGTAAGACTACCCGTCCCTGCCATCACCTGGCGTATTGTTGCGGCCAATCTACTGGCGCTGCTAGTCGTGAACCTCGTGTTACTTTGGCGCGCCGCGTCGGGACAGTCACCTTGGGTCGTCGTCCTGGGAACGGGTATTACGCTGGCGCTATTGGCACCGATCCCGCTGGCCTTGGCGCGCTATGCTACGAGGCTCCGGGACTCTGCGCGAAACGGTGTCTCGCACGGAGGTCCGTAGTCACGCGGGTCGCCGAAGGTACGCCCTTCGAAGGGCAGTTGACGAAGCCCGCTTCCCACCCTTCTCGGGCATTCAGTAGGTCCGCTTACGGCCGCTTGACACTAGGTAGCTGATATGTTCTTCTTTTGTTCCAATGACCGAGAACGCCACCCGCAGCGACGCGTACCACCTCGAGATGATCGAGGCGATGACGCGGTGTGCGTTCGAATTGGGCTCGGCGGCGGGCGAAATCGCCAAGCGAGCGGGGGACGACCTGGCGCGGTTCTTGGCCGCGACCGACGAGTTCCGGCGCTGCTTCTTCGCCGTGCGCATGGGGATCCGGCTGGCGCAGGCGCTGCGGGCAGGGACGCTTACCCCTCGGGTCACGGCGCCCGCGGAGCCGCTTGAGCGTGAACGGCGCGAGGCGCCCGACTGGCCGGAGCGCGACGAGGCGCCAGAGCGCCTTGAGGTGGAACGCGAGCGCGAGGGCGACTACGAGCCCGTCAGCCTGGCCCAGTTCCTGAAGACCCTGCGTGGCGTCGCCGCGAGCGCGGAGCAGCACCACCGGGAGGATCTTCCGGCCCATGTCCGCGACACCGCCCTGCCGAACCTGCGCCAACTCCTGCGCCGGGCTGAGGCGCCGTCCGGCGAACCTCCGGCGCGCGCCGCGGCCTCGGTCATGGCGACCCTTCTCCGGCCGACCGCAGCGCCTGCGGCCCGGTCGCGGCTGATGACCTCGACCGTCACCCTGGGCGCCCCGCCGATACGGCTGGCGCCGTTCCGCCGCCGCGACTCCGGCTGAATTCCGACCGCGAACTGGACCATCCCAACCCACGGCCTACGGCCGGGGGGCCTTCGGCATGTCCGGAAATCATCAATACACAAAGGGCTCGTCAGCTCGGGCGCAGCGAAGGGGAGAGCCGGGACCCAGACGATCGGCCGTTCGTGTGGCCCTGGGTCCCGGCTCTCCGGCCGGGATGACGGCTGGTGTTGCTCGGCCAGGTGGGGCCGCGCGCACTAGTCCTTCCACCACGGATAGAGGGTGGGCATGTCCGTGGAGACCTTGCCGGGGAAGTTGGGCGGGCGCTTTTCGAGGAAG
>NZ_CADEGK010000258.1 GCF_902826855.1 uncultured Phenylobacterium sp. | reverse complement strand
ATCGCTCGCCCGCTGTCCGCACTGACCGGCACGCCCTACCTGCCCGACGCCCTGGTCCGCCGGCGGGCGACCGCGACCCAGGGCGGGAAGTCCGGTTCGGGGCGCCGCCGCAACGTCGCCGGCGCCTTCGAGGTCCCGCCGGCGCGGGCGAAGCAGGTGGCCGGCATGCGTATCCTGCTGATCGACGACGTGCTCACCACCGGGGCCACCGCCGAGGGCTGTGCGCGGGCGCTGAAGGCCGCCGGCGCGGCCCGCGTCGACCTGGCGGTCGTCGCCAGGGTGCGCGACGCGGCCGGACTCACCATATGAAGCTTCGCAGGAATATGCTTCGTTAGAGCCCCATGACCCAGGTGACCATCTACACAAAGCCCTACTGTCCCTACTGCGTTCGCGCCGTGGACCTTCTGGAAAGCAAGGGCGTCGAATTCACAGAGATCGAGGCCGCCTTCGATCCCGACAAGCGTCAGGAGATGATCCGGCGGGCCGGCGGTCGCGCGACGTTCCCGCAGATCTTCATCGGAGATCGGCACATCGGCGGCTGCGACGACATGATGGCCCTGGAACGCGCCGGCAAGTTGGACCCGCTGCTCGCGGCATAGGGCGCGCGGCGCTATGCTGGCCGGCATGAAAGTCGGCCTCATCCAGACCCGCACCCCGGCGACGCACGCCGCTGCGCTTGCCCACGTCCTGCCGCTGGTGCGGGAAGCCGCGGCGGGGGGTGCGCGGCTGATCGTGACGCCGGAGGGGACCAACATCCTCCAGAAGGACCGCGAACAGCTGCTGCCGCAGCTCACGCGGCTCGAAGACGACCCGGTCGTGAACGCCCTGCGCGACGCGGCCCGCGAGCTGTCCGTCTGGATCGACATCGGCTCCGCCCTGGTCCTCCGGGAGGACGGGAAGGCCGCCAACCGCCAGGTCCTGGTCCGCCCCGACGGCTCGATCGCCGCGACCTACGACAAGCTGCACATGTTCGACGTCGACCTGCCCACCGGCGAGACCGCGCGCGAATCCGCCACCTACGAGCCCGGCGACCGGGCCGTGACCGCCGACGTCGACGGGCTGCGGCTGGGCCTCACCATCTGCTACGATCTGCGCTTTCCGGCGCTCTACCGCGCCCTGGCGACGGCCGGCGCGCAGGTGATGACCATCCCCGCCGCCTTCACGCGGCCCACCGGCGAGGCCCATTGGGAGGTGCTGATGCGGGCCCGCGCGATCGAGACGGGCAGCTACATCCTGGCCCCGGCCCAGGGCGGCCGGCACGAGGACCAGCGCGGCACCTGGGGCCACTCGCTGGTGGTCGAGCCCTGGGGCGCGGTGGTCGCCCACCTTGACCACGACGAGCCGGGCGTGCTTCTGGCCGACCTCGACCTGGCGGCGTCGGCGAAGGCCCGCGCCGCCATCCCAGCGCTCGCCAACGCGCGTTCCTTCACCGGCCCCTAGACCCGATCCAATGATCCGCTACGCTCTCACCTGCGACCACGACCACGCCTTCGAGGGCTGGTTCGCCTCATCGGCCGATTACGACGACCAGCGGGGCCGCGGTCTGGTCGAGTGCCCCCTGTGCGCCTCCAGGCACGTGAGCAAGCAGATCATGGCTCCGGCCGTCGCCGGCACCAAGCGCACGGCCCGCGCCAACCCGGCCCCCGCCCAGATGCAGGCGATGATGATGGAGGCCGCCGGCCGCATCCGCGCCCATGTGGAAGAGAACTTCGACGACGTTGGCGACGCCTTCGCCACCGAGGCGCGCGCCATCCACGAGGGCAAGGCCGAGGATCGCGGCATCTACGGCCAGGCCACGCCCCGGGAAATCCGCGACCTGGTCGAGGACGGTGTCCCCGTGGCCCCCCTGCCGCCCGAGCCGGTGAAGCCTTCCGAGCTCAACTGACGCCGACTTGCCCCGCGCCCGTTCGCGCGGCAATCTCCAGTCGCGTCAGGGTGGGGACCTTCGGACATGAATATCCCAGGTTGGGTGGCCGGGCTGGTGCTGGCCGTGGGCCTCGCTGCGCCTGCGGCCGCAGCGCCGCTCGAGGCCTACGGCGGGCTGCCCTCCATCGAGTCGATCGAGATATCGCCGGACGGCTCCAAGCTCGCGATCGCCATGTCGACGGGTGAGCAGCGGATGCTGGGCATCAAGCCCCTGCCTGCGGGCCCGATGCAGACCTACGCGGTCGGCGCCGCGAAGGTCCGGCGCCTCGACTGGTTCGGCTCCGATCGCGTCATCGTCACCACGTCGACGACAAGCTGGGTCCCCGGCCTGATCGGTCCGCGGCGGGAGTGGCTGCTGGGGTTCGACCTCGACCTCGCCAGGCACAAAGCTACGCCGTTGCTCAGCGGCTCCCCCGGCCGTGGCCAGATTGTGCAACGGCGGGCCTCGGAGAGGGTGACCGGCTCGATGAACGTGCTGGCCGGGCCGCCCGAGGTGCACGTGATCGGCGGGATGCCGACCCTGTTCCTAAGAGGCATCACCTTTCCCGCTGACACGGGTGTGCTGACCATCCTCAAGGTCGACATGAATACCCGCAGGACGGAGATCGCCGAGCTCGGCGTCATCGACACGGACGACTTCGTCCTCGGCCAGGACGGGGTTCCGCTGGCCCGGTCGGACTATGACGACAAGACGGGCAAGTGGGTGCTGCGGCTGCGCCGCGACAAGACTGGCTGGAAGGTCAACCGCACGTTGGAGGCGAAGACGGAGCCGCCGTTCCTGGCGGGGCTAGGCCGCGACGGCCGCTCGGTAATCGTGGGCGAGATGGCCGAGACCGGGTTCGAGGTGCGCGAGGTCGCCTTCGACGGGACCTGGGGCGATCCGTTGGAACTCAGCGACGTTGACGCCATGATCCACGACCCGCTGACGCATCGCCTGATCGGCTACTACGCCCTGGCTGGCGACGAGGATCGCTACACTTTCTTCGATCCGGCCGACCAGAAGACCTGGAACGCCGTGCGAGCCGCATTTCCCGGCGATCGCGTACAGCTTGAGTCCTGGTCGCAGGACCGAAAGAAGATCGTGGTGCTGGTGGACTCGCCAACCGAGGGCCCCGCGTACGCCTTGGTGGACCTGGCGACCAAGCGGACGGACTGGCTGTTCGCGCGCTATAAGAGTCTGACGGCCAAGGACATCTCGCCGGTGCGGCCGATCCGGTTCAAGGCGAACGACGGGACGGAACTCAGCGGCTACCTGACCACACCCTACGGCGCGCCGGCCAAGAACCTACCCCTCGTGGTCTTTCCGCACGGCGGCCCCGCCTCCCGGGACGCCCGGGCTTCGACTGGTGGGCCCAGGCGATGGCCAGCCGCGGCTATGCGGTGCTCCAGGTGAACTTCCGTGGGTCCGATGGCTACGGGTGGCCCTTCCTCTCCGCGGGCTTCGGCGAGTGGGGCGGCAAGATGCAGACCGACCTCTCGGACGGGGTCCGCTACCTGGCGGCTGAGGGGATCGTCGACCCCAAGCGTGTGTGTATCGTGGGGGCCAGCTACGGCGGCTACGCGGCGCTGGCGGGCGCGGCGATCGACACCGGCGTCTACCGCTGCGCGGCCTCCTATGGTGGTGTCTCGGACCTGAAGCGGATGGTCGCCTGGTCGAAGGCGCGAAGCCACGAGTCCTTCCGCTACTGGATCCGCTTCATGGGCGCGGACAGTGGCAGGGACCAGATCCTGACCGAACGCTCCCCGTCGGCTCTCGGCGATAGAGTGAATATCCCCGTGTTGCTGATCCACGGCCGCGACGATTCCGTCGTGCCGCTGGAGCAGAGCCGGGGGATGTCGGAGGCGCTCGAGAAGGCCGGCAAGCCGGTCGAACTCCTCGTGCTCAAGGGGGAAGACCACTGGCTATCCCGCGGCGAGACCCGCACCGAGATGCTGAGCTCGATCGTCGCCTTCCTGGAGAAGCACAACCCGCCGAATTGAGCTAAGCGGGGGCCGATGCTGAAGCCGCTTCGCCGCCTTGCCCGCCGCCTCATGGAGCGGACCGGGCTGATCGGGCCGTATTACCGCTGGCTGGAGCGCCGGCAGGCGCGGGCGCTCGGCGACGAGGCGGTCGACGACGGGCGGCCGATGCCGCCGGCGGAACTGGTGGTGCTGGTCAGCGGGCCATCGCGGGCGTGGTTCTCCGAGCGGGGCCGCAGCGACGCCGCGGCATTCCGGGCGCTGGCCGCGCGGCATGGTGCGGATGTCGACGCCGGGCTGGACGTGCTCGACTTCGGCTGCGGCGCGGGGCGGATCGCTCGGTGGCTGGCGGCCGACGTGATTGCCGCGGGGGGCGCGTTCCACGGTTCCGACCTCAATCCCCGGCTGGCGACATGGTGCGCGGCGAACCTGCCGGGAACCTATCGCGCGAACCGCCTGCAGCCGCCGCTGGCGAATGCGGCGGGCAGCCTGGATCTCGTCTATGCCCACTCGGTGCTGACCCACCTCACCGAGGCCACGGCGCGCGCCTGGCTGGGAGAGATCGCACGGGTGCTGCGGCCCGGCGGCCTGGCCCTGCTCACCTTCCACGATGAGGCCTATGCGACCGCGTGGGCGCCCGGCGACATCGCTCGGCGTCTGCCCGGCGAGGGCTACGTGGTCTGGAACAACGCCCTGGAGGGCTCCAACTACATCTCCGCCTGGACCACGCACGCGCGGCTCGCCGAGCTGTCCGCGCCCTGGTTCGAGGTCGAGGAGATCGTTCCGGGACGGAACGACGAGCCAGCCCAGGCGATTGCGGTGCTGCGGGCGCGAACCTAGGCCAGTCGTTCACCGTCTCCCGAGGGCTTGTGTGGCGCAATTGCCACACTACATCGGGATGGTCCGGCGGTTTGCGCTTGCTCAAGGCGACGGCCGGCCATCCGCCTCAATGGGGACCGCATGAACATCGACATCTACTCCGACCGCGCCAAGCAGGCGATCCAGTCGGCCCAGAGCCTGGCGCTGGCGCGCCGCCACCAGCAACTCACGCCCGAGCACATCCTGAAGGTGCTGCTCGAGGAGAAGGACGGTCTGGCCGACGCGCTGATCCAGAGCGCCGGCGGCCGGCCCGCCGAGATGGACGCCGCCGTCGAGGCCGCGCTGAACCGACGCCCCAAGGTCGAGGGCGGCTCCGGCCAGCTCTACATGACGCCGGAGACAGCCCGCGTGTTCGCCGAGGCCGAGGCGGGCGCCAAGGCCGCCGGCGACGCCTTCGTCACCACCGAGCGCCTGCTGATCGCCATCGCCAAGGAAGGCGGCGAGGCGGCCAAGCTCCTGAAGGACAGCGGTGCCACGCCCAAGGGGCTGGAGGACGCCGCAAACGCCATCCGCAAGGGCAAGACCGCCGACAGCGCCTCGGCCGAGGAGCGTTACGACGCGCTGAAACGCTACGCCCGCGACCTCACCCAGGCGGCCCGCGACGGCAAGCTGGACCCGGTGATCGGCCGCGACGAGGAGATCCGCCGCACCATCCAGGTGCTGAGCCGCCGCACCAAGAACAACCCGGTGCTGATCGGCGAGCCGGGCGTCGGCAAGACCG
>NZ_CADEGK010000257.1 GCF_902826855.1 uncultured Phenylobacterium sp. | reverse complement strand
TACGCCCTCGACCTCTCCGACAACGCCAGACTTACCGCCAGCTATACCCACAACGAAGGCTTCGCGGAGCTGGCGCGGCCGAACCTGGTCAGCGAGGCGCTGAACCACCGCAACGAGGAGCTGGCCTTCCTCAAACTGGACGTGGCCTTCAGCGACCGCCTCAGCCTCTACGTGAAGGCCTACCTCCACGACTGGGACAGCTACTACAACCAGGTCAACACCACCCCTGGCGGCGGCCGGGTGGTGATCTCGGACAAGGAGATCTGGCAGTACAACGACAAGGGTATCAACGCCCTGGGCCGCTACGTCCTGCAGCCCGGCCTGGAGGTTTGGGGCGGCTACGACCTGCAGCGCTACGGCGGCCGCGACGACGTGCTGATCATCCTGCCGCAGAAGGAGACCGCGCAGGCGGTGTTCGCCCAGGTTCGGGTCGGGCCCGAGTTGATCGCGAACGCCCACCTCGCCGCCGGCTTCCGCTCCAACTTCACCAAGAACAGCGAGGACGCGACGGTCTGGACTGTCTCCGCCCAGTACGACTTCAGCCCGAACCTCTTCGTCCGCGGCGTGGTCGGGACGGCATTCCGCCTGCCCGACGCCGAGAGCCTGTTCGCCCAGGACCCGCTGAACAACGGCGAGATCGGCAACCCTGACCTCAAGCCAGAGCGCAGCGAGAACGTGAACCTGTCGCTCGGCGGCCAGACCGAGACCTTCCGCGCCGAACTGGTCGGCTTCTGGCGCGAGACCAAGGACCTGATCAGCCTGGAGGGTGTAACCCCTGACCCCGACGTGTCCCAGTTCATCAACCTGCCCGGCAAGGTGAAGGCCCGGGGCTTCGAGGTGGTGCTGTCGGGCAACCCTGTCAGCTGGATGTCCTGGCAGGCGTCCTACACCCACGCCCGCACCCGGCAGACCGGCAGCTCGGACCAGTTGATCAACGTGCCGAAGGACTTCGGCATGGCCAGCGTCGACATCCACCCGCAAGGCGCGCCCTATGGCGGGATCGCACGGCTCAACTGGGTCGGCGACGTCTTCGACAGCCTGCCATCCGGTATCGGACGGGTGAACCGGGGGAACTACGCGGTGCTCGACCTCACGGCCTATGTCGACATCGGCGACCTGGGACGGCTCTCGGCGCGTCTGGAGAACGTGCTGGACGAGCATTACTCGGTTCTGACCCGGCGCTTCTTCACCGACGCCGGCGGCGACCCCTTCATCGGCCACTTCCGCGGCGTGCCGCGGACCCTGCACGTGACCTACGCCTATAGCTTCTGACGCCACAGACCGGCCGGTCCGCAAGGCCTGGGCCCCACGGTGGCTGGTGATCGTCCACCGCTACGTCGGCGTGGTCATGGGCCTGCTGATGCTGGTGTGGTTTGCGAGCGGCGTGGCCATGCTGTTCGTCCACTGGCCCGAGGTCACCGAGGCGGAGCGCGCGGCAGGGCTTGCGCCCCTCACCTGGGGCCAGTGCTGCCACGCCGGCGACATCCAGGACGTCCAGCAGGTGACGGCCGCCACGGTCGAGGATCTGGCTGGCCGGCCAGTGCTGCGCTTCGACGGCCAGACGCAGGACTTGACCACCGGGGCCTTCATCCACGAGGTCAGCGGCGCCGATGCAAGCCGGATCGCCGAGACCTACGCCCGGGCCATCGGAGTCCCGGTCGCGTCTTCGTCCCTGACCTGGGTGGACCGCGACCAGTGGACGGTGACCGGCTACTTCGACAAGCGCCGCCCCTTCTGGGTGCTACATGCCCACGATCCGGCTCGGACCGAGATCTACGTTTCGGCCCACACCGGCCAGGTGTCCCAGGTGACGACCCGGGTGGAGCGCATCCTCAACTGGCTGGGCCCGATCCCGCACTGGCTCTACCCGCAGGTGCTCCGGGCCAACACGGCGGTCTGGACGCAGGTGGTGATCTGGACCTCGCTGATCGGGATCTTCCTGACGCTCACCGGCCTCTACCTCGGCTTCGTGGCCTGGCGGCCGTGGCGCGACGCGCGGCTGTCACCGTTCCGGGGGCTGATGGCCTGGCACCACCTGGCGGGATTGGCGACGGGCATTCTCACGCTCACCTGGGTGGCCAGCGGGCTGGTGTCCATGAACCCGTGGGGCTTCCTGGAGAGCGGGAGTGACGAGCGGCCCGGGCAGTTGGCCGGCGCCTTCAGTCACGGCGACCTGCGCCAGGCCATCGGGGCGCTGCGGGACGCCGGGGTCACCGGCCGGCAGATCAAGGCGGCCCCACTGGCGGACCGGCTCTACCTGATGGTCGACGGGGTGCGGTTCGACTCCGGCGGGCGACCTGCGCCGCTCGCCGCCGCGGACCTCGCCGTCGCGGCCGCGCGGATGGGGCCGGCGCGCAGCGCGTCGCTGATCACGGAGGAGGACGCCTACTACCGCGGCCATCACCAGCCGGTCAGCCTGCCGGTCTATCGGGTGGAGATGGCCGACGGAGTGCGGTTCTACATCGACCCAGCCTCAGGCCAGGTGCTGGGGGCGGTGGACGCGCCCGCCCGCAGCTATCGGTGGCTGTTGGAGGGCGTGCACGGCCAGGACGTGGTCCGCGGCTTCGACCGTGGCGCGGGGTGGGCTGCGGCAATGGCGTTCCTCTTGGGGGCCGCCGGCCTGGGCGTGGCCACCGGCGTCTGGTTGGGCTGGCGGCGCGCGAAGGCGGACGTGGCGGGCCTGTTCCGCCGCCGGCGAGGCTAGTTCACCAGTCGGGCCGCGGCCCCGGCTTCAGCCTGAGCGCCGGCCTTTCCACCAGGAACCAGCTGGCCGCGGCGAAGGGCAGGACGGCCAGCACTGCGGTGGCGACGTTCAGCTGGCCGTAGCTGGCCAGCACCTGCTGCACCGGGAAGGCGTAGATATAGACGCCGTAGCTGAGGTCCGCCGGCAGCTTGCCCGGCCGCGCCAGGCCGAGGACCGCGGCCGGCAGGGCCAGCGGCCCCACGAACGGCGCGGCGGACGCCACCGCCGCGATGGCTCCGGCCCACAGCGGAACGCGCACCCTGGCCAGTTGAAGGGCCGCGCCGGCGAAGAACAGGAAGCCGCTGCGCCCGCCCAGGAACGCGATGCGGGTCGCCCGCTCGTCCGCCCAGTCCGGCCGAGCGAAAGCGAGCGCGAGCCAGACCCCAGCGCAGGCCACGCAGAGCCCCAGCACCAGCGGCAGCCGCGCGCGGATCAGCAGCAGCACCACGTAGAAGGTGAACTCCAGCCGCAGCGTCCACAGCACGCCGTTCACCACGCCCGCCAGCGGGGCGGCCTGGAATACGCCGGGCAGCTCGTAGGTGGTGGGGAAGAGGAGCGCGTTACGCGCCACATACTCGGCCGCCTTCGGCCAGTAGACCCCGGCCGGCGCGGTGGTGACGAAACCCAGCGCCACGACCGTGACGACCAGCGAGGCGATCAGGCCCGGCTCGATCCGCAGGATGCGCTTGATCAGGTAGGTCTTCGGGTCGCGCTGGTAGCTGGCGGACACCAGGTAGCCCGAGATCACGAAGAAGATCGAGACCCCCAGCGCGCCCAGATCCTCGACGCCGGTGATGCGCAACGCCGGGGCGCCGGACAGCGGAAACGTGTGGCTCACCACCACCAGCAGCGCCGCGATCAACCGCATCAGGTCGAAGGTCATGCGGCGCTGGTTAGCATGCTTTCCCGCCCCGTCGCGGGACGAGAAGCTACGCCTTCACGAAGGGCTGGCTCAGCACCGGCCTTCCCGTCATCGCCAGTATTGCGTTGGCCACGGCGGGCCCGATCACAGGCGTCCCGGGCTCGCCGACCCCGGATGGGGTCGCGGTGGAGGGCACGATGTAGGTCTCCACGCTCGGCGCCTCGGAGTTTCGCAGCACGCGGTAGGTGTCGAAGTTGCCCTGGTCGACCCGGCCTTCGGTCAGGGTGATCGCGCCGAACAGCGCCGCCGACAGGCCGTAGCAGGTCCCGCCCTCCATCTGGGCGGCGATCTGGTCGGGCGAGATCGCCGTGCCGCAGTCGATGGCGGTGACCACGCGGCCGACCTTGGGGACGCCGTTCTCCAGCTTCACCTCGGCCACCTGGGCGACCACCGAGCCGAAGCTCTCGTGCACCGCGACCCCGCGCGTCCATCCTGCCGGCGCGGGCGTTGCCCAACCGGCCTTGTCGGCCGCCAGATCGAGCACCGCCAAATGTCGCTTGGCGCCGGCCCGGGCGAACAGGGCGCGGCGGTAGTCCACCGGGTCCTTGCCCGCCGCCCGGGCCAGCTGGTCGATGGTGTGCTCCATGACATAGGCCGTGTGGGTCGCCCCCACCGAGCGCCACCACAGCACCGGCACGCCGGCGTCCGGGCTGATCAGCTGGGCGTCCACCACCGGCGTGGCCTTGAAGTAGGGCGACCCCAGCGCGCCTTCGACCGAGGTCTCGTCGAACTTCGGCTTCGCGCCGGCGAGGGCCGGCGCGCCCTTCGAGATCGACTGTGTCACCACCCGGTGGCGCCAGCTCACAGGCATGCCCTCGGCGTCCGTGGTGACGCGTACGGCGTGGTGCGCCATGGGCCGGTAATAGCCGGCGCGCATGTCGTCCTCGCGGGTCCAGACCAGCTTCACCGGCGTGCCCTTCCCCACCTTCTTGGCGATCCGGACGCACTCAGCGACGTAATCCGACTGGAAGTTCGCCCGCCGCCCGAAAGAGCCGCCGGCGAACAGGGTCTCGATCTTGATGGCGCCGGGCAGGTTGCCGACGATCATGGCGGTGTTCAGCTGGTCGACCGTGGGGATCTGCGAGCCGAACAGCAGGCGGGCGGAATTGCCCTTTACGATCGCCACGCAGTTCATCGGCTCCATCGTGGCGTGCGCCAGATAGGGGAAATCGTAGGTAGCCTCGAGCGCTGCACCGCCGGCCGCAGGCTTGGCGTCGCCCTTGGTCTCGAACGCAACCCAGCCGTCCTTCTCCGGGGCTGGCGTCTTGCCGGACGCCAGGTCGCGGTACTGCTGGGCGATCTGCGCTGTCGAACGCTTCTCGGCCTTGGCCTCGTTCCACTCCACCTTCAGCGCCTCGCGGCCCTGGCGCGCGGCCCAGGTGGAGGTGGCCACCACGGCCACGCCGGTGGGGATCTTGAACACGTCGGTGACCCCAGGGACCCTGCGGGCGGCCGTGTCGTCGAACGACTTCACCTTGGCGCCGAAGAGCGGGGGGTGGGCCACCATGGCCGTCAGCATCTTCGGAAGCCGCACGTCGAGGGTGTAGCGCGCCGTCCCGGTGCTCTTGGCGCCGGAGTCCTTGCGCCGCACCCGGTCAGTCCCGATCAAGGTGAAGGTCCTCGGGTCCTTCAGCGGCGGGTTGGTCGGCGGCGTCACCTTGGCCGCCTCCGCCAGGATCGCCTCGATCTCGCGGTCGTTGATGGCCGGGATGATCGGGGCCACCATCACGGTCACCGGCACGCCGGCTTGGCTGAGTGCGCGGATGGGTTCAAGGCGGCGGTGCGGGGCGGCGGCGCGCGGCTCCATCACGCGCGCGATGCGGCGGTCGAGCGTCGTCCTCGAGAGCGCGG
>NZ_CADEGK010000256.1 GCF_902826855.1 uncultured Phenylobacterium sp. | reverse complement strand
CCTAAGCAGAAACCAGTGCTGTCCGCCGACGGCGAATCATCGCGCCGACGCCGCCGAAGCCCATGATCATCATCGCCCAGGTCGCCGGCTCGGGAACACCAATAAAGTTGATCGTCAGCAAGCCGTTTCCGGCGCGCACTCCAGCCTCCCCTATCCCATTCGTAAAGGAGAACGGATTTAGATACGAACTCCCGCCGATCGTGGCGCCATCGGGTGCGTTTCCACCGCTATAGCCGCCGCCGCCGCCGCCGTAGTCCCAGCCGCCGCCCCCGCCGCCGCCAAATCCCCCCGTGAGACGGTCAATGCACTGGAGGGTGTTGCGGTTACGACACCCCACTGTGTGGCCGAAACGACTAGCCATAATGCTGACTGCGACCCTGCCGGACATGGCCCCCAAACTGCTGCCGATCCTCCGCTCCTGATTTACGGTGGCGTGCATGTCACAAGGGTAAGTTGGGCGTGGCAGGGTTCGACAGACGAGCAGCCTCGGCAACCTTTGGTGCGCTCCGTGTCGTCGTGCCATCACCACCCGCTGGACTCTGCGCGGCGCGGTGGCGTGTTTCCATGACCCTGTACTGCAACGCGTTGCGCCCCAGCGCTGATGCGGTCCGCAGGAGTGGTGACGGACAGGGCTTGGCCACTCTTCCGGGACCGCCTCGCCCACCGGAAGCCGGTCACAGATCGGGAGCCGCCGGAGGCAACGCCCTCGGCTCCACGTTGTTCGCGCAAGCTTGTGAGGCCTCGCGAAGCTGCGTAGCGTGGCCTTGGGGGAGAAGGGCCGCATGACGGTTGCTGTGGCATCCCTCGGCTGACCTCCGACGTCTCCGACCTCGGGTCCGGTATCCGGAGCAAGCGGGCTTCCGCACGCTCCATGTCTTTTGATAGAGCGCTGGCTCGACAGGAACGCGGTTGAGAGGACTGCATTGAAGTCGGGCGCGGTTGTCCCCCGACTCCCGTGCGCACGGCCATCGGCACGATGCCGTGGAGCCCCCGGCGTCCCGACAGACAGTAGCCGGGGGCTCACCCCTCGCGTCGGAACGTCGATAGGCCGGCACAGCGTGAGGGCATCGATATCCCTGTCGTGGGCAGGCCGTGGCGATGGTAAAGGCCCCGGCGGCCCGGGCGCCGACGTTCACCTAAACTTGAGACTCGCAGCTATGTCCGAGACGCGTTGCGCGGCGGCAGTCGAACCGTCTATCCGCGACAAGGTGATGATTGCTACGGAGTCAGCCAGTGGAATTTGATACATATCCACTGTCCAAGTAGTACCTGGCGTAAACCCCTCCCTACGATATGTTGTTCGGAGCGCGATTTGACCTCCGAGAGCAGACTGCGTGCAATTCGGAGAATCGACCAACTTAATGGTGGAAGATTTTATCTGAGATGCCAAACTGATGCAAAGGCCGTTGAAGTCTGATGGCATTGCAGTTCTAATGTCATCCTGACTGAATGTCTTTTGGGAAAAACTAACGCGAGTAATTGCTTCACTTAATCTAGGGTCCTTGTTCGAATTTGCAGCGAGAGTGGTCGATTTCTCCGTGCCGTCGTCCGGAAATTGCTTATCGGCTGCCGCCCGAATTCTACCCACTTCTGGACCTGTGAGGACGTGCCAGTGCGTTGGAACTTCGATTGATACGCCGTGACCAACATCATAGTGCCGATACCCTTGGCGCGGCTTGGTGGCGCGTGTCTCGATTGGGGCCCGTTCCGTCGCGAAGGCTATGACGTTTACGTCGCCTGATTCCTCCTTTGATGAGCTTGCGAGTGTACCTGTGAGAAAGAAGCAACCTCTCACCAGCATCAAGACAAGGACTAGCCCGCCAACATACTTTAGGAGCTGAAGCACTCGACCACCCCACTGCGTAATTCGGCGCCGGTGGGCGCGAGCCAATTGCTCACCAGGCCAATACTTACCGTCGCAAGCCTGCCGCCGGTGAAATCGTTCGCCCGCCTCGCGGAGCCAGATCATAGTTGCCGAGGTCCTAGACTTACCGGCTCAGCTTGTCCCATAGCAGCCACAGGAAGACGACCGTTGCCACGCCCAGTGCGTACTGAAGGCGGCGGGTGATAAGGAGGCCCAGGAGGCCTGCCATGAAGGGCCCAACGCTTGATTCGACCGCCAGCGATTGCGTCCCCTCGAAGTTTCCGGGGCCGTATCGGAAGAGTCCAGCCAACGCGCCGACTGCCAAGCAGAACACTAACAATAGTCCGGCGTGTTGAAGCAGCCTGAACGCGCGTTGAATTAGAGGTTCGCTTGCCATCCAGGCCCCCCGACCGCTTAAGCGCTGCGCTTCTTACTCATACAACTATCCGCCAGCTTTCTGATTCCGGACGGGCCAGCCGCTGCCGTCAAGCGGCGTGATTCGGTCGCTGTACCGATACTTGGCAGACGCGAAGAAGCCTGCGCACTGCGTCCTCAGCTCGCATCCGTCGCACTCCGGCATGTACTCTTGCTTCCAATCGCTGATCGAGCGGCGCGCGAAGGGCCAGAGCGAGCGGTCGAGAAGGCAGTGTTGGAGATTGTAGAGCGAGACGTTCATGCGCGCTCGGCTGAGGATGTTTACCGCCGCCGTCAGCTCTTCACGGTAGTCGACGGGATCAATCCAGAGTTCCTCGAGATTGGCGCGGGCGAATCCCATAAGCTCCAGACCCATGAGGGCGACGTGATCCGCAAACAGGAGGTTGCGCGCAATGAACTCCGCGAGCTGTGGCAGACGAGCGTAGGTCTGCTTGTGAAGCACGACCCGGATTTCAACCTTCTGTCGCTCGCGCTTTAGGTTGAGGATGCCGCGGATCGTTTCATCGTATGCGCCATCAGCCTGCACGACATAGTCGTGCACGTGCGCAAGGTCCGAGTAGACTGGTATCCCGAGCATGAGATCGGGGTGGTTGATCTTGCCGAGCGTCTCGGCCTGCACCGGGTTTACAAACAGCCGCCCGTTCGTGAGGACGTGCAGCGCCGTATCCGGCAAAAAGCTCTTCGCTGAGCGGACGAGATCGAAAAATCGCTCGCCAAGCAACGTCGGCTCGCCGCCCGTAATGCCCAGCTCGACCGTATCGCGGTCGATGAGCGGCAGAGCCTCAATCACCTCGTCGATGATCCAACCGTCGTTCACGTTCCGAGGTGGCTGGGAACACATGAGGCAGTAGTTGTTGCAGCGCTCCGTGAGCAAAAAGTGGTTGTGTGGCGATGAACGGCGATAGAGAACCCGCAACGCTGTGCGCTCCGGGTTGAGCCGAACCACATCGCCATCGCCTAGGTAGTCGAGTTCTGGCGGAAGCAGGACGACCCGCTGGTTTGCGAGGCGCGCGGCTACCGCGGTCGCCTCGCCATGCAAGAGGTACCAACCAAAACCTTCGGGAACCTCCCCATCGCGAACCAGAAATCCCTCCCGCTGCCGAAGCGGCATGGGTCGGCCCGGATTGTCGGACAAAAAGATGGTCTGACGAGGCGCGTCAGCGCCTGGCGTATTAAAGCTCAGCTGGGCTGCGGATAGCGCAATCATCCGAGGTTCGCCCAGCGCTCGAACACGGCGCGAACGTCAGGGTTCGAACGCATTCTTTGAATGAGGCCACGGAAAATCGCCATATTGCGATTGCAGTAGGCGGAGAGCGGCTTCTTCCCGACGAAATCGGCCTGTGTCGCGTGATGAAAGACCGGGTCGGCGCCGCAGTACGGCTCAAACGCACACCAGGAACACATGGGCGCGCTTCCGGCGAACGACGCTTCCAAAGGTCCAAGCAGCGCATCTCCGAGGAAGATGTCCTCGAAGCTGTGGGTGTGGACGTTGCCCAGACAAAACGTCTTGTCGCCCATCTCGGCGAGCATGCGACTCTCGTCCGAAGCGTACACGTCTCCGTCGTAGTTGTAGGCGATGGCGCCAATCCCGATACCGGCAGGGCTGATCAGATCGACATATCCTGGCTGAAACGGCGTGAGCATCTTGCGCAGGATGAGTGCGGCGTAGTGCTCAATGAACCAGAAGCCCGAGAGGTTGAGGTCGATGATGTAGTCAAGGCCCTCGAAATAGAAGTCGAGCCACCTGGCTTGGTCGTAGCCTCGATAGAACTTCGTCTTCATGGCGAAGCCGTAGGGGGACAGCGGGCGGAGGAAAATGCCGTCGAAGTCGAGCGACACGTACTCGTCGATGATTTCCCGGACACGCCCCAGGCTTCCGGCGGTCGTTGTCATCAAGGCCGCGACCTGATCTCGGCCGAGTGCTGAACGGCACGCGTGGATGCCCGCCACCGCCCGTGCATGCGAGTCGTGACCCGGTCGCGGACGGTTCTTGTTGTGGAGATCAGCAGGTCCATCGAGCGACGTCGAGATCAGGATGGCGTGGGTCCGGCAGAAGTCGAGGATCTCGTCGTCGATCACCGCCAGGTTGGTGGCGATGACAAACGCAAGATTCCGCCGCTCGGCTTCATTGCGCCGCTTCGCCTCTTCAACGACGAACCGGACGAGCGGAAAGTTCAGCAGCGGCTCGCCCCCCTGAAACTCGACCTTGATGGCGGGGTTTGGCGATCGGAACACAAGGTCAAGCGCTTTGAGTGCTGTAGCCTCGCTCATGTCGAACTCAGTTCGATCGTCGTTTGCTCGCGAGACCTGGCAGTACGGGCACGAGTGCTCGCAGCGCAGGGTCGCAACGAACATGTGTAGGCCGGTGAAGTTGGCGAGTGGCGCGAGCTTCGTGCGAAGCTTCAGCGCGAGGAGGTCAATGGCGACATCGGAATCGCTGTCGATCAGGAAGTGCTTCGACTTGAGTTCGTCATAAAGCGCGGACGTATGCGGCAAGCTCTGCGAGGAGAACGCCTCAAGGTCTGGGCGCGTAAGCACCACGAACTCACCCGCCACATTCGTCGCGACGTAGTTGTCGTCATCAAGTGCCGTGAAGTGAAACGGAAGAAGCTCGTAGCCAGCAGCGAGCGGCCGCTCGAATTCGGCGAGCTGTTGGAACCTACTCACCCTGCAATCCCGTGCGCGAAAACGCCAAGCCGAGGATGGCTGTCCGGGTCGCTTCAGTTTTCGCTTCGATCGTCAGCCGCAGGTCTTGATCCAAGACCTCACGCCGAAACGCTTCCGCCAGCTGCTCGACGGTGAAGCTCTGCCCAGCCCGAGCGGTGATCATGCACTGCCACTGCGATTCGGTCGCCTGGAGCGATATGTCCGCGCGGTCCATGAAAACATAGGCGGCGCGCTTGATCGCTTCCGCAGTAAACGCCGCCTTGGGGAACTCCGCGAGCATCGCGCACGCCTCCCCTGCGGCTGCGCTAGAGGCGAGCCTCTAGTACGAGCTGGAGACGTGGGATTTGTGGCTCGAATGCGAGCTGTGGCTTGAGTGCGAGCTATGCGAACTGTGGCTCCGATGCTGCGCGAACTGCACCGTCACATCAGAGCGGTCGATCACGAGATCGAACGCCTGTGGGCCCTGAGGCGCGGCGACTGCCGCCTTCGCCTTCTCAGTCACTGCAGTGGGGATCGACGCCTGGGCTTGGGTGGCCGACAGAAGCGTCGCCACGGTCACGGCGAATGGCTTCAGGAATCCCTTTTTGGA
>NZ_CADEGK010000255.1 GCF_902826855.1 uncultured Phenylobacterium sp. | reverse complement strand
CGTCCGCTCACCTCCACGAAGACCAGCACCCGGAAGTCCCGCACCAGGAACGGTGACGACGGCGAAAGCCCTTCCCACGCGCCCTTGCGGAACAACTCTCGGCGATGGCGGGCGAGCTCGGCCTGGACCCCGCCTCTGGCGGCGCGGGCTTCTGCCCAATGGTCGACGATCGGGCCGATCTTCGGAGACGCCCATTGGATGATCTGGACCTTCGCCAGTTCCGGGAGGGCTTCGTTGAAGAGCTCCGTCAGGATCCGCTGGGTGCTGTCATCGCCCCCCACCAGGGGCGAGACGGCGAGCACGATGCCAATGCTGCGATCCTGGACGTAGACCCCGTGCTCGGGGTCGTAGTAGCGCCACGGCAATAGGGACGCGAGGGTCGCCCCGGAGACCTTCTGGCGGGGCGCGTCGGGGGGTAGGACGTCCTCGCCCCACCACGCGCGGCCCTTGCGCTCGAGGGCGCGCCTCAGGGCGCCGCGGATCTCGCCCAGGGGGGTCTTGTCGGTCATCGGGCGCTCACGAGCCCGCGGGCTTTGCGGTGGCGACGGCGGCCGGCGCCGCGCGGGCTGCGACGGTCCCGGCGGCGTCCGTCTTGGACCCCGCGCCGCGCGCGGCCGCGGCGTTCTCGGGCTGCGCCACCGGCGGATTGGCGACAGGCGACGGGGATGGGCCGGCCGCGGGGCCGGCGCTGGCGACGCGCGGCGCGGGGGTGCGCTCACCGGATCGCGCGGTGACCAGCGGAACCGCCGGGGGCGCCGCCCACCAGCCGCCCCGCCGCATCAGCGCGAACACCTCGGAGGGCGCGTGATAGTCGCCGCTGCCATCGATCCAGCCGCCGATCAGCACCTTTGCGAACTGGTCTGGCTCGCGGCGCGGGGCCTGGTCGAAGGCGCCGCCGCCGGCCTCGGCTGCGGTCCACCAGCGAAGCGCGCCCGCGCCGTCGACCAACGGCGCCGCCTTTCCATCGTGCCTGGCCGTCATCGCGCCGGACGCGCCCGGCTGGCCGTCGAGCGTGGCGATGCTTGAGCACGGCACGCCGCGCTCTGCCGCGCAGGCCCAGGAGCCCTTGGTGTTCGTCGACCCACACCCCGCCAGGGCCAGCATGGCCACACCGGCGAGGATCTTGGACGTGATCGGCATCTTAAGTGCTCCTTCCCCGCCGGCGGTCAGCTACGCGACGCGTTGAGCCACGCGAGCAGCTTGTCGGCCGGCATCCAGCCCGGGTTTGTCGCCCCGTCCGCGCGCACGATCATCGGCGTGCCGTTGATCCCGTGGCTCTGGGCGAAGGCGAGGTTCTGCTGCAGCCGCCGGCCGCCATCTGCGCAGTCGGACACGCCCTGGAGTTGGCCGCCGTCGTAGAGGGCCTTGGCCGCCGCGGCGCGGTCCTGCGCACACAGCACCTTCTTGGCCTTCGCCTCGCTCTCGGGGCCAAGCACCGCGATCGGGAACTCGGTCACCTCGATGTCGCGGTTCGACTTCAGGTCCTGGAACAGCTGCTGGCAGTAGTGGCAGTTGAAGTCGGTGAAGACGGTCATCTTCAGCCGCGCGCCGCGGTTGTGGACGATCGCGTTCTCGGCCGGGAGATCGACCTTCAGCACCGGGGAAGGTCCTTGCGCGCTCGGGGGCGGCCCTGCGGCGGCCTGCGCGCGCGGGGCCGGCTGGGTCAGCCGCCCTGCGATGCGATCCTCGGCGTCGGCCACGCCGGCGACTTCGCGGGCCCGACGGTCCGTCATGTCGACCTTCTTCTGCAGGTCGAGCAGCTGGCCGATCATCACGTAGCGGCCGTCGGGCGTCGCGTAGAGCACGCTGCGCCCCGCGACGAATTCACAGAAACCCTTCGGGGCGGCCGCGGGCGCGCAGCTCACCGAACTCACCTTGGTGTTCGGGAGATTGCGGGTCAGCGCCGCAAGCAGCTGCTTTTCCTGAGCGGTCGCACCGCCGCCCGACAGATCGAAGCTGCGCGCCGCCGCGAACGTGGCTGCGGCCGCCAGCGCCAACACGCTGACCCCTATTGCGACGTGGCGCCGGGAGATCGGGACGCGCTTCGAAGGCGGCGAGCGCTGAGGTTCATCCGACATGGCCTAGTTCCCTTGCTGGTTGGCGGGGTCCGCACGCGACGGACGACGTTCGGCGATCGTGAGCAGGCGCAGCTCGCGTCCGGCGCGGACGCAGCACGCGCAGGCGACGCTCGCGGGGGCCTTTGCGGGCGCCTTCCACTCCAAGGGCGGCAGCCAGCTCAGCACCGTCAGCGCGGCGAGCACGGGCAGGTCCAGGATCCTCATGGCCGTCCTCGGCACTGGTGCGGCTCGCCGCCAGGCGACGGGAGGGGGCAAAGGGCGTGACCGTCCGCCATCCCGGGCGCGCCCGGCCCAAACCAGATGGCCAGGGCGAGGCTCGCGCCGACGGCGCCTCCCACGAGAGCCAAGCGGGGCACGAGGGGGACGAGGACCGGGGCCATGATCCTGGCCAGGATCGGGGGCTGGGTCATGAACCCCCCCGAACCTGGAAGCCGGAGAGGAACACGATCTCCACCGCGATGCCGGTCGGCATCTCGATCACCGGCTGATATTGCTCGGCGCGCCTGATGTAATAGTCAGCCAGCATCGAGGCGGCGTTGCTCACGCCGCCGCCGACCGCGCCTTGTGCGAGCTCGCTGCCGGAGAGCTTCTCGGAGCCGAGAATGCCGCCGGCGCCGGGGACGGCGTTGACGCCGCCGACCGAGCGGTTGAGGTTCTGCGACAGCGTCGTTCCGAGACCCTGCAACGTACCGGCGACGGCCGCGCGGGCGGTCAGCCCCCCTGCCCTTTCGACGACGACGCCGCGCACCCCGGCCTTGCCGCGCTGGGTGACGTAGCCTTCTACCGTGGCCACGGAGAATTTCTTGTCGCCGGCCGGGCAGGTGATGCGCTGGAGCTTTACGTAGACCTTCTCGCTCGACAGCTCGCCGTAGGCCGCCCCGTTGACCATGCAGCCCTTGAGGCTGGTGCGCTGATAGCGGCCATTCGCGCCCACCGAGACCGCGTCGCCGGTGAGGCGGAACAACACCGGCTTAGGATCTGAGGCCGAATTGACGCTGGCCGCGGAGTCGACGCCGACCAGCACAGTGGCCGAGGCGTAGGCGTTCGGGGGCACGAAGTCGGCCGTGTTGTAGGCTTCCAGCTTGCTGGTGAAGTAGGAGCCGGAGCTCCCCACCTGAGCCTTCCCACCGGGGGCGCCCGCGCCAGCCGCAGGGCTACGCTTGTTGGCGAAGTCCGTGGTCTGCGATGGGGCGTCCGACCCCGCCTCGGCGCGCTCGGACTTGGGCGACGTGCTCGTGCGGATGAGCGTGATGCTGCGGCGCGGGCGAGGCTCTTCGACGCCCATCGCCTCCCGGTCGCGAACACCCCCGCCCGCCCGGGGACCGCCGCTGGCGGGGACCGGAGCGAGCGGGGGCGCCGGCGCACCTCCCGCGAGGGGGGGTCTCGAGGGCGCGCCTGGCGCAGGGGTGGCGCGCCCGGCGGGTCCGGGGGCGGCGTCCCCACGCCGGTTCACTTCATCCTGCAGCACCTGAATGGTGCGCATCGCGTTGTTGCGGTCCTCCAGCTGCGCCGATTCCGCGCGCTGCGCCGCGTCCTTGAACTGCAGGTTCTGCGCCTGCAGGTCGGCGTTCGACGCCTGCAGCTGCGCCACCTGGCGCGACAGGTCCCCGTTGACCACCTCGGGGGGGTCCGGGTTCTTGGCGATACTGGCCGTGGCCATGACGCGCTTGCGGGTCTCGTCGACCCGGGCTGCGGGCGGCTTGCCGAACTGCGAGTAGACATAGAAGCCGCCGATGACCGCGATGAGCGCGGCCACCGCCAGGTAGAGGGTGCGCTGATTGCGCTTGGCCTTGGCGTTCGGCTCGTAGAGGTCGTCCGCGGACTGGGCTTCGGGGAGGTCGCTCAACGCAGTTCCTCCACGATGAAGACCCGTCCCTGCTCGCCCGGCCGAAGCCGCTCATGGGACGTGGCGGCGGCGAAGACCCGCTCGACGAGGAAGGCTTCAAGACGCACGGCTTCCTCGGCCTTGCCGATGTTGGTGACGTACAGCACCCGGCCATGCAGGCCCGCGCCGTCCCAGGCCGTGACCTGTCGCACCGTGAACGGACCGGCTTGCATGGGGGCCGCGCCCGTCACCCTGCGGGTCACGCCCTCGGCGTCCTGATCGTTGAACATCAGCCGCACGAACTGGACGAGGCGCTCCTGGTAGGGTGACGACGGCCCCGTCGCGTTGGCCCCGACGGGGGACATGGACAGTCCGACGGGCGTCGCCTCCGCCCTCGCCGCCGCTGCGGGCGGTCCCGGCGGGACCCCTTCCAGCCGCACCAGCACCGTCTGGGCCTCGCCGGGCGCAGGGCGAAGCACCGCCTGCACCACCTTGCCGCTCTCGGTCGTCAGGAAGGCCGAGAAGGCGCGCCCCGCGACGTCGCCGTCGAAGGCGATGAACGCATCGCCCGAGGCTTCGTCGGTTTCGACGATCAGCTGTGGTCCGCCAGGCTCGTCCAGCTTACGGACCGCCGCGATCTTCTCGCCGACGATTGAAATGCGCGACATCTGCCGCGCCGACACGTCGGCCTCGAACCGACCGTCGCGGGCGATCACGGGCGCCGCAAGCGCCGCGCCGGAGACGACGGCCGCGATCGCGGCGCCAGCCAGGAGGGCCTTCATGGTGACCTCGTTGGAGTGGGACCGGCGAGCGGGCCGGCGAACGGTTCCGTGCGGACCTTGGAGCGCGGCAGGCATCGGGCTCATTTCCCGGCCTCCGCAGCCTTCACCTTCTCGCCTTCGCTCGCTTCCGGCTTGATCTCGCCGATCGAGGCCAGCCGGACGCTGGAGCCGCGCCGCACGAAGCGCAGGGCGTAGATGCGGCGGTTGGCTTCGACGATGTCGGCGCCGCGCGAGATCTCGAGGTTGCCGCGAACCTCCACGTAGAGCTTGGCGGCGTCGACGAAGACGTCGTCGGGGAAGAAGGCCTGCGAGGTCCGACTGGCCTCACGCACCTTCCGGTCGTCGACCATCTCGGCCTTGATCTTCTGATAGGTGGCCGGCTCGAGGATCTGTTCCATCGCGCGCTCGAAGTACCGGTCGGTCTCCGGGGTGCGGTTCAGGAAGGTGTAGATCGCCTCGCGGGAGACGGACTCCAGATACTCGGGATTGATCGCGCCGCCAGGCCGCAGAGTGATGTTGTCGGGGAGCGTCGGCGCGAGAACGATTTCGCGCGCGTTCATCAGCAGAACCGACTGCACCAGGTTCGCCGACACGCTCAGACCCAGCAGCACGGCCGTGAGCGTCAGGCGGACGTTGAGGGCCTTGCCAGCCTCAATGGTCTTTTGAACGTGCATGCGTCACCCAGCCAATTCCCGGAGGTGCGAGGCGGGTGATGCCTTGAGGCGCAGCAGGTCCCCAGGGACATGCCAGTACGCCAGCCAGAGAAGACGGTGCAGACCGCCCCCCTGCTTCGCTTTCCGCAGGACCAGGAAGATCCCCGAGGCGACGAACAGGCCGACGGCGAAGTTCACCACGACCGTACCGACCGCCAGAGGGATCACGACCGAGAACAACTCGTCGGGCGTGAAGATGAAGAACCTCTCAGCCCACATTTCCCAAGTAAGGCGCTGATTTCGCTGTCCTGACCATTATAT
>NZ_CADEGK010000254.1 GCF_902826855.1 uncultured Phenylobacterium sp. | reverse complement strand
CACCATCTGCGCCGCCGAGCGCAGCGCGCCCAGGAACGGGTACTTCGAGTTGGACGCCCAGCCGCCCATGATGATGCCGTAGACGCCCAGCGAACTCACCGCGAACAGGTAGAGGATGCCGACGTTGATGTTCGACACGCCCCAGCCGGGCGCGATCGGCATCACCGCCCAGGCGCCCAGCGCCAGGGTCACGCTGATGATCGGCGCCAGCAGGAACACGGCCTTGTCCGCCCCGGCCGGGATCACCAGCTCCTTGATCAGGAACTTGCCCAGGTCGGCGAAGGACTGCAGCAGGCCGAACGGCCCCACCACGTTCGGGCCCTTCCGCTGCTGCACGCCGGCGAAGATCTTGCGGTCGCCATAGATCACGAACGCGATCGTCAGCAGCAGCACGACGGTGATCAGCAGGATGTGCCCCACCGTCCACAGCGCCCAGCCGATGCCGGTGTTGAAGAACTCCATGCCCCTACTCCGCCGCGATCTTCGCCGCGCCGGCGGCCACCTGGGCGCACTCGGCCATGGTGACACTGGCCCGGGCGATCGGGTTGGTGAGGTGGAAGGCGCTTACCGCGCTGGCCAGCGGCGCCTCGGTGAGCGCCCCCTTGGCGCCCAGCGCCGCGAGGTCGAACGCGCCGGGAGTCGAGGGCACATAGTCGATGCGCCCGAAGGTCGGATGGTCCGCGAACAGCTTCGCTCGGAGCTGGTCCAGGGTGTCGTACGGCAATGTCGCGCCCAGGCGTTCCGACAGGGCGCGCAGTATCGCCCAATCTTCCTTGGCCTCGCCCTTCGGGAACACGGCGCGCAGGCCCATCTGCACCCGGCCCTCGGTGTTGACGTAGAGCCCGTTCTTCTCGGTGTAGGCCGCGCCGGGCAGCACCACGTCCGCCCGGTGCGCGCCCGCGTCGCCGTGCGTGCCGACGTAGACCACGAAGGCGTTGGTCTGGGAGAGGTCCAGCTCGTCCGCGCCCAGCAGCACCAGCACATCCGCGCCGCCCTTGGCGACCAGCTGCTGCGCCGTCTTGCCACCGGCCTGAGGCACGAAGCCAAGGTCCAGTCCGCCCACCCGGCTCGCCGCCGTGTGCAGCACGTTCCAGGTCATGCCGAAGGCCTTCGCCGCGCCCGCGGCCGCGGCCAGCACCGCCGCCCCGTCCGCCCGGCTGAGCGCGCCCGCGCCCACGATCATCGCCGGGTTCTTGGCGTCTTTCAGCGCGCCCAGGAACGGCGACCGGGACTTCGCCAGTCCAGTCAGCGCCGCCGGGCCCGAGCCCACGAAATCGTAGCCATAGGTCAGGTCGGCCGCCTCGCCGATCACTCCGATCCGCAGCGCGCCCGCCATCCAGCGCTTGCGCAGCCGCGCATTCAGCACCGGGGCCTCAAGCCGAGGGTTGGTCCCGACCAGCAGGATAACATCCGCGTCTTCAAGGCCTTGGATCGTCGAGTTCAGAAGCCAACTCTCGCGCGGCCCGCCGCCCAGCGCCATGCCGTCCTGCCGGCAGTCCAGGCTCGTAACCCCCAGGCCGCCGAACAGGTCCAGAGCCGCCTTCATCGACTCCGCGTCATGCAGGTCGCCCGCGATCACCCCGATCCGGTCCGGCTGAGTGGCCTTCACCCGCGCCGCCACGGCGTCCAGCGCCTCGCCCCAGGTCGCCGGCTGCAGCTTGCCGCCCATCCGGATGAACGGCCGGTCCAGCCGCTGGCGCGCCAAGCCGTCCACCGCATAGCGGGTCTTGTCGGAGATCCACTCCTCGTTGACCGCCTCGTTGGTCCGCGGCAGCACCCGCAGCACCGCTGAACCCCGCGCATCCACCCGGATCGCCGAGCCGAGCGCATCCATGACGTCGACGCTCTCGGTCTTCTTCAGCTCCCACGGCCGCGCGTTGAACGCGTAGGGCTTCGAGGTCAGCGCCCCCACCGGGCATAGGTCGATCACGTTGGCGCTCAGTTCCGAGGCCACGGCCTTGTCGAGATATGTCGTGATTTCAGCATCTTCGCCGCGGGAGATCATCCCGATTTCCGACACCCCGGCCACCTCGGTCACGAAGCGGATGCAGCGGGTGCACTGGATGCAGCGGGTCATGACCGTCTTGATCAACGGCCCCATGTACTTCTCTTCGACCGCCCGCTTGTTGTCGGCATAGCGAGAGTCGTCGCGGCCATAGCCCATGGCCTGGTCCTGCAGGTCGCACTCGCCGCCCTGGTCGCAGATCGGGCAGTCCAGCGGGTGGTTGATGAGCAGGAACTCCATCACCCCGTGGCGCGCCTTCTTGACCATCGGCGTGTCGGTGAAGATCTCCATGCCCTCGCCGGCCGGCAGCGCGCACGAGGCCTGCGGCTTCGGCGGACCTGGCTTCACTTCCACCAGGCACATGCGGCAGTTGCCGGCGATCGAGAGCCGCTCGTGGTAGCAGAACCGCGGGATCTCTTTCCCCGCAAGTTCAGCCACTTGCAGGACATTCATGCCCGGCTCGAACTCGACCTCGACGCCGTCGACCTTGCACTTCGGCTTGGGCTTGGGTTCTTCGCTCATCGCCCTACTCCGCTGCGATCGTGGCGCCGGCATAGCTGCCCTTGCGCGCGCGGTAGGTGTTGATGCGGTCCTCCACCTCGTGGCGGAAGTGGCGGAACAGGCCCTGAATCGGCCAGGCGGCCGCGTCCCCCAGGCCGCAGATCGTGTGGCCCTCGACCTGGCTGGCGACGTCGAGCAGGAGGTCGATCTCGGACATCTCGGCTTCGCCGGTGACCATCCGCTCCATGACCCGCCACATCCAGCCGGTGCCTTCGCGGCACGGCGTGCACTGGCCGCAGCTCTCGTGCTTGTAGAAGTAGCTGGCCCGCGCGATCGCCTTCACCAGGTCGGCGTCCTTGTCGAACACGATCATGGTGCCGGTGCCCAGCCCCGAGCCCCGCGCCTGCAGGTCCTCGTAGGTCATGATCGCCTCTTCGCACTGCTCGGCCGGGATCATCCGCACCGAGATGCCGCCGGGGATAACGGCCTTCAGGTTCCCCCAGCCGCCGCGCACGCCGCCGAAGTGATCCTCGATCAACTGCTTCACGGAGATGCCGACCGCATCCTCCACAACGCAGGGCGTGTTCAGGTGGCCGGAGCCGGCGAACAGCTTGGTGCCTGTCGATTTCTCGGTTCCGAAGGCCGAGAACCACTCCGCGCCACGTCGCAGGATCGTGCCGACCACCGCGATGGTCTCCACGTTGTTGACCGTCGTCGGGCAGCCGTAGATGCCGGCGCCGGCCGGGAACGGCGGCTTCAGGCGCGGCTGGCCCTTCTTGCCCTCGAAGCTCTCCATCAGCGCCGTCTCGTCGCCGCAGATGTAGGCCCCGCCGCCGTGCTGCAGGCGCACGTCGCAGTCCCAGCCATGGATGTTGTCCGGGCCGATCAGCTTGGCGTCGTAGGCTTGCTTGATCGCCGCCTGCAGGCGCTCGCGCTCGTGCACGTACTCGCCGCGGATGTAGATGTAGGCCGTGTGCGCCCGCATGGCCTTGCAGGCGATCAGGCAGCCCTCGATCAGCAGGTGCGGGTCGTTCCGCAGGATGTCGCGATCCTTGCACGCGCCCGGCTCGGACTCGTCGGCGTTGACCAGCAGGTAGTGCGGCCGCTCGCTCTCGACCTTCGGCATGAAGGTCCACTTCAGCCCGGTGGCGAAACCCGCTCCGCCACGTCCACGCAGGCCCGAGGCCTTGATCTGGTCGCAGATCCACTCGGGCGCCTGGCGCACGATGTCCTGCGTGCCGTTCCAGCACCCGCGCGCCTTCGCGCCATCCAGGCCCCAGTCACGCTGGCCATAGATGTTGAGGAAGATCCGGTCCCGATCGGCCAGGATGCCCGCCACGCCTAAGCCCCTTTGCCGTTCCGGCGGAAGCCGGCGATGAACCATACCTGCGCCCCGAAGCCTGCCAGCAGGCTGGCCACGAACGCCGCGAACGCCCAGTCGACGTCATACTTCGCCCAGGCCACCACGAACCCCAGCGCCACGATCGCCGCCGCCACATTGACAGCCGCCATGATCGTCATCCGCCGCTTCTGCGCCGCCAGTTCCGGGGTCATGCCGGCGCCTTGGTCTTGGACGCCGGCGGCGGCAGGTTCGGGATCTTGATCTTCTTCGCCAGCGACCCGTCGTAGAGCTTTGCGTCGGTGAGCGTCGTCGCGCCGCCCTCCGGCGCCGAGCCCTGGCGGCCGATCGCCGAGCCAGGCTTGGGTGTCTTGCCCGCCTCGAACTGGTCCAGCAGCTTCTCGAACGTCTCCGGCGTCAGGTCCTCGTAGTACCGGTCGTTGATGGCGGCCATCGGCGCGTTGGCGCAGGCGCCCAGGCACTCCACCTCCTGCCAGTAGAACTTGCCGTCGGCGCTTCGGTGGCTCTGCGCCCCGATCCGTCGCTTGCAGACCTCCATCAGCGCCTCGGAGCCGCGCGTCTGGCAAGGCGTCGTGCCGCACACCTGCACCAGGGCATGCGTGCCCACCGGCTCCAGCATGAACATCGTGTAGAAGGTCACCACCTCCAGCACCCGGATGACCGGCATGCCGAGCAGCTCAGCCACGGCGCGGATGGCGGGCTCGCAGACCCAGCCCTCCTGCTTCTGCACCAGCCACAGCACCGGCACGACGGCCGACTGCTGACGGCCGACCGGGAAGTTGGCCATCCACGCCTTGGCGGCCTTCAGCGTGGCCGGCGTGAAGGCGAAGCTCGCCGGCTGGTTGGGTGACAGTCTGCGGACGCTCACGCCGGCCTCACTTCGCGAAATCCACGCGGGCGATCTTGCCGCCGGCGATGGTGTAGATGGCGATCACCTCGAAGGTCACCCCGGTCCCCCGGTCGACGTACTCGTGGTCGATGACAGTGGCGCCGACGCAGATCCGGTTCTTCAGTTCGGCGCGGTTGCCGGGGAAGTCGGCGAACACCTGCACATACTTGGCGCGGTAGGCCGCGATCCCGCGGATCGTCACCGCCCCGTTCAGGTCGCTCACCACCACATCGTCGGCGAAGAACGCGCAGTGGGCGTCCAGATCCTGGAGGTTGTAGGCGTCGAGCTGCGCCTGGGCGAGCTCGGCGGGGCTCAGGGCGACGTTGGCGTTCACCGGTCGATCTCCCCGAACACGATGTCCAGCGACCCCAGGACCGCCGACACGTCGGCCAGCATGTGGCCGCGGTTGATCCAGTCCATGGCCTGCAGGTGCGGATAGCCCGGCGCGCGGATCTTGGCGCGGTAGGGCTTGTTGGTCCCATCGCTCACCAGATAGACGCCGAACTCGCCCTTGGGCGCCTCGACGCAGGCGTAGACCTCGCCCTCGGGCACGTGGAAGCCCTCGGTGTAGAGCTTGAAGTGGTGGATCAGCGCCTCCATGGAGCGCTTCATCTCGCCCCGCCGGGGCGGCACCACCTTCTTGTCCGGCGCAACGTGCGGGCCTTGGCCTCGGAAGACAGCAGCTTCTCGCAGCACTGCTTCATGATGCGCACCGACTGGCGCATCTCCTCCATGCGGATGCAGTAGCGGTCGTAGTTGTCGCCGTTCTTGCCGATGGGGATGTCGAAATCGAGTTCGGAGTAGCACTCGTAGGGCTGCGCGCGGCGCAAATCCCAGGCTGCGCCCGAGCCACGCACGAGAACGCCCGAGAAACCCCACTTGAAGCAGTCATCCAGGGAGATGTTGCCGATGTCGACGTTGCGCTGCTTGAAGATGCGGTTGTC
>NZ_CADEGK010000253.1 GCF_902826855.1 uncultured Phenylobacterium sp. | reverse complement strand
TGCCGGCTTGAAGATCGTGTGATCGACCATCTCCCCGAATGTGGCGGGACTCCGACCGGCTCGCTTCTGAGGCCCGCGCGATCGCGGAAGGCTGGAACCAATGACATCGTCTTCGGAAGACGCCTTTTCGAAACTCGCGGTCGATCATTGGAGATTGATCCGGGTTTTGGCTCGCTTGGTTGATCGTCTCCCGCAGGAAAGCCAGGCCCGCGTCGCCGCGCAGGCTCGCTTTGCCGGCTCCCAGCTGGACTCCCTGGTGAAGGATCAGGGTCTGAGCCTCGTGACCTTCGAGGGCAGGGCGTTCGATCCGAGCCTTCCGGTGACCGCCGTCAACGCAGACGACTTTGTCGGCGCTTCGGCGCTGCTGGTCAGCGAGACGGTCGAACCGACGGTCATGGCCGACGGACGGGTCATTCAACTCGGCAAAGTCTTAGTTTCGCAAGGAGGGGTGGATGCATCTCGGAATTGATCTGGGCACCTCGAACTCAGCGATCGTCGCCCATGAGGGCTCGCAGCTAAGGCTCTTCAAGACGCCCGACGGCACCGACGTGCTGCCGAGCGCCCTCTACATCGACCCCCGCGGTCACCGCTTTGTCGGTCGGCGGGCCTACGAGCAGGCGGCGCTGAACCCTGACAACGTGGCCCGGGAATTCAAACGACTGATGGGGACAAGCACGCCGCTTCGTCTGGCCAAGGAGACGGTCACCCTCAGTCCGGAAGAGGCGTCGGCCGAAATCCTACGCGCGCTCCTCGAACAGGCCCGGACGGAGGCAGGAGACAAGCCCATCGAAGGAACGGTGATCACGATCCCGGCCGCCTTCAACCAGATGCAGACCGAGGCCACGATCGCGGCGGCCGACTTGGCCGGAATCTCGCCCGTCGGCCTTCTGCACGAACCGATCGCCGCAGCCATGGCGTCTATGGCGAACTCGAGCGTGCGGAGCGGCCAATTCCTCGTCTACGACCTGGGCGGCGGCACGTTCGACGTCGCGCTAGTCCAGGCCAGCAGCGGCACGGTCAACATCGTCGCCCACGAGGGCGTCAACATGCTCGGCGGCAAGGACTTCGACGAGATGCTGATGCGGGAGATCATCTCGCCTTGGCTCGAAAAGAACTTCGACTTAGCGCCGGACTACCGGCTCGATCCGGATTTCGCCCGCCTCCTGAAGCGGGTGAAGCTGCGTGTCGAGCAGGCCAAGATCGAACTCTCCACCCGAGAAGCCACCAGCATCTTCCTGGGAGATGACGAGCTTCGCCTGAAGGATCGGGCGGGCAAGGAGCTATTCCTCGATATCGAATTCACCCGCGCGGACCTCGAAAAGCTGGTCGCACCGCGCATCGAACGCACGATCGAGCTTTGCCTCAAGGTCATCAAGGACAACGGGTTCGTTCCCGGCGACCTCGATCGCGTGGTGCTAATCGGGGGGCCCTCGAAGATGCCGCTCGTGCGGCAGAGAGTACCGGAAGCCCTGGGCATCCCCGCCGACCTGACGACCGATCCGATGACCGCCGTCGCCACGGGCGCCGCCATCTATGCCGAGAGCCGGGTCTGGTCCGGCGATCAGACCGAACGCAAGTCGTCACGCGCCTCCCAGCAGGCGCAGGCCGGTCAGCTCGTTAAATATGACTATCCGGCCCGCATCGCCGAGGATCGGGCCAGCCTGCGCGTAACGACCCAGGCCCCGGTGTTGGGCAGCCGCATCCGCGTCGAGGGCTTTGACGGATGGTCGTCCGGCGATATCGATCTTGAATCGAAGATGCGGGTCGAGCTGCCCCTGGCGCAGCCGGGCGAGCACCGCTTCCGGGTTGTTCTGACCAGCCCGGGCCATCCGCCGCAGATCACCGAGATCGTCATCACCCGCACCTTCGCCTCCAGCGCCGGCGTGCCCGCGACCCTGACGATCTGCGTGGCTGTCGAACAGGATGTGGGCGGCTCTCGCCGCGAGGTCCTGCACCCCATCGTCCGCAAGGGCACCATCCTGCCGGCAAGCGGCCGCGAGAAATTCCGTGCTGGCCGGTCCATCGTTGGTGGCGGCGACGACTACATCGACATCAAGGTGTTTCAAGCCCCAGATGATGTCGCCGACCCCAACCTGAGCATGCTTGTCGGTGTGTTTCGATTGGAAGCCAACAAGCACCTTCAGCGCGGCGAGACCCTGCGCCAGGGCCAGGCGATCAACATCGATTGGACGATGAGCGACAACGGGCTGATCGACGCCAAGATCGAGATCCCCGAACTCTCCTATGTTTTCGACATGGGAAAGGTCTTCTCGCCGAAGGCGGGGCACAAGAACTTCGATGGCGACGACGGCGCGGAGCTCGCCGACGGACTGCTCGAGGACGCCCGCTCTGCGGTTGAAGACGTCGGCGAGGTGCTCGGCGAAACGGCCTGGATTGACGTTCAGAAACTCAAGCAGCGGGTCGAAGCGCAAAAGGCGGCGATTTCGAGCTCGACCGACCCTGATGTCCGCCGTCAGGCGGCCGAAGAGTCCTTGTTTGTCCGTCAGGAAGTGGCGCGCCTACGCAGCGCGCCAGAGAATCAGAACCTGGTCATCAGTCGTGAGTTGGCCAGGATCGAGGAGCTTTATGACGGCATCGCCAGCCAGCTGGCCGACGAGGCCTTGGGTGCTCGTGTCCACCAGCTGTCGGCCACGGCTCGCCAGTTTCTAGACCAGGGCGATCACCAGCAGGCCGAGTCCTGCATCAACCAGATCCGGTCGCTGGTGCTCGGGGAGATGATGCGTCATCCCGCGTTCCTGGTGGGGCACTTCGAGCAGCTCGCAGAGGAGCGCTACGTCGCCATCGACAAAGCACTTCACGATAAGCACGTGCAGGTGGGTCTGTCCGCCATCAAGGCTGAGGATTGGGATGCGCTTCGCCGGGTGAACGCCGGTCTCATCGACAACCGGTTTGCGGCGGCTCCGGCGGAGCCCCTGACCAGCCAGCTTGTCGGCCTGGTGCGCGGATAGCCAAGCTAGTGGATGACCATGCTGGAGCGGTTGATCCATTCCCGCGTGTTGGCTTCGCCGAGACCTGGTCTCGGGCGGACCTGATCGCGCGGCCATGCCCCGCGCCGGTGGCCGCAGGAGTCTACGCCTGGTTCTTTTCCCAAGTCCCCGCCGGCATCGACACGCGCGGATGCTATGCTGCCGATGGTTGGACGCTGCTCTACGTCGGCATCTCACCCAAGGAGCCGCCCACCAACGGAAGGGCGCCCTCCCGCTCGACCCTTCGGCAGAGGCTGCGCACCCATTTCACCGGCAACGCTGCCGGCTCCACGCTGCGTAAGACCCTCGGCTGTCTTCTGGCCAGGGAGCTCGACATCGCCTTGCGCCGGGTCGGGAGCGGCGACAGATACACCCTGACCAATCCCGGCGAGCAGCGCCTCGATGCTTGGATGGCGGATCATTGCCGGGTTGCCTGGCGAGAGGTCGCCGACCCCTGGCGCCTGGAGCGGGAGATCCTGGCCTCGGGCCTGCCGCTCCCACTCAACATTCGCGATAATCCCAGCCTCGCTCATACCGCCGTCGTTCAGGCCGCGCGCGCCACCGCCATGCGAGCGGCCGAGGCGCTGCCAATCGTCGCTGACAGCGGCGGCCCGCGGCGTGGGCGATGACGGCTTCTGAGGATCTGTTCAGGTGTCTCAAGGCGCTGGCGCGGCATCCCGCGCAGCGTGCGACCTCCTCTTCAGAGCCTGACTTCGTGGCGTTTAAGCAGAGCGTCCAGGCCCGTTTTCCAGAAGTCGGCAACACATTCGGTCTGAACTTTGCCCTCAGCGCAGCGCTCGACCGTCTTGGCATCGGCCAGCGACCAGGGGCGCCGCCGCCAGACATCGCGGCGGCGGTGGCGCGCCTGGAGGAGGCTTTTCAGGCGACACATACCAACCTGATTCACCTGTGCCCCTTGGACGCCGCCGACGAGGTGCCCGACCTATGGTTCGGTCCCAACATGGTGACATCGTTGTCGGTCGAGGATCTGCGGGCCTTACTGGCGCCGATTGGCCCCGGAGCCGCCTCGGTCGACCCACGCTTCGCCCAGTTCCGATGGCTCATTGTGCGGGAGCGCGTCGCCGTCGAGCATGAGCCTGGCCGCCGCGCGTTTCCCTTCCTCTTCGACGCCCGAGAGGATTTCGCGCGCATCGAACCCCATAAGCGGCGCTATCCCTTGGTCGTTGAGCAGGCGATTTTCGCCCTGCTTCTGGCGCCCTGGGAGGACCTGGTCGAACACGCCGACTTCAACTGGCGGGCTTTCCAGATCCCTTGGGTTTACACGGTGGAGGACGATCTGTTCGTCCGCCCCGCGGCCTTGCCGTCAGCCGACAGCCTGACTTGGGAGACGCAGCACGTCGACGACGGCACTGAGGAAGGCGACGAGTACGAGCGACCGGCGGCCTTCCACTTCGAGCCGCCCATCGGCGCCCTTGACAATGTCGTCAGCGACGAGCGCTGGCTTGCTGTCGAGCGCGCCTTGGCGTCGGACCTGTTCACCACGCCGATCGCACACTTCCTCGTCGCCGCTTTCCTGGGCGAGGGCATCGATGAATTCATCGGGCATCTAACCGCCCTTGAGGCCAGTTTAGGCCTTCGCGCCGATCAGAGCCGGGAAAAGGTGCTGAGCGCACGGATCAGCGCCCTGCTGCACGATCCCGCCGCTGCGACGATCTATGGCGAGCTGTTCAACCTACGCAGCGAATACGTCCATGGCCGCGCGATGGGGGTCATTAGCGGCGCCGCGCGCGTCGCGGCGCGTCGCCTTGCTCGCCAGGTGGCCGATGCTCTCGTTGGAAGCGTGTTGGATCCGACAGATGACCGTCATGCCTACCTGCAGCGTCTCGCTCCTAGCAAGCTGCCAAAGCCCCCGAAGACCTAAGCTGGCTGTCGCCTGAATGGGGGGAAGGCGTTCCCCTGCGGCCGAGCCTTGAGGTCTCGGCCGACCCCTTCGAGCGGGGACACCCCGCAGCGCCCCGGCGAAGGAGAGCAGCTGTCGGGCGTGCTCGGTCCCGCCGCGCTCCGCGGCTCCTACCCGCGCCGAACACCTGTCGGACGTCGCCGTTCCGATGTTGTTTCTGCAGGGATCTCATGACGCGCTCGCCGAACTCGACTTGCTGCAGCAGACGGTCGCTGCAATCGGCGATCGCGCCACGCTCTATCTGATCGCCGACGCCGACCACGCCTTTCATGTGCCAGCACGAACGGGACGCAAAGACGCCGACGAGCTCGCCTCAGCCCTGGAGACCGCCGCCCGATGGATGGGGAGATGCGCCAGAGCGGACAGTTGATCCGTCTGGCGCCTTGACCCCTTGCCTCGATAGCGGCGCGGCTATGCCGCGTTGGCCGCTACCGGTGCCGCGTCGGCCTTTGTCACCGAGAACCCGTAGGGAAACTTGACCATCGCCCCGGCGGGCACGGGCTGGCTGTAGGTGAACTTGGCGAGACGGAGCGGGACGAGCATCTCATTGGCGAGGCTCGTCTCGAAGCTGGCCTGTGACCGGGTCCGATACATCCGCTTGTCAACAAGATAGGCGGGGTCGTCAGCCTGAAGCACGCTGCGGCCCTCCACATGGACATCCTCGACGGTGAATTGGCCGTCGTTAGACAAGGTCACGTCGATCGAGACGCCGTGAGCCTTGCCTGGCAGCAGGAAGAAGCGATCGACTTCGCCGACCAGGCAGCCCGCGATGAACTCGAAACTCGATTCCAAGGCGGAGTAGGCCTGCAGGTCGAAGACTTCACTGTAGCACCGGACCTTGTGGTCCCGCCGCCGCTCGCCCTGAGCGTTGAAGAAGATCTCGAACA
>NZ_CADEGK010000252.1 GCF_902826855.1 uncultured Phenylobacterium sp. | reverse complement strand
ACGCGTGACGTGACCGATCGGGTCGAGCGCGATCACCGCTTCCACCTTATCGCCGCTCAGGCTCGTCCAGGTATTGCGGAATGAAGGTTTCTCGAGACATTGACCCGCCTCGCCGCCCGCCCGCCGCACGCCTGTACCCCCAGGCCGCGCAGCCGTTGGACTGCTAGAAGAGTGGTCGACCGCCGACGAAGATCGGCGAGGCCTGTGCCGTAGAGCCGCGGATCCGGATCTCGCGCAGCGGCCGACCAGAGCGCTGACTGAATTGCTCGGGACGCCTCAGTCAGCCGTTGGATTAGAAGACGGCCGTGGCCAGGCTGCCGACGATCGCCGGGCCGGTGGCGGCCGTCAGGCCGATGCCGAGGGCGCCGCCGATGAGACGCCAGTCGAACTTGGCGACCAGGCCGATCAGGGCTACGGCGATGCCGCCCACGGAGGCCATCTTGCCCAGGGAGCCTTCGGCCCATCCCTGGATGGTCGTGACCGTGGTGTTGAAGGTGGTGTCGGCGCCGGCCAGAGCGACGCCGGAGGCCACGACGGCGAGAGCGGCGACGAGCGCGAGGTCGCCCGACCGATTCACCAGAGTTTGACGGAGGTTCTTCATCTCATCCTCACAGGTTCTGCCCCCAATCGGGCGACGCCATGGAGGCGCATTAACCTGTTGTTTTACAAGGAGTTCACCGGAACCATTTCGGTCCGCGACTGGCCCGTTGGGGGGCGGCCGGATACCGGCCGGGGCGCGGCCTGTCCCGTCGGGGATCGGCGCCGTCCCGGACGGGGATATCGCTGCCCCGAAAAAGTCAGGGCATGACGGCGCCCTGGCGTCCACCGATGATCTGATCACCTCCGACCGCGTCTAGGGGGGGTTATAGTGATCGGCGGATCGAGCGACGCGAGGTGGCCGTCTGGAAGGCGTCCCGGTCGCCGCGCGGGACGCTAGCGGTGAGACGGCCGCCGCAACCCCGCAGCTTCTCGAACCCGTCTGAAGACGCGCCGCATCAGCCGATGCCGCCGCCAACGGCCCCTGTCGACGTCCTGCGACCGCTACGGCCGACCCCGCAGCCGGCGCGCGCAGCGGGCAGGCGCCGCCGGGGACTGCAGGGGCCGGAACAGATGCGCCTCGAATTCTGAAGGGGAGTCCGGCCACGTGTTTGACAGATCGATCCATTTGTCAAACAATGACGTCATGACCAAGCGCATTTCCAGGTCGGCCGTCAGCGGCCAGTTTCTCGTGCGAGACCGGCGCGCCCGCGTCGTGGCGGCGGCTGGGGAGGCCGGGCTGCTCGGCGGCGGCCGCAGCAGCATCGGCGTGCGCATCCCCGAACCTCTCATCGCCGCCGCGCGGGCCCGCACGGGTCTGACCTCGACGACCGAGATCGTGGAGTACGCCCTGGCCAAGGTGGCGCTCGAGGACGACTTCGGCGCCCAGCTCGTGGCGCGCAAGGGGCGGGTCCCGAAGGACCTGGACCTTGAGCTTTGACGTCGCCGCCTCCGTCCGGCGCCTGAAGCCGCAACGGGCGACCCAGCCGCTTGCACGGCGTCCGGACGCCCGGCTCACCTTCGTTCCGGCTGAACCGGGCCCGGGGCCAGAACTCCTGCTCGACACCTGCGTCTACATCGACGTCCTGCAGGGTCGCACGCCAGCGCAGGTGGACGATCTCCTCCAGGTGCGCATCCTCAACCATTCCACCGTCGCGCTGGCGGAGCTCACCCACGCGTTCGGGCGCCTCGACCCGGCGGACCCTCGCACCCGCGGCGCGCTTCGAGAACTCAGCGCGACCGTGGCGGCCATGCCCCCGCACAGGCTCTCCAGGCCGAGCGACCGCGCCTTCGGAGAGGCCGGGATGCTGGCCGGCCTCGTCGCGCGGCTCTCCGGGCGCGCGTCCGGGGTTGAGCTGCTCAGCGACGCCAGCCTGCTCCTGCACGCGGCTGAAACCGGCTGCACCCTCCTGACCCGGAACGTCGCCGACTTCGACCTGGCGCAGCAGGTTGCGCCGGGGTCCAGCGTGCTCTTCTACAGGTCCGTCTGAGCCGCGCGGGCTAGCCGGAGACGCCATCCTCGGCGGCCGGCGCCTCAAGCAGGTCCAGAGGATCCACCGTCAGCGCCTCGGCGAACCGCTCCACGACGTTGAGGGTCGGATTGCGCCGGCCACGCTCGATCTGTCCGACGTAGGTCACCGCCAGGCCGACAGCGTCCGCCAGCGCCTCCTGGCTCAGCCCGCGATCCTGCCGCAGCCGCCGGACGTTCCGGCCAAAGACCTGTCCCAGGCGACCCATGGCCGCAGCCGCGCTGAATCGACAACGCTGCGCCAGTCACTATAGTGACGATTCAACCTGACCTTGCGACTTGGCGGAGCACACATGACCCTGCGCAGCGAGCGGATCGTTCTGGCCTGTAGCGCGCCCTTCCTCGTAGGCGGTCTGCTGGCGCTGCCCATCGCCGCCTCCTGGGCGGCGAAGGGCGCAGGCGCAGCCATGGCGATCGGCGCCTCGATCGCGCTCGCCAGCACCCACACGCCCATCCGCGGCATCTCTCTCGCTCTGGCGTTGCTCGCCTCGGGTGCGCTCCTGTGGTTGAGGTGAGCGCGTGCCCGTCACCTCGGACGACCTGAAACACCTTGCACACCAGTGTGACCGCGCCGCCGAGGATGCAGACCGGCAGACCGCCGCCGACCTGAAGGGGCTCGCGGATCGGATTCGGGCGCGGCTGCGAGCACCGGCTCAGCCGATGCGGTCAAGCCTCGGTCGGGAGGAGCGAGACCAGACCTGAGCTCCAGGTTCTCCGGCGCCTGGAAGATGCGCGGCGAAGGCGGTTCGGCAAGCGATGGCTTCCTCCTCTTCGACCTAGGCGTGTGGTCCCGGAATGAGGTGGTGCGGGTCGATCGTCTGCGTAAGGTCGGTCCCCCGGCATTGCGGCCGACCTTGGCGGAGATGCGCAACCGTCACGCTCACGGTAATCGTCCAACCCAAGTCGGACCGCCGCCCGAGAGAACTCTAGCTGGACCGAATAGTCAGGTGCGTTTCGCCGCCGCAGGGCGCTCCACCAGGGGCTGCTGAGATTGGCCTTAGACGAGGGAACAATGTTCGCCGGAAACAGCAGCTCTACCGCTGCGTGCCGTGGGCTATTTCCACATCGGAGCCCATCGGTTTACGGCGCAACGCGGCCAAGTAGTTCAAGCTGGACTTTCGTCGCACTCGCGTGATTCTCCCGCCTGAGCGGACAACCCAAACGAAGACTCGCGCTTTGGAACCAAACGGCTTGAAGACCGAAAGCGGCTCACCGGACCGTCCGAGAGAGGTGTCGCTGATCAAGGACGCTCACTGGCGGTCCACCCTTGCCTCCGCGCTGCGCGTCATGGGCTGGCAAAACGGGACGGCCCCCGCGCCGGCGACCATCCTTGGCGAGGCCTTGGCCTTCGTAGAGGACCTGCCGCTCGAGGACTTCCACCGACTCGCGGTCTTCGACACCGGTCGCAAGGGTCGGAACGGCGCCGTCCGGATCCGCGAGGACCATCACCGCGTCGCGGTGCAGATCGCCGATCGCCTCACCCGCGAAAACCTCATGCGAACGGTGGGCGTGCGGAATGTGGTGATTGTCGCCCTCTACGCCTACGCCCTGGAGGTCCTCGCCCAGTCTCAGCTCACCCTCTTCCGCCGCGTCGCCGCCTACCTGACGCAGGCCTTTCATGATCCCGAAGCCAAGCGCCGCGCGATCAAGGCCGCCGATCTCACGCCGCGCCAGGCCGAAACCCTCCTCAAGGCCGCCAACGCTGGCCAGCCGTTAATGGCCAACCGGGCCGGTCGCGAGTTCCTGCACCTGGCCCAGATGGTCGAGGGCCTGGGCGGTGCGTCCCATGTCGTCGTCCACGCCGCCACGGTGGCCGCGAGCGACGACGACTTCTTCCGGATGGTCAGCGCCGGCGAGTAACCCGCGGCCCTTGTTTCAATTCGGACAAGTGCCACTTGCCCGAGAGTCCCGCGTATGGCAGCGTTAGGCCCGTAGCGGCGGCGCCCGGGGCGCGTCCCTATCCCCTTTTGCTGTCTCCCCAGTCACTGTCGCGATGCGTGCATAACTGCCTCTAACTCCACTTGCACGCGAGTTGCTCCTGTGGCAGCGTTGCTGTGCAATTGCTTCAATAGAGGGCGGCGATGCCGTGGTCGAAACCTCGTAAACCGGGTGGGAAGCCCAGCGCAGACGAAATAATCCCGCGCTTGGCGTACCACATCTATCGCCGCACTCTGGACCCCGTGGTGGAAGCGCAGGTCCTCGAAGGGGTAGGAATCAGGCGTAAGACCCTGAAGCGCTATTCCGAATACAGTGTAAGTTCAGAGCCGGATCACAACTCGGGACCCAGGCGCCTCGACATCTACTATAATATTTGCCTCGCGATGGGAGAGAACCCCGGTCTCGTCCTCCACGCTGCGATCGTCGCGCACAACTACGAGGGTATGCTGACGCTCCTGGCCTCCGAACTTCACGCCCATCACCGCTACAGCGTCACGGACCTGACAGGCGAGCAGATAGACGCCTCGACGACGCTGATCCTAGCCCCTGCCATTGGAGCCAGGGAGCCCATCGATGTCGATCGCAAGTTCAGCCCCGCAGCGGCCTGACTTCGGCGCGCGCGCCCGCGGAGCCCTGGCGGATGCGGTCCGCCGTCTTCAAACGAACGTCGGACCACGCGGGGCGGTGATCGCATCGGCCGCTATTGTCGTGCCCGGCGCGGCTGTGGGCGCCGTACTTCCCCTGCTGCAAGCCCCGATCGCGCTTACGGCGCTTCGGCTACATTTGAGGCCCTCGACGACTGCCGCAATCAGAGCGCTGGAGCTCCCGGAGCCCTCTGACCCCAGCACGGCCTTACGGTTGCTCGCCCAGGACCCTTCGGTTCGCGCCTCACAAGCTGCGTACGACGCAGCCCTGCTCAACCCGCGCGCCGCGCTATCTGCCTACGAGCCGCGCGCGATCGCACTGGCGACGGGTCGTGAGGCCGTGCTGACGGCGTTGTCTCAGGCTGAGATGATCCTGGTCGCGGCCCGTGTCGCCGAGGCGCCGCCGAGAACCGCCTCCCCTAGGCTGCTCGCCCGAACGCGTCATTTCCTTCGTGGCCCGCTCGACGACATGATCGAAGAGGCGGCGGACATCGCTGGCGTAGACGCGGGCTTCCTGCGCGCCACCGCTGTTCGCGAGTCTTCCAACAACCCTTATGCCGTGGCGCCGCGCTCGAGCGCGCGCGGCCTCTATCAGTTCATCAATCAGACCTGGCTGCAGTCGGTCGCAAAATGGGGCGCGCGCCACGGCTTGGCCCGGGAAGCGTCCCTGATCCGCTGGGATCGTCGGGGCCGCGCCTACATCGCGGACGTGACAGCGGAGCGGGACATCCTGATGCTCCGCTACGATCCCGAAGTCTCGGCGCGGATGGCGGCGGAGAGCGCGGCGGAAAACGCCCAGGTTCTCGGCCGCGAGATCGGCCGAACGCCCAGTTCCGGCGAGCTCTATGCAGCCCACGTCCTCGGCCCTGGCGGCGCGGTGCGCCTGATACGAGCCGCATACACCCGCCCAGACTTCCCGGCAGCGCGGCTATTCCCCTCTGCGGCCGCCTCTAACCCACGACTGTTCTATCGCGCCGGCCGCCCACGATCTGTTTCGGAGGTGCTACTCGGCTTCTCGTAGGGTAACGCTCTGTAGAGGCTCGCCGCCGAGTTGGCTGCCAGCAATGCGACCGTCCCGGCCGACAGTCTTGGACGCGCTCGTGGCGCGCGGGAGCTCAATGCGGCCCACCTGCTGGGCTTCTGGCTCCGGTGCCTGATCCATTGGGCCTCCAGACCTTCGTGGCGGATCCGCCGGCGAGGCGCCGCAAAGATCCTCGAAGGTCGCGGCCATTCC
>NZ_CADEGK010000251.1 GCF_902826855.1 uncultured Phenylobacterium sp. | reverse complement strand
AAGTCGCCCGCCGCAGCGTCGACGGACCATTCCAGGTCCACCCAGCCGTTCGGGACGCTCAGCGCGCCGTACTTCAGCGCGTTGGTCCCCAGCTCGTGGAAGGCCATCGATAGCGACAGCGCCACCCCCGGGCGCAGGCGAATCAGGGGTCCGGCGAGGCGGATGCGCGAGCCCGCGCCGCTGAGCGCGTCCAGCACCCCCCGCGCCACGTCCGCGACACCGGCGGCCTCCCAATGCTCGCGGGTCAGGATGTCGTGGGCCGCCGCCAGGGCGGTGATGCGCTGCAGGAAGGCCTCGAGCGCGTCGCTGTCTCCCGGCGAGGCGCGAAAGGTCTGGAGGGCTATCGACTGGACCGTGGTGAGGTTGTTCTTGACCCGGTGGTTCAGCTCCAGGACCAGCACCTTCAGCCGGTCCTCCGCCGTCTTCTGCAGGTGGATGTCCTCGGTGCTGCCGTACCAGCGGACGATCGCGCCCTCCTCGTCGCGGCGTGGATAGGCCCGCGAGCGGATCCATCGGTAGTCGCCGTCCAGATGGCGGACCCGGTGCACGATGTCGTACGGGGCGCCGGTTGCGACCGAGTGGCCCCAGGCCGCGGATGTGCGCTGCACGTCGTCCGGGTGCAGCGCGTCGGCATAGCTGGAGCCCAGGCCACTCGAGCCGGTCCACGCCTTCCATCGCGGCGCCACCCGGTCCAGGAGCCCGTCTATCCCCGCCGTCCAGGCCACCTGGGGGTTCAACTCCGTCGAGTAGCGATAGTCCTCTTCGCTTTCGCGCAGCGCCGCTTCGGTCAGCTTGCGGTCGGTAATGTCATTGAACAGAAGGGCCACGCGCCGCGCCTCAGGCTCGCCGATCTTGAAGGCGAACACCGACCACCAGCGGCCCAGGGGGGTCGAATAGTTCTCGAAACGCGCAGCCTCGCCGGTAACCGCGACGCGGCCATAGACTTCGAACCAATGCTCGTCCTGGTCCGGCGCGATCTCGCGCATCCAGCGTCCTTCGCCGTTCACGATGCCGGTTTGCCGCTCGAACGCTTGATTGACCTCCACGAACCGGTAGTCCGAGGCCCTGCCGGTCGCGTCGAAGGCGAGCTCGATGGTGCAGAATGCCTGGTCCATCGCGTTGAAGAGCCCGAGGTCTCCCACCCCGGTGGCCCGCACCTTGGCCTCGCCTCCGACGAGGTCCCGCGCGCCGGGCCTGGCGCGCACCGACATCCGTTCAACCGCGTCCATCAGATCCTGCGACCAGGCTTCGGAGGGGCCCAGTGGGGTGCTCGACCAGTCGTAAGACGCCATCCGCCTAGCTGCTTCGGCGGTCGAAACTCGCCCATCCTGTACGCCGGCCATGCTCGTTAACGCATGAGCGCCCCGTTCGCCCCTTCCTCCCCGATTTGAAGCGGGCGGGGACGCCGCCGCGAAGGCTGGCAAGGGCCGCGGCGGTGGTGTTTCATGGGCCCCCGACATCCAAGTGAGGCTGCATGATCAAGAGCGCCTGCCACTGCGGCGCGGTCCGTTTCGAAGTCGCGGCGGCGCCTAAATGGGTATTGGACTGCAGCTGCACGGTCTGCCGACGCTACGGGGGCCTGTGGACCTATTGCCGGGGCGAGGACCCCATGACGTTGCTCTCGGAGCCGGATCCCGCCGCGACCGTAGTCTACAGCTGGCTGGACCACGAGATCGGCATGCACCACTGCCGAACCTGCGGCTGCGTCACTCACCTGCAGGCGCTCGACCACGAGACCCAGCCCATTTTCGGCCTGAACGCGCGGATGATGATCGGGCTGGACGGGGCGAACATCACCATCCGGCGGATCGACAACGGTCACCTGGGCTGGTTCTGGACGCGGCCGGACCTGCCGATCATCCCGGGACACCATCCCAACACCCCGCCGCCCGGTCGGGAAGAGGACTGGGGCTTGTCGTGATCAAGGCTGCCTGCCACTGCGGCGCCGTCCGCTTCGCGGTCGCCGCGGCGCCCAAGTGGGTGCTGGACTGCAGCTGCACGCTCTGCCGGCGGTACGGGGCGCTATGGACATACTGCATCGGCGATGACCCGGTGACGCTGGTCGCCCGGCCCGACCCGGCGGCGACCGCTACCTACAGCTGGAACATGAACTACTACGCTTTCCACCATTGCCGGACCTGTGGCTGCATCACCCACTTCGAGCAGATCGAGCCCGGCCCGACGCAGATCATCGGCGTGAACGCGCGGATGATGGTCGGTCTGGACGGCCCCAACATCCCGATCCGCCGGATCGACAATGGCCATGTCGGCTGGCTCTGGAGCCGAGCCGACCAGCCGCTGATCCCCGGCAACCACCCGCCGATGTCGGCGCCCGGTCCGGACGACTGGCGCTAGAACGACCCCGAGAGGATCAGCGTAGAGCCTCGTCGGCGTCCAGATCGCGCGCGACGCGCAACCCCACGTCGGCGCGGACCTTGTCGTCCGGGATCGGGAACCGGTTGGCCAGGCGCAGCTCCGCCGGCGCGCTCTCGAACGAGCCGCCGCGCAAAACCCGGCCCTTGCAGCGGGATGCGTCCCCGGTGACGCACGCCGAGGTCCATTCCCAGACATTGCCCTCCATCTGGGCGAGGCCGAAGGGGTTGGCCGGATAGCCGGTGACCGCTTCCGGATAGCCGCGAAATGGCATCACCGGCGAGCCGCGATAGCGGGCGGAGTGGTCGTAGTTGGCCAGGCTGGGCGAAATCTCGTCGCCGAAGCCGAACGCGGTGGTCGCGCCCGCCCGGGCGGCATACTCCCACTCCTCCTCGGTCGGCAGCCGATAGGCTCGGCCAGATTTGGCCGCGAGCCAGCCGACGTAGGCCTGGGCGTCCTCATAACTGATGTGGGTCGCCGGGATCAGCGGGTTGGGGTTGTCCTTCGACCAGTTCGGACGCCTGCGGCATGCGCCGTCCAGTTCGCACGCCGCCCACTCCGACAGGGTGAGCTCGAACACGGACAGGGCGAAGGGCCGGGACACGCGCAGTGGTCGCGCGGTCGGCTCGTCGCGACCGCGGCCGTCCTCGCCGGCGGGCGAGCCGACGACGCCTTCGCCCGCGGGAACGATCCGCATCCAGGGACAGGCGGCGCAGTCGTAGAAGCGGCCCGCATCGGCGTTGGGGTTGCAGCTGACGAAACAGGGCGGCTCGCCCTGCAGGCCGTAGTCGAACGTCGGCTTCTGCCAGGCCTTGGCGCCGGAGCCCACGGCCACGCGATCCGACACCCGCTTGAACACCTCGGCCACGTTCTGCGACGGGCGGCGGATCTCCTCGGCGAGGATGCGGCTGAAGACACCGGAGTCGAAGGCGACCTGGTCCGGGCTGGTCGAATAGGCCACCAGGTAGCCCTGGTCCGGCCGTCGCTGGGCCGGCGCATAGCGGGTCAGGCCCTTGGAGCCGGGCGGCAAAGCGCGCGTGTCGATGCGGATCGGCTGGGCCACCGCCGCGCCGTCCAACGTGCTTCGGCACATGTCGAGCACCACCACCACGGTGCGCGCGCCAGCGCCCAGCAGCCGGTCGGTGATCGCCGCGCGGGTGACCAGGGCCGAGCCCAGTTCCGCGCCCTGATCCACCGGCACGAGGGCGCCGTCGCCATGGGAACCCAAGGTCACACCGTGACCGGAGAAATAGACGACACCGAAGGCCTCATCGCCCGCGGCGGCGAGCGCGGCGGCGAAGGCGTCCAGCTCGCGCCGCAGCTCGGCCTCGCCAAGGTTCCGACGCGGCCGCACCGGCCCGGTCCCTGACGCGTCCGCGAACTTGGCGGCGGTCAGCGCGCCCGACATGATGTCGCCGTCGCGGGCCGCATTGGGCAGCGACGGCAGGGTCCGATACTCGCTGTTGGCGATCACCAGCGCCAAGCGAGGCGGCGCAGCCATCGCCGAGGAGCCGCCCGAAAGGGCCAAGAACACCGCAACTGCAACCAAGCGTGCGAAGCGAGTCCACATCTTCACATTCACCTGCTTTTAGCCAAACGAACTACATCAATAGGTTGAAATCGCCATATCCACCGCGGATTCTAATAGGAAGAGATAACTCATCAGTTAGTATGAGAAATAACAATGTGTGACGAACATGGATATATAATTATATAGTGTATATGATCCTATTCGATCAATTGTAGATTAACGGGTAGTCCGTCTAACACGTCCCCAGTTTAGTGATTGGGGGCTTTCATGAATCTCAAGTGGCAGGCGCTGGGCGCCTGCGTGCTCACCTGTGGCGTCGCCGCGGGTGACCCGGCGCATGCGCAGTTTCTGGAACTGGACGCGAGGGCCTCGCATTCGCCCTACGCGGCGGGCATGCCGCAGGTCTTCGCTTCGACCGCGCCCACCCAGTCGAACGGCCAGCCGACGGTGTTCAACGGGGGGCCGGTCACGCAGTATTCGCTGGAGGGCGTATTCCTCAGCGGCGCGCCGGCCAACGGCGTGACCCTGCCCGATGGCCAGTCCATCAATGACCTCCTCGCGCGCGAGCCCGGCGTGCGCCTGATCCCGGCCGAGCCGGGAACCGACACCTCGCTGACGGTCCGGATCGCGAACGTCGCATCGCTCGACGACGCGGTCTTCGACGTGAACGACATCGACTTTGGCGGAGCCTGTCGGATGAACCCCGGCTTCAACGACCGGGTCGGCCTGCCCATGGGTACGGTGGTGCAGCCGTGCAATTCGGTCGACGCCACCATGAAGCTCAACGGCCTCACCTTCCGCCTGACCAGTCCCGAGAACAGCATCGCGCTCACCTTCGCGGTGCCGGCCGTCGGCTACGCTTTCACATCCAACCTCAACGCCACTACCGGCGTCGATCCGTTCCTTCGGCGCAAGGACTCCCTGCGCCAGCTGGACGAGAACTTCTTCGCCAGCGGCAAGGCTCCGCTGGTGGTGGCCCGGCTGCTGGGCGAACCAGACAGCTTTGTCCTGCCGAAGGGCGTGCTCCCGGACATGGGCTCCGCCATCGCCGGCTCGCTGACCGTCGGCGGGGTCACCAAGAGCTTCGGCGTCTCCAACCCGGGCGAGCTGCTGGCGTACGCCATCGCCAACCGCGACTCGTCGTTCTCCGACTTCGGGATCAACTATACGGGCGGTTGCTTCCGCGACGCCGGGACTTTGGCCGGCGCATGCAGCGCGGCGTCTGCGACGCTCAGCGTTGTCGGTATCGAAGTCCGCGCCGAGGCGGCCGCCAACAGCCCCGACATCACCTTCACAGTGCCTGTGCTGGACCTGAATTTCACGAGCGCCGGGGCCGCCGACCGCGACGAAGCCCTCGAGCAGTTCATCGACTTCGCAAATGAGAACGCCGACCGCGGCAAGATCAGCGCCGCCTACGCGCGATACCTTGCCGAGAACACGCCCAACGACCCGTTGGTGGGCAACCCGTTCTCGGCCCAGGGCCAACTGACCCGCGGCGCGCTGGACCTGGACAGCCCCTCCGGCGCGCTGGACGAGACCGCCGGCGGCGGCAAGGGGGGCCGCGGCCGCGAGCCCGACACCACCGGGTGGATGGTCGGCGGCCGCGCGGGACACCTCTCGGCCGGCGGGGCCGACGCGCAGTTCGTCGACGGCGTGTTCGAACGCGGCTTCCGGGTCAAGGAGGGCAGCCGCGCGCGCCTGAAGGTCAGCGTTCCGCTGAGCTACATCGATTACGGCTCCCGCAACGGCGGCGGCCGCACGGGGACGTTCGGCCTGCGCACGACGCTGGAGCTGCCGCTGGTCGACGGGCGCTGGGTCCTGGAGCCGACCGCCAGCGCCGCGGCCTTCTATTCGTCCAACAACGTGTCGTCGGGCGCCCTCTACCTCGTCGGCGTCTCCAGCCGCTACAAGCTGGCCCCGGTGGGCCGCGGCCACATCGTCATCGGCAACGCGATCACCTATTCCTCAACCCTGCACATCGATGCCGGCAACTTCGCCACGCCGAAGATC
>NZ_CADEGK010000250.1 GCF_902826855.1 uncultured Phenylobacterium sp. | reverse complement strand
GGAAGCAGGTGCGCACCGTGACCGCCGAGCTGGGCGCGCGGGGTCGGCTGGGCGTGGTGCGCTGGAATGCCAGTCTGTTCCGGGGCGAGAACCATAACGACATCCTGTTCGTGGCCGACGACCTCTCCGGATTCGGCTACTTCAAGAACTTCGGGCGCACCCGGCGGGAGGGCGCAGAGCTGGGCGTCAGCGGCGAGTGGGGCCCGTTCTCGGCCGGGGCGAGCTACACCTACTTGCGCGCCACCTACCGCACGGAGGAGGTCGTCGGCGGCGCGGGCAACAGCAGCAACGAGACTGGTCCGGGCTTCGAGGGCGAGATCGAGATCGAGCGCGGCGACCGCATCCCGCTGGTCCCGAAGCACCTGTTCAAGGTTCAGGCCGCGTGGCAGGTGACGGAGGCCTTCAGCCTCAGCGCCGACATGCTGGCCTCGAGTGGCGTCTACGCCCGCGGCAACGAGAACAATGAACACGAGCCGGACGGCGTCTTCTACCTTGGTCCGGGCAAGACCAAGGCCTACGCCGTGTTCAACGCGGGCGCTGAGTGGACACCGCTCCCCGCGCTGAAGCTGTTCGTGCAGGTCAACAACCTCTTCGACGCCAGGTACGAGACCGCCGCGCAACTGGGCGCCACCGGCTTCACAGATAGCGGCGCCTTCATTGCCCGCCCCTTTGCGACGCCGGTGGTCGATGGCGAGCGGCCGGTGCGCAACGCCACTTTCTTCGCCCCGGGCGCGCCGCGGATGGTTTGGGCCGGCGTCCGCTATCGGTTCGGCGGCGCGCGGTAGGACCTAGGACGCCTGGTAGGCACGCTCCCCGTGGGTGGAGAGGTCCAGCCCGTCCTCGACGGCCTCGGGGCTGGCGCGCAGGCCGACCGTGAGCTTGCAGACCAGCAGGATCACCGCCGAGGCCACGGCCGACCAGGCGCAGACCGCCGCCACGCCCAGGCTCTGGACGCCGAGCTGGCTGAGGGGCGTCATGCCCTCAGCATAACCCGCCCCGCCAAGGCCGGTCATGGCCAAGCCAGAGACCGCCAGCGTGCCCAGGATGCCGCCCACGCCATGCACGGCGAAGACGTCCAGGCTGTCGTCCAGCTTCATATGACTCTTCACCAGGTCGACCGCATGGAAGCAGACGATACTGGCCGCGGCGCCGAGGATCAGGCCGCCGATCGGCCCCACGAAGCCCGAGGCCGGGGTCACGGTGGCCAGGCCGGCCACGACGCCGGTCACCGCGCCGATCATGCTGGAGCGTCCAAAACGGATCCGCTCGATCACAGCCCAGGTCAGGCCGGCGGTCGCCGCCGACAGGTGCGTCGCCACCAGCGCTGAGCCGGCGGCCGCGTCGGCGGCTAGCGCGCTACCGGCGTTGAAGCCGTACCAGCCGACCCAGAGCATGCCCGCGCCCATCATGGTCATGCCGGGATTGTGGGGCGGGTGCAGGTCGCGCGGGAAACCATCGCGAGGCCCCAGCATCGCCACCGCCACCAGCGAAGAGACCCCGGCCGTGGCGTGCACGACCAGGCCGCCGGCGTAATCCATCACGTGCAGGTTTGCGAGCCAGCCACCGCCCCAGACCCAGTGGCAGACCGGCGCATAGACCAGGAGCAGCCATAGGCCCGAGAACAGCAGCACAGCGCTGAACTTGATCCGCTCGACGTACGCGCCGACGATCAGGCCGGGCGTGATGATCGCGAAGGTCATCTGGAAGGCGAAGAACACCGATTCCGGCAGCACCCCGGTCACCGAGGCGCGCAGGTTGGGCAGGCCGAACTTGGCCAGGTCGCCGATCAGCGGATGGGTCCCGGAGAAGGCCAGGCTGTAGCCGCCCAGCATCCACAGGACCGAGGCCAGGCAGGCGACGGCCACGCAGTGCATCATGACCGACAGCGCGTTCTTCGCGCGCACCAGGCCGGCGTAGAACAGCGCCAGCCCGGGCAAGGTCATGAACAGCACCAGCGCCGTGGCCGCCAGGATCCAGGCGGTGTGCGCCGGCTCCGCAACCGGGGCCGGGATGGCGGCCGCGGTCTGGGCGGTCGCGACGGTCGCGGCGCCCACGGAAAGCGCAGCGGAAAGCCCGGCGAGCACGCGAACTCGGATCATGGCGTCTACCCCCTTCGCCAGCGCTCGCCGCGGATTCCCCGCCTCTGCCTACGCGCCAGGCGACGATGCATAGGCATTGTGCAGAATGCCCGCCAATGGGGTGCGGACGAGCGTCGGCTTGAAGCGGTCACTCGCCCGCAGATTCGCCGATTTTTCGGGCAAATGGCGCCGAAAAAGCCGGCAAATCACTCAATTCCCCTGTCGCGCGAGCCAGGCCTCACGGGTCAGGATCCACACCTGCCGCTCGCCTGGGCCGGACATGAAGTCCTTGGGCTCGACCCGCAACCGCTCGGCTCCCTGCTTCTCCTTGATGCGGCCGGAGGCGTGGTTCTGCGTCGAATTGGTGAGGTAGAGGAACGGCCACGCCAGCACTTCGAAGGCGTAGCGGGTGACCGCCTCGGCGGCCTCCGTCATCAGCCCCTGGCCTTGCAACTGCGGATCCAGCCAGAAGCCGCGCATGTCCTGCAGCTGGCCATCGAAGGGCCACAGGTCGATGCGGCCGCGCGCCTCGTCGTCGCCACCCTTCAGCGTGATCACCCAGTAGAACTTCTCGCCCCTGGCCCTGGTCTCTAGCGACATGGCGGCGTTGGTGACCGCGCCGTCGTCGGGATAGGGCCACGGAATCCCCGCGTGCAGGTGCTTGACCACCTCCCACTGAGGGAAGAGCCGCTGCATGGCGGGGGCGTCGCGCATCTCCAGCGGACGCAGGATCAGCCGTGCGGTCTCCAGCACGGGGGTAGGGGGCAGGGGTATGGTGTCAGTCATCTCCGGTCTCTGTGAAAATTCCGGAGGCCGGGAGCGCGCCTTCCTGTTCGTCCAATGCCCCGGCCGGTCCGGCGGGGCTTGGGAAGGGAAGGCTAGGCGCGGACCGCGCGCACAGAACCGTCCGATCGCCCCACGAGGGTGGCGCCGTTGCAACCGGACGGATTGGCGGTGGTGCGAACCATGGCGCGCGCCTGTAGCACAGGCGTAGACGGAGCGCCTAGGGGGCATCCTCCGGCTCCGCCAGCGACTGGGGCCGACATCGCTGCCAGCCCCTGCGCGCCAGCGCTACGCCCAGCAGCGCCGGTGCGACGCCCACGAGGGGACCTATCAGGAGGATGCTCATCAGGTTCATCGGCCGCGGCGAGCCGCGGATCCCGGCGGCGATCTCTTCCCAGAGGAACAAGAGCAGGCCGCCACCGAAAACGACCGCGATCGCCGCCCCCGCGGTGATCATCGCCACGCCGATCAGCCGCTGAGTGAGGGAGACAGGGATCATGCCCCGTCATCAGGTCAGGCGAATCGCGAACGCTCAAGGCCCGTGCTCGGCCCCAGGCGCCGGTTGGCGGCGTCCCAACTGCGGTCGTCGTCCGCCGCGCCGGGGTGCGGCGGCGCCAGCGGCGCCGTCGGGTTGGACGCCAGGTCCGCGGTGATCCGGCAGACCACTCCGGTCGGCGGGTATGCGAGCTCGACGGCGCCCTGCAGGTCCGCCGCCAGGCCGCGCTCGATCAACCGCGTGCCGAAGCCGCGGCGGCTGGGGGGCGAGACGGTCGGCCCGCCGGACTCCTGCCACAGCATATGCAACCGGCTGCCCTCCCGTCGCCAGCCGAAGTCGACGCGGCCTTCGGGCCCGGACAGCGCGCCGTATTTCACCGCGTTGGTGGCCAGCTCGTGGAACGCCAAGGCCACCGCGATCGCCATCTTGGGCGGCAACCGCACCTCCGGCCCCGTCAGCACCAGGCGCTCGTCCCCGGCGCCGGCGCGGAACGGTTGGGCGGCCTGGTGAGCGATCTCGCGCAGGTTTGCGCCGGCCCACTGCTCGTCGGTCAGCACGTCGTGCGCCTTGCTGAGCGCCAGGATGCGCGACGTGAGCGTCTCGCGGACACGTAACGGGATGTCCTCGCCGCGCAGGGTCTGGGCCACGATCGACTGGACGGTGGCCAGGGTGTTCTTCACCCGGTGGTTCAGCTCGTTGACCATCAGGCGCAGATGCTCCTGGTCGACGGCCTGGCGGCTGACGGCCGAGCGCAGGGTCTCCAGGCGCTCGCGGGCGTCGTACTGGCGCCGGCGGCCCCGCAGCGCGGTCTGCACCACGCTGACCAGCGTCGTCGGATGAAACGGGCGCTCCAGGAAGCTGATGGCCCCCAGCGCCTGGATGAAGCGTCCCGCTGCGGGGTTGCGCTCGGCGCCGCCGCCGCGGCGGGTGAACACGATGATCGGGAAGTCCGACCACGGCGGCTGCGCCTCGATCCAGTGGGCGAGGCCGGCGTAGTCCTGATTGTGCAGGGCTTCCTCGACGATCAGGGCGACGCCGGCGCCGTGTCCGAGTCCGGCGACCAAGTCCGTCAGGTCCGCGCAGACCGTCGACTCGAGACCGGCTGAGCCGAGGACCTTGGCCGCGACCTGGGCGTCGCGGCCCTGGGGGGCCAGCACCAGCGCACGCTCGGAACGGGCGTCAAAGGTCATGCCGAACGGTCGCCCAGCAGCCCCGCTCCGGGTCCCACGAAGTTGGGCACGCCGCGCAGTATGCCCTGGAACTCGGTCAGCGGGGGCCCGACGCTAAGGCCCTCCTCGCCGATCTGGTACTCGCGGATGGTCTTCTCGTGTTGGCCGGCGCGCTTCTTGATCACCGAGATCGCGCGTCGCACCTCGCCGGCGGCCTCGAAATAGCGCAGCAGCACCACGGTGTCGGCCAGGTACGTCACGTCCACCGGGGCCTTCATGTCGCCCACCAGCCCATGCTGGGCGACGGTAAGGAAGGTCGTGGCGCCCTGGCGGTTCAGGAACTGCAGCAGCTCGTGCATATGGAGCAGCAGATAGTGCTCCTCCGGCATGGCCGCCTGGTAGCCGTTGAGGCTGTCGATCACCACGGTGCGGATGCCGTGCTTCTGGACACAGTCGCGGACGTTGGCGGTGAACTCGCCGGGGGAGAGCTCTGCCGCGTCGATCTGCTCGAGGATCAGGTCGCCGCTGTCGATCAGCTTCGTCAGGTCGGTCCCGAGTTTCCGGGTCCGGTCCACGAGCAGGCCCTTCTCCTCATCGAACAGGAACAGGGCGGCCTTCTCGCCCCGCGCGATCGCCGAGGCGATGAAGCTGATGGTGAGCAGGGACTTGCCCGTGCCGGCGGGACCCAGGATCAGGCAGCTCGAGCCGCGCTCCACCCCGCCGCCCAGGAGTGAATCCAGGCCTGCCACATCGCTGGGCAGTGGCGTGCGGACGAACTCCGAGCGGTGCTCGCTGGAGACCAGCCGCGGGTAGACCTCCAGGCCGCCGGTCTTGATCGTGAAGTCGTGGAAGCCGCCCCGGAACCGGCGGCCGCGATATTTCACCACCCGCACGCGGCGCCGCTCCGCGCCGTACTCCGGCGCCAGCTCCTCAAGGCGCACCACCCCGTGGGCCACGCTGTGGACGGTCTTGTCCTGGCTCTCGGCCGTGAGGTCGTCCAGCAGCAGAACCGTGGTGCCGTGACGGGCGAAGTAGTGCTTCAGCGCCAGCACCTGACGGCGATAGCGCAGGGATCCCTGGGCCAGGAGACGGATCTCCGAGAGGCTGTCGATCACCACCCGGTGCGGCTGGGCGTCTTCGACCGCCTGCAGGATCAGCCGCGTGGTCTCGCCCAGTTCCAGATCCGACGAGTAGAGCAGGCTCTGCTGCTGCTGCTCATCCAGCAGGCTTTCGGGCGGGGCCAGCTCGAAGATCTGGATGCCTTCCAGGCCCCAACCGTGTGACGCGGCCGAGTCGCGAAGCTCTGCTTCGGTTTCCGAGAGGGTGATGTACAGGCCGCGCTCGCCGGCGGCCGCGCCTTCGCGCAGGAAGCTGAGCGCTGCCGTCGTCTTGCCAGTGCCAGGGCTGCCTTCGAAGAGGAAGAGGCGGTCGCGCGCC
>NZ_CADEGK010000249.1 GCF_902826855.1 uncultured Phenylobacterium sp. | reverse complement strand
TCCGTTGAGGCCTTTGGACGCGGAGCACCCATGGTCGATACCCCCCGCCGCAAGGCCACCGAACAGGACGCGCTCGCCGCCGTCCGCACCCTGATCGAATGGGCCGGAGACGACCCCGATCGGGAGGGGTTGCTCGACACGCCGCGCCGGGTGGTGAAGGCCTATCGTGAGCTGTTCGCCGGCTACGAGGCCGATCCGCGGCAATACCTGGAACGCACGTTCGAGGAGGTCGGGGGTTACGACGAGCTGGTGATCCTGAAGGATATCCGCGTGGTCAGCTTCTGCGAGCACCACATGCTGCCGTTCCTGGGGAAAGCCCATGTCGCGTATCTGCCGCGCGACCGGGTGGTTGGTATCTCCAAGCTGGCCCGCGTGGTGCACGGCTTCGCGCGGCGGCTGCAGATCCAGGAGAAGCTGACGGCCGAGATTGCCGGCGCCATCCAGGACATCCTGAAGCCCAAGGGCGTCGGCGTGGTGATCACCTCCGAGCACAGCTGCATGACCATGCGCGGCGTCAACACGCCGGGGTCACGGCTGACTACTTCCAGCCTCCTGGGGGACGTGCGCGACGACCCGCGGACCCGCCAGGAGTTCTTCGACCTCGTGAAGGACTGACTGGCGCTCGCCGGGCAGGGAAAGACCCCCTGCTTCGGGGAGCAGGGGGTCCCCACTGGCCCCGTCTATGGAGAGAATTAGACGGGGGTAAGGACGGCGCGGCGGCGGCGCAGGACGGCCCCGATTGCGCCAAAGCCGAGAATGAGCATGGCCCAGGTCGAGGGCTCCGGAACCGCCTGCTGGACGGCGCCGGCGAGGTTGTCCAGTTCGAACGAATTGCCCGAGGACGTCAGGACGATCTGATTGACCGTGGCGCCGCCGAAGTCGAAGTTGACGCGCGCGCCCCAGTTCCAGCTCTGGCCGGTGTAGCCTTGGGTCATCTGCCCGCCGTTCAGGGTCTGGTCGAACCCGTTGGCGCCGATGAAGCGGACCGAATTGTAGGTGTCGGCCGAGCCCATGTAGAAGCTGAACGACCTCAGGCCCTGGACCGAGAACAGCGTCGCGCTCGCGCTGCCTGGAATGGTCAGATAGTGGGTCGGGTCGTTCGGAAGGGTGCCGCTGTAGCCGTTCGCGCCTTCGTTCCAGCCGACGGTGGAGCCCATCAGGTCGAGGGTGAAGCCGTCCAGCAAGGTGGCTTCCGGGTTCTGAGCGTCGTTGAAGTCGGCGATCAGCACCTGGCCGACGGGCAGGGTGTTCGGATCGCTCATGCTCGTGACGCTCACGGTGACGGCGGCGGACGCCGGCGCAGCCAGGGCGGCGACCGCCACGACGACGGCAGTCGCGAAGAAGGTGCGGAGGGGGGTGCGGGGTCGCATTGTATTGGTCGTCCGGTCCAGGCCGGACCCCCCGACGGGGTCCGTTCGAATCTGACACATGCGCGGGGGGGCGCTGGGCCCGACCGTGCACCTTGCGTGCCAGTTCAGTACCGGGATTGGGTTGACGTCTGGTTTGCGGAGCTTGGCTGCGGTGTGGCGGAGCGCCGCACGGCAAGGCTTCTGAAGCTACAGCAGCCCGCGCGCCTCGAGGGCCGGGCGCAGGGCGGCCGGGTCGGTGAAGTGGTGGGTGTCATAGCCGAAGGCGTGCGCGGCGGCGATGTTGCGGGCGCTGTCATCGATGAACAGGACCTCCCCGGGCGCCAGGCCGAACCGCTCGCAGGTCAGGCGGTAGATCGCCGGATCAGGCTTCATCACCCCCTCCACGCCGGATGCGACGACCCCGGTGAGGCGGCCGAACGCCGGGCTCATGGCCAGCGTCGAGTCCAGCGTCTCGTGGCTGATGTTGGAGAGGCCGTACTGCGCCACGCCGCGGGCATGCAGGGCCTCGATGGCTGCCTCGGTTTCGGGTATCGCGCCGGAGAACATCTCGTCCCAGCGGCGATGCCAGGCCCAGATCTCGGCCTCATGCTGCGGGTGGACGGCCGCCAGGGCCGCGCAGTTCTCGGCGAAGGTCACCCCGCAGTCGGTCGGCGTGTGCCAGGCCAGGGTGCAGACGTCGCTGAGGAACCGATCACATGCGACCGGATCGGGGAAGATCTTGGAGTAGAGCGTGCGCGGGCTCCAGCGCACGATGACGTTGCCGAAGTCCCAGACAACTGCCCGGGGACTCATCGGCGGCGGCTCAGCCCTGGCGGGCCTTGAAGCGCGGATCCGTCTTGTTGATCACATAGACCCGGCCCTTACGGCGCACGAGCTTGCAGTCGCGGTGACGCGTCTTCAGCGACTTGAGCGAGCTTCTGACCTTCATGGGACCGTATCTTCAAGCGGGCCGCAGGCGGCCGGTTGGCGAATAAGAGGGCGCGCATATACGGGCCGGGTGGAGGCAAGTCAACCTGACGGCGATGTGATTGGGGTGTCCGGCGACGCACCCTAGACTCCGCGGTCCCATGCGTCTCCGCGTCCTCCTCCCCGTCTTCGCCCCTCCGATTCTCGCACTGGCCGGCTGCGCCAGCCCGCAAGGCCCTGCGCCGGTCGCCGAGGCGCCGCCGCCGGCCGCGATGGCCGCCGCTTCACCCGCCCGAGCCGTCGTCCCGCCGCCGCCGCCTCCGCCGGTCTCCATCGCCCCGCTCACGGCGTCGGGCGACATGGTGTTCGACGCCTGGGCCGCCGACTTCCAGACGCGCGCGCTGGCGGCCGGCATCGCGCCCAACGTGCTGGCCCGCGAGATGGCCGGCCTGTCGCCCAACCCGCGGGTCGCCAGCCTCGACACCCAGCAGCCGGAGTTCTCCAAGCCGGTCAGCGAGTACATCAAGGGTGTCATCAGCCCGCAGCGGATCGCCACTGGCCAGCGGAAGCGCGCTGCGACGCCCGCGCTGGGGGCTATCGAGAGCCGCTTCGGCGTGCCGTCCGACATCCTGCTGGGGGTCTGGGCGATGGAGAGCGCCTATGGCGAGCTGCAAGGTGACTTCGACATCGTGCGCGCCTTCGCCACCCTGGCTGCCCAGGGCCGGCGTCGAGGCTTCGCCGAGACCGAGCTGATCGCCGCGCTGAAGATCATCCAGTCGGGCGAGCAGCCACGCTCGCGGCTGAAGGGCTCTTGGGCCGGGGCCATGGGCCAGACCCAGTTCATCCCGTCGATGTACCTCTCCACCGCCGTCGACATGGACGGCGATGGGCGGCGCGACATCTGGAATTCCAGCGCCGACAGCCTGGCCTCTGCCGCGAACCTGCTGATGCGGGCCGGCTGGGTGCGGGGCCAAAGCTGGGCGCGCGAGGTGACTGCGCCGCCCGGGTTCGACTTCAGCCTCACCGAAGGCCCGCGGGAGACGCCGCGCTGGTGGGCGGAGCGGGGCGTCGCGCGCGCCGACGGCCGGGGGTGGTCGGCGGCGGACTCAACGGCCCAGGCTCAACTGATCGCGCCGGCGGGGGCGGGCGGGCCGGTGTTCCTGCTGTTCCCCAACCACTTCGCGCTGCGCCAGTACAACAACAGCCTGGCCTATGCGCTGGGTGTCGGCCTGCTGGCCGACCGCCTGGCCGGCGGGCCGGGGCTGATGCGGCCCTGGCCGCAGGAGATCCCCCTGCCGCTGGTGGATCGGATGACCGCGCAACGGGCGCTGATGGCTCTGGGCTTCGATACCGGGGGCGCCGATGGCGTCGTCGGCCTGAAGACCCGCGCGGCGCTCAGGACCTGGCAGAAGGCGCGCGGGGTGACGGCGGACGGATACCTCTCTACGGACATGGTCCGCAGGCTGAAGGCCGAGGCAGAGCGCCTGTCGCCGACGAATTGACCGCAGGAGGCCCACGATGAGGTGGCGGATTTGGATCGGCGCCGCGGCGTTGGCGGCGATGCTGGGTACGGCCCCTGCGGGCGGGCAGCCCGCGCCCGCGCCCGCCCCGGCGGCGGCCGTCACGCCCTACCTTGGGGCGGGCACGCTTCCCAGCAGCCTCGCCATCGTCCCGCCGCCGCCGGCGCCCGGCTCGGCGGCGCTGGCGCGTGACGAGGCAGCGTCGACGGCGGCGCTGGCGGCCCACGGCGGACCCCGCTGGCTGTTGGCCACCGAAGACGCGGACTTGAGCTGGCCCGCGGCGGCCGGGACTTTCTCCTGCGCCATAGGCGGGCCGATCAGCGAGGCCGAGACGCCAGCGCTCGTCCGCCTGCTGCGCCGGTCCATGCGTGACATCGGGCTCTCCACCTATCCCACGAAGACCAAGTACCAGCGGGCCCGGCCGTTCACGGTCAATGGCAAGCCCATGTGCACACCGGCCCTGGACGCGGCGCTGCGGCGCGACGGCTCCTATCCGTCGGGCCACGCCGCCCTGGGCTGGGGCTGGGCGCTGATCGTGGCCGAGGTCGCGCCCGAACGGGCGGAGGCGATTCTGGCCCGAGGCCGCGCCTTCAGCGACAGCCGCCGCTACTGCAACGTCCACTGGAGGAGCGACGTCGAGGAAGGGATGGTCATGGGCGCCGCCGCGGTGGCCCGGCTGCACGGAGACGAGGCGTTCCGCGCCGACCTGGACGCCGCTCGTGTCGAGGTGGCGGCGATGCGCGCAAAGGGCCTCGCGCCCACCCGGGACTGTGCGCTCGAGGCGGCCCGAATGACGGCGGGCTGAGCTGACGCCGGGCTGCCGGCGCGGCGCTTTGCCGGCGGCTATTCCCGCGGGTCCGCCTCCTGCGAAACGGATTGGCCTGCGATCACGGGCCATTAAACATTAATCGCCATGGTCGCGGACGTCCCCGGGGGAGTCCATGTTTCAGATTATCGGCATCGTTCTGCTGTTTGCCCTGGTGTTCGGCAGCTACATCATCACCGGCGGCAACATGGGCGTCATCCTGCACGCCACGCCGCACGAGATGATGGCGATCGGCGGCGCCGGGGTGGCCGCCTTCCTGATCTCCAATTCGATGACCACGATCAAGGCGACCGGCGGCGGCATGAAGAAGGTGTTCGCCGGCCCGAAGTGGAAGGCGGCGGACTACCGCGACCTGCTCTCGCTGCTGTTCCTGCTCACCAAGACCATGAAGTCCAAGGGCGTGATCGCGCTTGAAAGCCACATCGAGAATCCGAAAGAGAGCTCGATTTTCACCCGCTTCCCCAAGATCTGTAAGGACCACTTCGCCATCGACTTCATCTGCGACACCCTGCGGATGATGACCATGAACCTGGAGGACCCCCACCAGGTCGAGGACGCGATGGAGAAGCAGCTCGAGAAGCACCATCACGAGGCGCTGGCGCCCAGCCACGCCATGACCAGCCTCGCCGACGCCCTGCCCGCCCTGGGCATCGTCGCCGCCGTTCTGGGGGTCATCAAGACCATGGGCGCGATCACCGAGCCGCCGGAAGTGCTGGGCGAGATGATCGGCTCGGCCTTGGTCGGCACCTTCCTCGGCGTGTTCCTGGCCTACGGCCTGGTCGGGCCGATGGCCACCCGGATGAAGGAAGTCACCGACGAGGAGGGGGCCTTCTACAAGATCATCCAGGCCGTCCTGGTGGCGCACCTGCACGGCAACGCCGCCCAGATCTCGGTGGAGATCGGCCGCGGCAACGTGCCCTCCGGCGCCCAACCCAGCTTCCTGGAACTGGAAGAGGCGTTGTCGAACATCCCGGCCGAGGCCTGATCTCCGCGCCTCGCCTGCACGGAAAGCACATCACGGAACCGTGATAATCGGCCTTGCGACAGCCGAAGTGCGGGCGTATCCATTGGCTCGCGTCGGGGTTCGGCCTGCATCTCGCAAGAGGGTGGGGATACGCGCCCGGCGCGCGACACAGCTATCAGAGGAAGCCCCCCACATGTCCAAGCAGTTCCTGATCGTCACCGCGGCCGTCGCCGCCCTCGGCCTCGCCGCCTGCACCCAGAAGCAAGAAGCCGCCCCGGCCGCCACCGAAGCCGCCGCCGCCGACGCCGCGGCCACCTCGGCTGACGCCGCCGCCACGGCCGCCACGGCCGCGACCGACGCCGCCGCCGACGCTTCGAAGGCCGCCGACTCGATGGCCACCGACTCGATGGCCGCCACTCCGCCGGCCGCCGACGCCGCGGCCCCGGCCGCGCCGGAAGAGAAGCACTAAGCGACTCGACGCTCAGG
>NZ_CADEGK010000248.1:3170-6087 GCF_902826855.1 uncultured Phenylobacterium sp. | reverse complement strand
AAACCAGACACCCCCACCCCCTACCCCCTCCCCGCAAGGGGGAGGGGTGCGAATGTTCGCGCTCGGCGCCTGGCATGACGCGCCCGTCGTGGACGCCGACCGGCTCACCGCCATCGACGGCCCCGCGCTCATCGTCCGCCCCGACACCCAGATCGCCGTCCTGCCCGGCTGGCGCGCCAGCGCCGAAGCCGAGGGCCTGATCCGCCTCACCCGCACCGCCGCCGCGCCGCGCCAGACTATCGCGTTGGACAAACCCGACCCCGTCACCCTGGAGCTGTTCAACCGCCGCTTCATGGGCGTCGCGGAGGCCATGGGAGCGGCGCTCGAGCGGACGGCGCACTCGGTCAACATCAAGGAGCGGCTCGACTTCTCCTGCGCCCTGTTCGACGCCGAAGGGGGACTGGTGGCGAACGCGCCGCACATGCCGGTGCACCTGGGATCGATGGGCGCAAGCGTGCGCGCCGTGCGGGACCGCCATCCGCAGTTGAAGCGCGGCCAGGCGTTCGCCCTGAACAACCCCTACGCTGGAGGCACGCACCTGCCGGACATCACCGCGGTGATGCCGGTGTTCATGGAAGCGGACCACAGCCAGGCGAGCTTCTATGTCGCCGCGCGCGGGCACCACGCCGACGTCGGCGGGATCCAGCCGGGGTCGATGCCGCCCTTCTCGCGCACCATCGAGGAGGAAGGCGTGATGCTGGATGCGCTCCCGATCATGGCCGGCGGGCGGTTCCTCGATGCGGAGGTGCGCGCCGCCCTCACCGCCGGGCCGTGGCCGTCCCGCGCGCCGGAACGCAACCTCGCCGACCTGAAGGCCCAGGTCGCGTCATGCCAAGCGGGTGCGGCGGCCGTTGCGGAGATGATCCGCGTCTACGGCGCCGAGACCGTCGCCCGCTACATGGGTTTCGTGCAGCGCAACGCCGCCGAGGCGGTGCGCCGGGCGGTGGGGCGGCTGTCGGATGGGGCGGCGCGGATGCCGATCGACGGCGGCGGCGAGATCGTGGTGACGACGACGGTGGATGCGGCGGCCCGGACCGCGACCCTCGACTTCACCGCCTCCGCCGACCAGCTCGCCAGCAACTTCAACGGCCCTTCGGCAATCGTCGACGCCGCGGCGCTCTACGTCTTTCGCACCCTGGTGGACGACGACATCCCCCTGAACGCCGGCTGCCTGGAACCCCTGGAGATCCTCACCCGGCCGGGCTCCATGCTGGACCCGCGCCCGCCCGCGGCCGTGGTCGCCGGCAATGTCGAGACCAGCCAGCACATCGTCGACGCCCTCTACGCGGCCTTGGGCGTGATGGCCTGCGGCCAGGGGACGATGAACAACTTCACGTTCGGGGACGCTGACCGGCAGTACTACGAGACCATCTGCGGCGGCGCCGGCGCGACCGCCACGGCGGATGGGGCCAGCGCCGTGCAGATCCACATGACCAACTCGCGGCTGACCGATCCGGAGATCCTGGAGCGACGGTTCCCAGTACGGGTGGAGGCTTTCGCCGTGCGCCGGGGGTCGGGCGGTGCGGGCGGCCACCGCGGCGGCGACGGGGCGGTGCGGCGCATCCGGTTCCTGGCGCCGATGGAGGCGGCCCTGCTCTCCTCGCGGCGTCAGCATGCGCCCCAGGGATTGGCCGGCGGCGGCCCCGGCCTGGCGGGCCGGCAGCGTTTGATCGCGGCGTCGGGCGCGGTTAGTGAACTTCCCGGCTGCTTCTCCGTTACGGTGGAGCTTGGCGATGCGATCGAGATCCAGACCCCGGGAGGCGGAGGGTTTGGCCCCGCGGAACTCGGTCGGGCGCGAAGCTGACAAATTCTTTGAGCACAAGGACTTCCATGACGCCGTTCGCCATCGCCCTCGCCCTGTTCGCACAAGCTCCCGACGCCGCCGCCGCGCCGCCGCCGGCCCCTGCGCCAGTCGAGGACCGCATCCCCAACGGCGCGCCCACGGACGACTATCCGTTCGTGGCCTGGTGCTACGGCGCGCTGCGCGGCTGGCTCGACCTGCACGACGAGGTGATGCCCGAGGTGACGCGGATCGAGGCCCAGTTCCGCAAGCCCGGGACCACGCTGGCCGACGACCTGAAGGTCTACGCCGACATGCAGAAGGCCGGAGCGGCGCAGCTGAAGGGCTTCCAGACTGCGCTGACCGCCGCGGAGAAGGCCTCGGTGCGGCCGATCAACACCATCGGCGGCGCGGCTGTTCGCCAGGGCCGTCTGACGTGGAACGTCGGCCCGGGCGTGAGCAAGGCGCGCGTGGCCCAGGAATGGATGAGCTGGTCACTGCCGGCGCGCTGCGAGACCGTGGCGACGCGGCTCGAGACCCGCTCACGGCTGATGGGCGCCTCGCTGCGCGCCAACACCCCGGACGAGCCGGCGCCGGCGGCGACGGAAGAGAAGCCCGCCGAGGCCCCCGCCGCGGAGTCGACCGCCAAGACCGAACCGCCGCCGGCGGTTTGAGGGTAAGGCAAGCGTTCACGTCCTGCAGGCAAGGTGCTCGACATGTTCGAGGCCTTCGTCCTCTACCTGCTCGCCATCAACGCGGCAGCCATCGGCGCCTTCGCTTGGGACAAGCGCGCCGCCGAAAAGCGGACCTGGCGGGTTCCTGAGCGGCGCCTGCTGGCCCTGGCGGCGTTCGGCGGATCGCCCGGCGCCCTCGTCGCCCAGCAACTGCTGCGCCACAAGACCCGCAAAGAGCCCTTCCGCACCGCGCTGTGGCTCGTAGCCGGCGTGCATGCAGTCGCCCTGGCCGTCACCGCCTATCAGGTCATATAGGCCGTCGGCTGCGCCAGGCGCTGCTGCCGTCGCCGTCGCCAGCGCGGCGTCACACGATCTTGCGCGCCTGGGCGAGCGCCGTGCAGCTGACCATGCCGATCGCCCCCGCCTCGTCGTAGATCAGGCATTCGGCGACCGCGACGCCGTC
>NZ_CADEGK010000248.1:0-3070 GCF_902826855.1 uncultured Phenylobacterium sp. | reverse complement strand
TGCCGATCGCCCCCGCCTCGTCGTAGATCAGGCATTCGGCGACCGCGACGCCGTCTGTCGCGCCGTGATTGACGACGTCGTAGCCGACCCAAATGCTCACCGGCTCGCGGTGCAGGTAAAGCGTCACGTCGGAGTTGATATAGCCCAGGCCCTGGTCGCCCCAGTTGGCGAACGGGCTGACGAAGTCGGCACTGGTGGCGACGCGGGCGAACGGCGTGAACGCTTCGCCTTCCACGAGTTCTCGGGTCTCGGCCATCCACGCACGGCGCGGCATGCCGGGCTGGTTGAAGCCGCCCGCGATCGGTAGAATCTCCCACATGCCACCCATGGGGCCTTCCGGCGGCTCAGGGAGGTCGGCCGGCTTGGGGACGTCCCAGGGTTCGGGCGTCCAGACGGTCCCGGGTGGGTTCTCGGTCTTTCGCAGGAGCTGGCAGGTCGCGCGCCCTGCGCTCTTCCCGCCGGAGATGAACTCGGCGTCGATCACCTTGATCCGGTAGCCATCCTTGACCACGCGGGTCACCACCTCGACCGGCGAGAGGTCCGGCAGGCGGTACATGTCCACGGTCAGCCGCGAGGGCATGTAGTCCGGCGTGCGGTATTGGCGCTCGATCTCCGAGCCCAGCAGGCCCACGATCAGGCGGCCGTGCAGCGACGTGCCGGTCCAGGGTCCGATGCCGACCGGCGTCGGGATGAAGATGTCGCCGTCTTTGCGGAAGAAGGGTTCGTTGGCCATGACGGCGCGAACCTGCCGGAAGCGTTCAAGCTTGGCTAGGCGCCGGTTGGGCCGGGGACTCGGGTGGTTCGTCCTTCGCCACGATGCCGGCGATCGCCATGTCGCCGGTGACGTTGCCCAACGTGCGGAAGATGTCTGGGACCACCTCCACTGCCAGCAGGATCGGCAGCAGGTCCAGCGGCAGGCCCAGGGCGAGACAGATCGGGGCGACGCTGACGATGAAGGAGACCTGGCCGGGCAGGCCCACCGAGCCAACGCTGACCGCCAGCGCCACCAGCACCGCGCCGAGGTACTGCAGGCCCGACGGCTGCAGGCCATAGACCTGAGCCACGAAGATGCAGACCGCAAGGTTCACCGCCGGGCTGGTCATCCGGAAGACCGCGACCGCCAGGGGCAGCACCAGGTTGGCCACGCGGGCTGAGACGCCCAGGTCGTCGCGGGTGCGCTCGATCATCGCCGGCAGGCAGGCGAGCGACGACTGGGTGGCGAAGGCGGTGGCCAGCACCGGCGCCGTGGCCCGCGCCCAGCGGGCCGGCGCCATCCGCCCGACCGTCACCGCAAGCCCATAGGCGATCAGCGTGATGAGGAGGCCGGTCGCCGAGGCGGTGACGATGTAGTGGCCGAGCACGCCCGCGGCGCCGACCCCGGCGCGCAGGCCCACGCCCAGCCCCAGGGCGAAGACCCCCAGCGGCGCGGCCATCAGCACCCAGCGCACGATGACGATCATCGCCTCGCCCAGGCTGTTGAACACTTCCAGCAGGATCCGCCCGCGCTCGGCTGGCATGCGGGTCAGCGCGAACCCTGTGAACACGGCGAACACCACGATCGGCAGGATGGCGTCCTCGGCGGCGGCCTTGATCGGATTGGCCGGGGCCAGGCCCTTGATCCAGGAGACGAAGTCGGGCGCCGTCGGGGTTCCGGCCTCAGGGGCCAGGGCGCCGGCGCGCAGCGCCGCCGAAGCCGCCTCCCCAACCGGCCAGGCTGTCAGCAGCGCGTTGACGAACGCCACCGCAGTCACCCCCGACACCACCAGCAGCGCCAGGAACCAAAGCACCGCGCGCATCGCCAGCCGGCCGGTGGCCGCAGCATCGGAAACCTGCGCGATACCGCTGACCAGCACCGCGAAGATCAGCGGCACGACGGTCATACGCAGCGCGTTGAGCCACAGTCCGCCCAGCGCCTCGACGCCCTCGATGATCCGCGGCGCGCCGGGCCCGCCATAGGCCGCGGCCACGGCGCCTACGGCGAGGCCGAGCGCGAGGCCGATCAGCACCTGGACGCTCAAGGATCGGAGGAAGGACAAGGCCGGCGGCGCTCCAGGTGCGGAGCGCTGATGTGGCCCGGGCTACGGACCAACGGCAAGCGGAGTCGTCAGGCCTTGCGGCTCTGATAGCGGACCGCGAGACGGGCCGGGACAGAGCCGTCGGCCGACTTCAGTCGCGCAGCCACGTCGTTGAGCGCGGTATCCTGGTCGCCGAAACGGGCGAGCTCACGGCCGTCGCCACGAACGACCCACTCGTCGCACTCTTCGATGACTTCGTAACGCATGACTGTCCCGCCGTGATGCAATTCTGCGTACGGAAAACAGCGTTAGGCAACAACTGCGCGTATCGTCGCAGTTGTTCAGGGTATTCGCGTCGTAACCTCCACATCACAGATCGAAAAGGCCGCGCCTTTCGACCGCTTCAGCGCCGCGACCTTTGACTGAAACGTTGGGCCACGCTCGTCGAGCACCTCGATCGCAGGCCGCTCGCTCGCCGGCAGGTCAGCCGCCACGCGCACCCGCACCATCCGGTCGGGGCTCCCGGGCGGTTCGCCGACGGCCAGCGCCTGGATCGCCTCCAGACCGGCGACGACCCGGCCTACGACCGTGTATTCATGATCCAGGCGGCGCGCCGGGGCCCGCATAAAGAAGATCTCGCTGTTGGCGCTGCCCGGATCGGCCTGACGGCCCATGCCGACCACCCCCGGACAGTAGGCGCCCCAGCCCCGCAGCCGCCCATCCGTCGCCATCGCCCGTTCGCCCGGCGACACCGCCTGGAACGGCGTCGTCCCGACAAACCCCTCCTGCGCGTCGCTGCGGGCGACCACCACCGTGGCCGCCGCGAGCGTCGGCGCGTCGCGCGCCGACAGCTGCACGACGGCGAACGTGTTGATGCCCTCGGCCCGCAGGATCTCCGGCAGATAGGCGCCGAACTGGTTGGGAGCGCTGGCGTTCACGACGACCAGCACCGGTGCTGGCGCGCCGCCCTGACCGCGGACGCCGATCGCCGCGGCCAGCGCCGCGACCGCCACCAACGCCACCTGCACACGTTTCCGAAGTGCCAACTGCCGCTC
>NZ_CADEGK010000247.1 GCF_902826855.1 uncultured Phenylobacterium sp. | reverse complement strand
TGCGCTGATTGGTCCGCGGCGCCAGGAACTGGTTCAGCAAGTAGCCTTCCGAACCCATGATCTCCACCCCGTCGTAGCCAGCCTCCTTGGCGAGCATCGCGGCGTTCGCGAAGTCCTCGATCGTGGCGAGAATCTCCTCCTCGGTCAGTTCGCGCGGCGTCAGCGGGTTTATTCTGGAGGCGATCGGCGACGGGGCGACGAGGCCCTCGTGACGCGCATAGCGCCCCGCGTGGAGGAGCTGCAGCACGATGAGTCCGCCCGACTGGTGCACAGCGGACGTGATTCGGCCGTGTCCCGCCACGGCGGCCTCGCGCATCACCGCGCCGTTCCGGCCTAGCCGGCCCGCCTCATTGGGCGATACGCCACCCGTTACGATCAGACCCACGCCGCCCTGCGCCCGACGAGCAAAGAACCGCGCATGCCGATTCTATCCATCCGGCGCCTCCTCAAGGCCGGTGTGCATGGAGCCCATCAGCGTGCGGTTCGGGAGCGTTACGAACCCCAGGTCCAGCGATGACAGCAGGTGGGGATAGGGCGACATGTCGATGCCTATGCTGGGACCGCGAATGTCGCCCTGGCTTGAGACAGAACGATACGGCCATCCGCAGTTTCGCCCTGTACGATGGCCTCGCCATCGCTGGTGCGCCAGATCTTGGTGACGATAGTGTCCCCGTACAGCACCCGGTCAGCGAATCGCCCCTGGAAAGAGTGGAAGGCGCCCGGATCGTCGGCGCATAGCTCTCTCAGGATGGCGCGACCCACAATGCCGTAGGTGCACAGCCCGTGCATGAAGGGCGCGTCGAACCCGCCCATCCTAGCGAACGCCGGGTCGATATGGATGGGGTTGCGATCGCCCGACAGCCGGTAGATCGCGCCTTGTTCGGGACGGGTCTGGAAGCTGGCCACAATATCCGGGGCCCGATCGGGCGCGGCGCTATCTCCGCCCGAGGGACCGCGCTCGCCGCCGAAACCGCCCGCGCCGCGGACGAACAGCGTGGCGTGGGTCCGGAAAAGGTCGCCGTCGGCGTCTCGGCCGACGCTCTCGACGCCCAGAACGGCAGCTTTTCCCTTGTCCCAGACCTCGGTGATGCGACCGCTCACCTCGACGCTGGCTTCGGAGGGGAGGGCCCGGAATAGCTCGATGGACTGTTCGCCGTGCAGCAGCATTTCCAGGCGCATGTCGACGGTGCGCATCAGCCCCCCCAATGCGCCGCCGCCCGGGATGACGGCATAGGTCGGCAGAACCTTCGGGCCGCGGCCTTCATAGATGAAGTCCAGGTCTTCCGCCGGCCGCCCGCCGACGCCCAGGGCGTAGAGCATGGTGTCCTTGGAGGTCCAGGCCTGGGTGGTGGCGGGGAACTCCAACCCGACGAGATCGGATGAGATCGGTATGCGTGTCATGGAAACTCCGGCTCGACGGGGTGGGACACTCAGGTTCGGGGCGCTTTGCCGTCCGGCGGCCAGGCCTCGACGCCGTCTTCCAGCGGAATGCGCAGGCTCTTCAGCAGTTGGGAGAACATGGTCCAGTTGCCGATCGCGACAACTAGCTCAATACGCTCGGCCTCCGTCGCCAGGTGGAGGCAGCAGGCCTCCCAGGCGGCGTTCGAGATCATGCCCTGGTCGAGCGTGTCGTCGGTGGCCTGCAGCACAGCCCTGTCGGCTGCCGACAGGTTCGCGGCCCCCCGCCAGTCACGGGTGGCCGCCAGGTCGGCCTCGGGAATGTCGAGCCCGCGGGCCACCCGCCAGTGCTGGGTCCACTCATAGACTGAGCCGGTCCTCCAGCCGATCCGCATGATGATCAGTTCGCGCAGGCGGGCGTCGAGCTTGTTGCCCCGAAAGAGCAGGGTGGTGAGGGTGGAGGCAAGCTCGCCCGCCACCGCCGGATGCCGCAGGAGTACGCGAAATACGCTGAGCGGCGCCATCTGTTCGGAAATCCCCGCAGACCGGGCCGCGTTCGCCGCCTCTGCCAGGCTCAGAAGGTCGACCCTCGGGACGTCGGCGTTCATTGCGTTCATTCCATTGCGAAGGGCTGAGGCCGTGAGCCTGCGGCAGCTGATCGAAGATCGTTGCCTACACTGCGATATAACAGATATACGTTCTCTGCCACATATATGTGTTATGGGTTGTCGCTGCGCAGTTGGAGGCCAACCCCGTGATTCCCGCCAAGACCTTTGCGATGGTTCAGACGGCGCCGCGCACGCTTGAAATGCGTGACTTGCCCATCCCCGATATCGAAGCCGACAGCGCGATTCTGAGGATCGAGGCCTGCGGGATCTGTGGCAGCGACTACGAGCAATTCGAGGGGGTTCTGAAGACGCCGATGCCGGTGATCCCCGGGCACGAGCCCGTAGGGATCATCGAGGCGATCGGCGACAAGGCGGCGCGCCGCTGGGGCGTCGATGTCGGCGATCGGGTCGCCGTCGAGACAATGCTGTCTTGTCATAGCTGTGACACCTGCCTGGGCGGCCGCTACCACCTGTGCGCCGAACGGCAGATCTATTCCTACATTCCGCTATCGAACATGCCGGGGCTCTGGGGCGCCTATGCCCAGTACATGTACCTCGCCCCCAACACGATCGTTCACAAGATGGATAAGACTTTGCCAGCCGAGCTCGCGGTGATGTTCAACCCGCTGGGGGCCGGCTTCCGCTGGGCGGTGGAGATCCCTCAGACCCAGGTCGGCGACACTATCGTCATCCTGGGACCGGGCCAGCGCGGTCTGGCCAGCGTCATCGCCGCGCGGCAGGCGGGTGCTGGGAAGATCATCGTGACGGGCATGGCCGCCGACGCCCGCAAGCTCGACCTCGCCCGGACCTTCGGGGCGCACCATACGATCGATGTCCAGAATGAGAACGCCATCGAACGCATCAAAGAACTCACCGGCGGGCGTGGCGCCGACGTCGTCGTGGAGGTGACCTCTTACGCCACCGACCCGGTGCGCGAAGCCCTCAGCTATGTGCGTCCCGGCGGTACGATCGTCTTGGCGGGAGTGAAGGGCTTCAAGCCCATACCGGACTTTGTCTCAGACCTGATCGTCTTCAAGGAGATCACCATCAAGGGGGCGATCGGCGTGACCTCGTCGGGATACCGAAAGGCCATCGACCTGATCGAGGCACGGTCGCTGCCACTTGAGCTGATGCACACTCACGACTTCGAGTTGAAGGACGCCGAACTGGCCATCCGGACGCTCGCGCGTCAGGTGCCCGGAGATGAGTCCATCCACTCGTGCCTGATCCCGCCCACCTAGAGCGACAGTCTTCCGATCGTAACGCTTCGCCGATGTTCGAAAGACAGGAAAGAGCCGTGAGTTTCAGCGACAAGGCCGCCATCGTTGGCATCGGCGAGACCGAATACGTCAAAGGCTCGGAACGCACCGCCGTGGACCTGATGCTGGAGGCGGCCCGCAAGGCCATCGCCGACGCGGGGCTCAAGCCCTCGCAGATTGACGGGATGGTGCCGCCTCCGATCTACACGTCGTCCGAGGAGCTTGCCGCCAACCTTGGTGTCGATGTGCTGCGGTACGCCTCCACCGTACATATGGGCGGGGCTAGCCCCACCACAGCGCTGCAGAACGCCGCAACGGCCGTTGCTGCCGGCGTCGCCGACAACGTCCTCGTGGTGCTGGGGTGGAATGGCTACTCCGCGCTTCGTCCAAAGCCGGGCCGGCCGCCGCAGCGGGCCATGAACATGAACACGCTGACCCGCACGATCCAGGGTTTCTACATGCCCTACGGCGTGATGATGCCCGCACAAATGTATTCCTGGATCGCGATGCGCCACAAGCACCTCTACGGGGTGCCCGACGAGGCGATGGGCGAGGTGGCCCTGGCATGCCGTGCGCACGCCCAGCTCAACCCACGGGCCGTGACCTATGGCCAACCTCTGGACATGGACGCCTACCTGGGCGCGCGGTGGATTTCCGAACCCTTCCGTCTGTACGACTGTTGCCTTGAGACGGATGGCGCCTGCGCGGTTGTGGTCACGAGCGCCGAGCGGGCGCGCGACATGCCGCACCGGCCCGTGCTGATCGCCGGCGCAGCGGAAGGCCACCCCTATCCGGCAGATGACATTCCCTCCCGGCCCGACATGCTCAAGATCGGCCTGTCCTACGCCGCGCCCCGAGCCTTCGAGATGGCCGGCGTCACCGCCAGCGACATGGACTTCCTGCAGGTCTACGACTGCTTCACCTATGTCGTGCTGCTGCAGCTGGAAGCGCTGGGGTTCAGCGCGCCCGGCGGCATCTACGACTTTGTGAAAGACGGCCAGATCCAGCTCGGCGGTCGCTATCCCCTGAACACCCATGGCGGTCTGCTTAGCGAAGCCCACGTCTGGGGACTCAATCATGTGCTGGAAGCCGTGCGCCAACTTCGCGGCGACGCCGGTGCGCGACAGGTGCCGGGGGCCAGTATCGGCCTGGTCACCGGATGGGGCGATCTCGGTGACGGCAGTCTGGCGATCTTGAGGAACTGACACCCATGCAACCTCCCACCGTTCCCGCGCCGCTTCCCAGGACCCAGGATCCCATGGACGAGGCCTTCTGGCAGCAATGCCAGGACGGGCGGCTGCGATTCCAGCGTTGTTCGGGCTGCGGCGCTTGGCGGTTCCTCCCGCGCTACATGTGCGCGCGGTGCGGGTCTCCAGATTTCGCCTGGACGCCCGTCCGCGGGACCGGCAGCCTCTATTCGTGGACCGTCACCCATCAGGCGCTTCACCCCGCCTTCGCCGCGGAAATCCCCTATGTCGCTGCGCTGGTGGAGCTCGACGAAGGCGTGCGGATGGCGAGCCGGTTGCTGAACTGCGACCGCCACGCATTGAAACTGGGCATCCCCGTCGAACTGGTCTTCCGAGAGCTTGGAGACGGTTTCCGCCTGCCTTGCTTCCAGCCATCCGAACAGGTCGCGCCATGAGCTGCGCCCCACGGAAGCGCCACGATCCTTTCGAAAGGACAGGCTGATGGATCTCACCTACAGCGCCGAACACCAGGCTTTTCGGCGCGAAGTGCTCGACTTTCTTGAGGCCCACCGCCATGCCGCCCCCAAGGGCGGCGGGGCTGCGCAGCGGCCCTCAGCAGAAGCGGTAGCCTGGCAGAAACTGTTGATCGCCCATGGTTACGCCGCGCGGACCATCCCGAAGGAATATGGAGGGTATGGGGCCGCGCCGGACATCCTGAAGTCCCGCATAATCGGCGAGGAATTCGCCCGGGCCGGCGTCCCACCGGGGCTACAGAGCCAGGGCATTTCGATGCTGGTTCCGACGCTGTTGGAACTGGGGACGGAAGATCAGAAGCGCCAGTGGATCGGGCCGACGATCCACGGCGAGGTTATCTGGTGTCAGGGATACTCCGAGCCGGGCTCGGGGTCCGACCTCGCCAGCCTTCAGACGCGCGCAACGGAGGATGGCGACGACTTCGTCATTAATGGCCAGAAGATCTGGACCAGCACGGCCCGCGAGGCTGACATGATCTTCTGCCTCGTGCGCACCGAGCCGGACAAGGGAAAGCACGACGGAATCAGCTATCTGATCTTTTCGATGAAAACGCCGGGGATCGAGGTTCGCCCCCTGGTGACCATGACCGGGCACGCCGAGTTCAACGAGACCTTCTTCACCGACGTGCGCGTCCCGAAGTCCCAGATCGTGGGAAAGCGCGGGCAGGGCTGGTTCGTCGCCAACGCCACCCTCAAGCACGAACGTGGAATGCTGGGGGACCCGGGCCAGCTCGAAAGCCGCTTCCTTGCCTTGGCGGAGCTGATGCGGACTGAGACGGCCGGCGATGGCCGGATCATGGACAATCCGATCCTGCGAGATCGTCTGCTGCGGCTGCAGGCGGAACTCGCAGCGATGAAATTCAATGGGCTGCGCGTGCTGAGCGCCTCGGCGAACGGCGGCGAAGCGGGGCTCGCGCGGCTGATCGTCAAGCTGCAGTCCTGCGAGCTGGCACACCAGATATCGGCGCTGGCCATCGACGCCCTTGGCGAGCTCGGCGTGCTCTACGACGGCAGCCCGCACCTGCGCTCCCACGGCAGCTGGCAGCAGGCCTACATGTTCCAGCTTGGCCTGATCATCGGCGGGGGCACCGCGCAAATCCAGAAGAACATCA
>NZ_CADEGK010000246.1 GCF_902826855.1 uncultured Phenylobacterium sp. | reverse complement strand
ACGCTATCGCGCCGGCGTGATAGCGAGACGGGTCAGCGCCTAGGCGGGCGGGCGGGCATAGAAACGGCCTATCGCCTTGGCAATGGCGAAATCGAGCGCGCGCCACGCAAGAGACGCCTTGCCCAGCGGCCGGATCGGTCCGCGCAGATTGTCCCAGAACTGGCGTTCGGCGGCGGCGGGCGGCATGCCGCGCAAGGCGCGCAGGACGTATCTCGCCAGCCATGGCTTGGGGTGGGTGGCGAAATGGGTCATGTGCGTGCCGAAGCCTGAAAATCCCATGCCCTCCGGCCCCAAGGCGCTGATCGGCGCCTCGACGCCCATCAAAGCCACGTTCATCGCATCCTGGTCGGGAATGAAGAACGGATCGGTGCGATCGCTGACATGGGTGCCCATGATCGGCTGCGCCGAATTCGCTACGACGCGGTCGCTGATCCGACGCCACAGCGCGATGAAGTCGGCATCGCCACGGCGCACGCCGACGAATCCGCTGTTGAAATAGGGCGTCAGCGATCGCGCCGAGCGGCCCATCTCTTGCAGCGTCCGCCGCCATTGCACGCGCAAGGGATGATGCTCGCTGGGGGTCTGCTGCAGCCAGCCGTCGCCGCACACGGCGATGCCGCAGGACAGCCAGTGCTCGATGCGGCTCCAGCGCGCGCGCATGACGATATCGGCATCGATGAAGGCCACCGCCTCGCAGGCGGGCTCGAGGTCGAACACGGCTTGCAGGCAGGCGGGCTTGCGCAGGGCGATGAATTGCGCGTCGTCGTCGGCGACGAAGCGCACCGACATCGGCCCCAGCTCGAGCCGATCGGGCGCCGCCCACGTGCCGTCGGCCGGCCAGGCCGGGCGCGGCCCGCGATGGAAGACGTAGAAGGCGCCCTCGTAGCCGCTGGCATGCAGGCTGTTGGCCAGCGCCGCCGCGCCGATATGGTAGGAGCCGGAAATCAGCGTGCAGGCTAGCGTTTTCATTTTATGCCTCACGCTCGCCGGCACGAGAGCAGCAGGTTGTCGCTGAACAGCCGCCCCCGCGCGAGGCCGAAGCTGACTCCTTGCCAGCTATGGCTGGTCAGGCCGGGAACGGCGCCGTGATCGGACCAGGCGAAATGCTGGCCGACGAAGCCGGCCTCGCTGGACGCGCGCATTAGGTCGATGCGCAGCAGCGGCGTGATATGGGCTGGGTAGCTATCGGGCCCGAAAGCGGCGAAGTGTCCGCGAAAAAACAAGCTGACTTGCGAGCGCAGACTTTCGTTGTTGGGTGTTGTCACCACCAGCAACCCGCCCGGCCGCAGCAGCCGGAAGCATTCGCGAAGCATGGCGCGCGGATTCTCCAGATGTTCGATGACCTCGACGGCGGCGATAGCATCGAAGGAATTGTCGGCCCGAGGAAGCGGACCGTTGAGATCGGCCTGAATCCAGTCTATTTCCGAAGGCAGGGCGGCCGGCCTCGCCATCAGATCGACTGCGGTCAGTGCCTGGCAAAGTCCGATTTGCAAAAGCCTGCCGGTGAAACTTCCCTGACCGGCGCCGAAGTCGAGAACTGCCGCCTGCGGGCCATGCTCGCGCAAGGCGGCGAGCGCCATGCGGTAGACGGGATCGCTCGATATACCGCCGCTAGCGAGCGAGGCCTGTGCACGGCGGCTTTCAAGATCATCCTGCATGTCGGCGCTCAGTGGTGAGCGTTATGCAGGGCGCTGTAGGTGCAGGCCAGCGCCTTCATCACACCGCCCCCATCCCGATGCGCTTGAGCGCCGCGCTGCCGCCACCCGCCGACCACCAGCTCTCGTTGTCGAGATACCAGCGCACCGTCGCCGCCAGGCCGGATTTGAAATCCATGCGCGGCCGCCAGCCCAGCTCGCGCTGCAGCTTGGAAGAATCGATGGCGTAGCGGAAATCGTGGCCCGGGCGGTCGGTGACGAACTCGATGGCGCTGTCGTGCGGCTTGCCGTCGGGGCGCGGGCGGTGCTGGTCGAGCAGGGCGCAGATCTGCCTGACGATGTCGATGTTGCGCCGTTCGGCGTCGCCACCGATGTTGTAGATCTCGCCGATCCTGCCGCGCGTCAGCACGTCGATCAGCGCCGCCGCATGGTCCTCGACATAGAGCCAGTCGCGCACGTTCTCGCCCTTGCCGTAGACCGGCAGGCTCTGGCCGCGCAGGGCGCGGATGATCATGTGCGGGATCAGCTTCTCGGGATGCTGGCGCGGGCCGTAATTGTTGGAGCAGTTGGTGATCAGCACCGGCAGGCCAAACGTGTGGTGCCAGGCGCGCGCCAGATGGTCGGACGAGGCCTTGCTGGCGGAATAGGGCGAGTTGGGCCGGTAGGGCGTGTCCTCGGTGAACTTGCCGGTCGGCCCCAGCGCGCCATAGACCTCGTCGGTCGAGACGTGATGGAAGCGGAAGGCGCTGCGCCGATCCGTCGGCAGCGTCCGCCAGTAGGCAAGTGCTGCCTCCAGCAAGGTGAAAGTGCCGTGCACGTTGGTGCGGATGAAATCGGCGGCGCCATCTATCGAGCGGTCGACATGCGATTCGGCCGCCAGGTGCATGACGGCGTCGGGCCTATGCCGGGCGAAGATCGCGCGCACCGCGGGCTCGTCACAAATATCCGCTTTCTCAAAGACATAACTGGGATCCGACGCCACGGCGGCGACGTTCGCGAGGTTCGCTGAATAGGTCAGAGCATCCAGGTTCACCACCTGATGCCCATTGGCGATGGCCCGGCGCACCACGGCGGAGCCGATGAAACCCGCCCCGCCGGTAATCAGGATCTTCAACTTGTCCCCCGGGAATAAAAAACGACAGGCTCCCTTACTATGAACCGACGCTGGTTCAAGGCCGGACATCGCGCAGGGTTCGAGACGGCTTGACGGCAATTCGCGTGCAACGGCGCAAGGCGGCCGAATCAGTTCGCAAATGCAACCCCGCGGTTGTAGACAGCCCGGTCGTCCAGAGTCTGAATTCTGAGATGGACCCGAACATCTCTGTCCTACTTGTCCTCGTGAGCATCGCAGCCATTGCGGGGCTAGTGGGCGCTGCCTTTCAGAGCGAACGCATTCGCCGGTACGGTATTCTGGGTGCGCTTCGGCGAAAATTTTCCGGCGGGTCGCGGCGATCCCCTTACGGAAACTAGGCCGCTGCGAATTGCTCGTCGCTGCTCTGGCGGTTCCTGCCCGCTCCCGCCACCCTGCGAGGCTGCGTTAGGTCAACCTTAACCACTTCATCGCGAAGTTTGGTTGTTTTTGGAATGCCTTGGGGGATCAAGTGTGACCGTTGTTAAGAAAATTGCGGGCGCTTTGGGCGCAATCGCACTGTTTGGCGCCGGAGCGGCTGACGCAGCACTCATATATGTCGGCAGCTGGCAGCTGAATGGGGGTTCGGCCGACGGGAGAGCGCTCTCGGCGCAACAAGCGGCGGCGCAGATCTTCGGCGGACTGCCCGCCGATTATTCCATTTCGACCGCTGGGGACGATCCAGGCGATGTCGATCTTCTGGCGTTCTATTCAGTCCTCGGGTCTCCGGGATCGATAGTCGTTGGCGACCAGAGCGCCACCGTGGACGGGAAGGACGACCTCTCAGCGTACACCTTCGATGTGGCCCTGACGCGGGATCAGGATCAGTTCGTGAATTATGCCTTCCGCACTGGCGTTCCCGAACCGGCTACTTGGACAATGCTCATCATGGGCTTCGGCACTACCGGAGCCATTATCCGTCGCCGACGCATCTTTCCTGGCTAAGGCGAGGCCTATCGCCGAGGCGCGCCGAGCCCGCATTGCTCAGGCAGCTAGCGGCTGGGGTGAAGGTGGCGATGGCGTCGGCGATGGCGCGCTCGAGGGCAGCAACGGTGCGCGCAGCGTCCTTGCGGAGCAGGGCTTCAGCTTGGCGAAGGCGTTCTCGATGGGGTTGAAGTCGGCGAGTAGGGCGGCGGCAGGCGCAGCTCGGCGCCCGTTGCCTCCGCCTTTCGGAGGGCCGCGCCCTTGTGGGCGGGCAGGTTGTCCATGATCACGATGTCGCCAGACGCCAGGGTGGGGCTCAGCTCCTGCTCGACGTAGGCCAGGAACCAGGCTCCGGTCATCGCCCGGTCCATCACCATGGGCGCGGTCATGCCGGTCAGGTGCAGGGCGCCGACGAAGGTGGTGGTCCTCCAGTGGCCGTGCGGCACGCTCATGCGCAGCCGCTCGCCCCGCGGCGCCCGACCGTGACGGCGGGCCATCTTCGTGGAGGCGCCGGTCTCGTCGATGAAGATCAGGCGCTCGGGGTCGAGGTCGGGCTGGGCGTCGAACCAGGCCTGACGGCGGCTCAGGATCTCCGCACGGCCCTGCTCGGCCGCATGCCCGGTCTTTTTTGAGCGTGATCCGGTGACGCTCGAAGAACCGCCAGAGCGTGGAGACCGCCACGGCGATCCCACGCTCCCCCAGCGCCGCGCGCAACTCCACCAGGGTGATGTCAGCCCTTGGCCTCCACCAGCGACAGGATCAGCGGCCCATGCGCCTCGATCCTTCCCGAGCCCTTGTCGCCCCCCAGACGCGCGGCCGCACATCGCCGGTCCGCCGCCGCAGGCTCGTCCAACGGATCGCGCTGGAGATGCTGACCCCGAACCGATCCGCCGCCTTGCGGCGCGACAGCCCGCCGTCCACCGCCGCCACCACACGCTCCCGAAGATCCAAAGAGAGAGGCGTGCCCATCACCCCGGCCTCCCTCACCGGCAGCCAGGGTGGATCAGACTCACGACCTCAGGGAATCCCCCCGAGCAGCCGGCTCGGAAAGTGCCCTAGAGGACGAAGTCCGACGCGAGCAGGGACTTGCCGGTGTGGACGTTGATGGCGAAGTCGGCGATGGCGTCGCCGTTGACGTCACCGCGAACCGCGTAGTGATCGACCTCGAGGGTGACGGTTAGCTGCCCTGCGACCTTCGTGAAGCCGTGCACCAGCGTGAACGCTTGGTCGCCGGGGCGGTTTGCATTGGCATCAATGTTCCTGAGGTGGATTGTGTCGCCTGCGGCGCGGTTGAAGTCGAGGATGGTGTCGCGGGCGGTGGCCTTGCTGTCGTTCAGGGCATTGTAAAAGAACATGTCTGCTCCGGCGCCACCGGTCATCGTATCGGCGCCGCCATTTCCGATAAGCCGGTCGCTACCGCCACCGCCGGCGAGGACGTTCTTGCCGGCGTCCCCGGAGAGGGTGTCGGAGTAAGCGGACCCGGTGACGTTCTCGACGCCGCGATAGGTGTCCTGACCGGCACCATAGGTCTTCGAGAAGCCCTTGAGCAGGTTGACCGTGACGCTGCCCTTCGCATGCTCGTAGGACGCGGTGTCGACGCCGGCGCCGCCGTCGAGCACGTCATCGCCGGCTCCGCCTTCAATGACGTCATCGCCACCGGCACCGAACAGGCGGTTGTTGCCGGAATTGCCGACCAGCGCGTTGTCGAGGCCATTGCCGCCCCCATCGGCGTTGGCCACGCCTTTCAGCGACAGGTCCTCTTCAGAGCCAAGCAGCGTCCGGCTGACAGCCGAGGTCACCGCAGTAGCGCCGGATGTCTTAGGCACGTCGGACAACCGGTCGAGGAACGAATTCGCCGTCGTACTAGAACCCAGCCAAGCCTGCACGACGGCCTCATCGTATCCAGTGGTGATGTTGAGGTTGTTGTTGTTCTCGACCATGTCTCCGTTCAGAATGAAGCGGAGCGCTTCGTTGTTCGTGACGACAGCCTCGGGGGACGTCTTCACGGACAACCAGGACAACTCTCCCGTCCGTGAGATCACAGTATTGGCGTCCACTTTCAGACCGTTTACGCCGGACAGCGCTATCCCGTTTAGCGTCGCGCCAACAACCAGGTTGCCGGAAACCTCCACATTCCTCAGCGAGGCGCTGTCATCACGAATGAAGATGCCTTGGACTTCCGCTCCATCACCTTGTGTGATCACATTGCCGACAACGCGGATATGGTGAGCCGGGCCGTACGAGCCGGTGTAAATCTGAATTGCGTCCGCATGTTCGCTGCCGACCTTATAGAAATCGGTCAAGTAATTGTCCGATATTGTGAGGTTGGAGGTATCGTATCCTCGAATTCCATCTTGCCTAATCTGATGCACTAAATTCCCGGAGATCTTAACGTTGCTGCTACCCGCAAAGCTGACCGCCTGAAACA
>NZ_CADEGK010000245.1 GCF_902826855.1 uncultured Phenylobacterium sp. | reverse complement strand
AGTAGCCATTGGTGAGCTGCGCGCGCTGCAGTTGCTCCAGCCGCGGCTGCTTGGCCCGCGCCAGTTCGTCCGGCCCGATCTCGGTGATGGCCAGGTCGCGGGCGATCTTAAGCGTGTCGTCGAAGAAGCCGGGGAGCTTCTCCGGCGGAGCCTCGACGTTGGCGGCGACATAGCCCCAGCCGGACCAGACCAGGCTGTGCTGACTGTTCACGTCGGGCGAATAGGTCACCCCTTGCGCCTCGCGCAGCTCCTCGGTGATCCGCAGCTTCATCACCTCGCGCAGGATCGCGGTGTCGCGCGCCCGCTGGGGATCGGCCCAGTAGTCTGTGGTGCCCCAGCCGATATAGCCGATGGCCTGGTCGCCGCGGCCCTTGTGCGAGAGCACCACCGGCTGAGCTGCGCCCCGCGGGAACGGGACTGCGCGCTTGGCGGCAGGCACGGGGCGGGACTCGGCCCGGACGGGCAGGGCGCCGAAGGTGGCGGCGGCAGCCGCGATGACCTGATCAGGAACGACATCGCCCACGATCACCACCTCGATCGGGCCGGTCTGCAGCGCCGGCGTGATCGCCGCCTGCAGGTCCGACAGTCTGGCGTTCGCGATCTCCTCGCGGCTCGGGAAGGTCCAGCGGCGGTCGCCGGAATGCAGGAGGCCCGCGAGATCGCGCTGCATCACCCCGCCGTCCGTGGCCTCGTACTGGTCGTGGATGGTCTTGCCGGCGGTCTTGATCCGCTCGAACGCGGCCTCGCGCCAGCCCGGCTCGGTAACGTATGCGGCCAGCACTTGCAGTTGGGTGGGCAGGTCGTCGGTGCGCGTGCCGCCGCTGAACACGAAGGCGTCGTCGGTCACGCTGAAGCGGGCGCCGTAGACCTTCGCCGCCAGGACCTTTTCCATGTCCTCAACGTCGAGCTTCTTCAGCCCGCCCTCGATCAGGCTGCTGGCGGCCCAGAACGGGCTCTGGCGGTCGCTCGGCAGGCCGATCATGCCCTGGCCGATGTTGACGCGCACCAGCACCTCATCATCGCGGAATTTCGTGGGCCTGATGGTCAGGCGCACACCGTTGTCGAACCGCACGAAGGTCGTCTGAAGGTCCGCCACCTCGCGTCGCTCGGCCACCTTGCCCGGGGTACCGAAGGTCTCGTAGGGCCATGCGACCTCTGCGGCCTGCGCCGGCGGAGCCACCGCCACCGCCTGGGAGCTTGTCAGCGCGGCCAGGACCGCGGCCTTTCCGCCCTCGATGGCCTGGGGCGAGGCCATGAACACCAGGGGTCCTTGTCCCTGGAAGACGCCCTTCACGGCTGCGTTGACGGTCTCGGCCTTCAGGCCCTTCACGGCCGCCTCGAAGGTGGCAAGCTCGTCGGCCGGGGCGGTGACGACGGTGTGGTCGGCCAGAGAGCCCACGATTTCGTTGGCGAGGTCGACCTGGCGGCGGGTGGCGGCCCCGGCCGCCGCCGCCTGCAGGCCTGCGCGCACTTCCGCAATCTCTCGGTCGAGCTCGTCCTGGCGCACGCCGTATTGCACCAGGCGGCGTTGTTCCTGCTCGGCCGAAGCCAGGGCCTCGCGCCAGCGGCCCGGCTCGGCGTTGACCCCGATGGTGGCGATCTCGGCGGCGTCGTCCTGCTGGCCCTTGAACGCCGCGGCGCCCAGGAACGGCGGGTCGGAGGCGCGCGACATCGCCGAGTAGCGCCGGTTCAGCACCTGCAGGCCCAGGGTCTCGATCAGGTTGGCGCGGCGCTTGGCGACAGTGTCGAACGACAGGTCCGGCGGCGAGACCCAGGCCACCTGGAGGGTCTGGGTGACGCCCGGGTCCACGACCAGCCGCGCGTCGGCCGTGCGCTGCGCGATCGGGCCCTGGTCCGGCTCCCGCGCCGGGGGCGCCTTGGCCGTCCAGCCGGAGAACGACGCCTTGATTTTCGTCTCCATGGCGTCGACGTCGAAGTCGCCCACGGCCACGAGGACCGCTCGGTCGGGCCGGTACCAGCGGGCATAGTAGTCGGCGATCAAGCTCGCGGGCGCGGTCTTCAGCACCTCAACCTTGCCGATCGGCAGGCGGGCCGGAAGGCGCTGGCCCTGGAGCTGGAACTTCATCCGCTCGATCGCCACCCGGTAGCCGGGGGTGTCGCGCGCGCGTTCCTCCGACAGCACGATGCCCCGCTCGCGGTCCACCGCGGCCGGCGCGATAGTCAGCTCGGAAGCCGTTTCGCGCAGCAGCATCAGCGCGGTGTCGACCGTCTCGCCATCGCTCCTGGGCAAGTCCAGCTGGTAGACGGTCTCGGAGAAGCTGGTGGACGCATTGGTGTCGGGCCCGAACGCCAGTCCCAGACGCTCCAGGATCTTGATCATCTCGCCTTCCTTGACCCCCTTGGAGCCGTTGAAGGCCATGTGTTCCAGGAAGTGGGCGAGTCCCTGCTGGGCGTCGGTCTCCATCATCGACCCCGCGCCGATCCACAGCCGCAGCGCCGTTCGGCCCGGGGGGATCGACTGCTTGCGCAGCGCATAGCGCATGCCGTTCGGCAGGCTGCCGAATCGGATCGCGGGGTCGGGCTTCAGGTCCGAGCGGGCCTGCGGCCACTGGCCCGGGGCGAGCCGGGCGGGGAGGGGGCTGGCCGGCTTAGCGGGGGCCTGGGCCGGGATCGGGGCGGCCAGAGCAGGGGCGGCGATGGCGAGCGCGGCGGCGAGGAACGGGCCGGCGCGCAGAGGGCGGGTCATCAAGTCTGCCTGTCGTGGATCATGAGGCGGCACCATCGCGAAGGCGCATGGCGCCCGCAAGGCGCGAAAGGGGCGAGGAGAAAAAGGGGCGGGGCGAAAAGGGCGGGGGCAAAAGGCAAGCGCGCGCTCAAGGGCGGCCCTCGCGCGGGGGCCCAACAGCGACTACATGGAGGCCAATGCACGTTCTCCGTTTCGAAGCCCCGGCCCAGGGCGGGCCCGGAACCCCGCCGGCCCGCGGATCCGCGGATCGGCCCGGGCCCCAGCCCATGGTCAATGCGCCCTGGCCCGTGGTGGCGGTCACCCTGGCCATCGTCGCGGCCTACTTCGTCCAGAGCCGCTATCCCCTGCGCTGGGTGGAGGAGGCGCTGGGGTTCTCGCCGCTGCTGATGCTGCAAGGCCACCCCGAACGGCTGATCAGCTCGATATTCGTCCACGGCAACTGGGCCCACGCCCTGATGAACGCCGCCTTCTGCCTGGCCTTCGGGGCTCCGGTGGCGCGAGTACTGGGCCGTGGGGCCGGCGGAGCGGCGGCCTATTTCCTGTTCTTCCTCGCAACCGGGGTCTTCGCATCCTTCGGCTTCGCGGCGACCCACTGGAACCAGAACGTGCTGGCGATCGGCGCCTCGGGCGCGGCGTCCGGGCTGATGGGCGCCGCGGCGCGGATCATCGGCGGCCAGGGGCGCGTGGGCCCGTTGTTCTCGCCGGCGGTCCTGCAGATGGGCGGGGCCTGGGTGATCATCAATGTGATCATGGCGCTCACCGGCGGACTCCTGATCCCCGGGAGCGGCGACGCGGTGATCGGGTGGGAGGCGCATCTGGCCGGCTTCGCCGCCGGCGTCCTGCTGATCGGACCGTTCGCCTGGCTGGCGGGGCGGCGCTGACTCGCCTCACGCGCGCGTGACCCGCGCATGCATTGTGTCTGGGTTGAAAACGGGCGAACCTACCCTCCGGACGAGAGACGGAGTTCCAGCATGCTGGTCTCGCAGATTCTGCGCACCAAGGGCGACAAGGTTTTCACCATCAAGCCCGGCGAACTCGTCGGCGCGGTGGCGGAGATGCTCAGCACGAAGGGAATCGGCGCCTTCGTGGTGCTGGAGGCCGACAAGGTCGTGGGCATCGTCTCCGAGCGCGACATCGTGCGCGCCGTGGCAAGGCAAGGCGCCAGCGCGCTGGACCGGCCGGTCTCGGACTTCATGACCGCCAAGGTGGTGATCGCCGACCCGGGCGAGACGGTGGATTCGCTGCTCTCACGCATGACCGACCGGCGCATCCGCCACCTGCCGGTGTGCAAGGGCGAGCGGCTCGTGGGCATCGTTTCCATCGGCGACCTGGTGAAGTGGAAGATCTCCGAGGTCGAGGCCGAGGCCGACGGGCTGAAAGCCTACATCGCAGCCAGCTGAATTCGGGCTCCTGCAGCCCCCTGCCGAATCGCAACCGAGAGCGGGCGGCTGCCCCGCCGGCGTTCTGGGCCTACAGCGCCGTCCTGAGGGGCTCGGGTGCGCCGGAGACGGCGGCGTCGGCCAGGGTGTAGGCCTCGAGGACGGCGGCGGTGGCGTCGCGGGCGCGCAGCAGCGCCTCGCGCAGGGTGCAGGTGGCGAGGTCGGGACAGTCGGCGCACTTGCGGAAGCCGAGGCGCGGGCTGACGCAGGGAGCCAACGCCAGGGGACCGTCGATGATGCGGATGACCTCGGCGAAGGTGATCTCGCCGGCGGCGCGGGCCAGGACGTAGCCGCCGAACTTGCCCCGGCGGCTGACCACGATCTGGTTGCGCGACATCTCTAGGAGGATGGCCTCCAGGAACTTGCGCGGGGCGCCGGCGCGTGCGGCCAGCTCCCCGGCGCTGAGTTGGGTCCCGCCGGCGCGGGCGAGTTCCACCAGCGCACGCAACCCGTACTTGGCCTTCTGCGACAGCATTCTCTCTCCACAGCCCCGCCTCGCTGGACGAGAGCGCCCTCCGGCTGGCAACGGCGCGGCAGTAGTGCCCCGCCGACCAGGGCCGCCGCAAGACGACCGCGCCCTTCGAGAGACGACGGTTTGCGAGAAATTCGATGACAATCGGTTGACGCCGGAACGGGCGCCCCCTAGATAGCCGCCTCCGCCGGGCACACACACGCCGGGAAACGAAGGGAGCGCCCACAAGGCGCTTGATTTTCGGGTCCAGTTGAGTATGTTCCCGGACTTCAATCGAATCGTCACGGACTAGAGGGAAGCCCCTCGGCGGCCCGAGACGATTTTTGCGGCCTGTTTTCGGGTAACCGAGGTGGTCCGCAGAAAGTCTGAAAAGACTGATTGACACCAAAGAGGCCGGTCAATAGATAGCCGCCTCCGCCGCCCACCGGCGCTAAACAGTGGGGCAGGCGAAAGCCGGTCTGGGTCTTTGACATCGTTGAATTGGAAAGAGAAACGCAGGCGGCGGCGTCCTGGCGATAGTGCTAACCACACTATCTCGACGCTGACTGTGACTGCGGTCTCTTGAAGACACCATGAATATGGTCGACCCTCGGGTCGGCCACAATTTGTGGGAACTCGTCAAGAACTACGCAGACTATAGCCAGTCGATCCCTAGTGGATCGAGGAAGCCGAAAGTCAGAACGTCAACTCAACCTGAGAGTTTGATCCTGGCTCAGAGCGAACGCTGGCGGCAGGCCTAATACATGCAAGTCGAGCGCACCTTCGGGTGAGCGGCGGACGGGTGAGTAACGCGTGGGAATGTGCCCTTTGGTACGGAACAACTGAGGGAAACTTCAGCTAATACCGTATGTGCCCTTCGGGGGAAAGATTTATTGCCATTGGAGCAGCCCGCGTTGGATTAGGTAGTTGGTGGGGTAAAGGCCCACCAAGCCGACGATCCATAGCTGGTCTGAGAGGATGATCAGCCACACTGGGACTGAGACACGGCCCAGACTCCTACGGGAGGCAGCAGTAGGGAATCTTGCGCAATGGGCGAAAGCCTGACGCAGCCATGCCGCGTGAATGATGAAGGTCTTAGGATTGTAAAATTCTTTCACCGGGGAAGATAATGACGGTACCCGGAGAAGAAGCCCCGGCTAACTTCGTGCCAGCAGCCGCGGTAATACGAAGGGGGCTAGCGTTGCTCGGAATTACTGGGCGTAAAGGGCGCGTAGGCGGACAGTTTAGTCAGAGGTGAAAGCCCAGGGCTCAACCTTGGAATTGCCTTTGATACTGGCTGTCTTGAGTTCGGGAGAGGTGAGTGGAATTCCGAGTGTAGAGGTGAAATTCGTAGATATTCGGAGGAACACCAGTGGCGAAGGCGACTCACTGGCCCGATACTGACGCTGAGGCGCGAAAGCGTGGGGAGCAAACAGGATTAGATACCCTGGTAGTCCACGCTGTAAACGATGAGTGCTAGTTGTCGGCATGCATGCATGTCGGTGACGCAGCTAACGCATTAAGCACTCCGCCTGGGGAGTACGGTCGCAAGATTAAAACTCAAAGGAATTGACGG
>NZ_CADEGK010000244.1 GCF_902826855.1 uncultured Phenylobacterium sp. | reverse complement strand
ATAGAGGCTGAAGATCAGGTCCTCCGACTCGCGACGCAGGTGCGGATCGGTCTGCGCCTCCAGCAGGACCCGGTGGTCGCGGTTGGCGTGGCCGAAGCGGTTCTGCCAGAAGACGAGATTGTTGGTGAGGGTGACGCGACTGTCCTGGATCTCGATGGCGTCGACCACGTGTTGGAGGATCACGCCGCCGCCAACTTGCCCCGCCGACCATCCGTCGGCCGCAAGTAGCTCCAGAGCATGGTCGCGCAGCCGAGTCTTGTAGCCCTCCCACACCGCCGCGGCGCCTTCCTGGAAGTTGGTGAAGGGTTGATCCTTGCCCTCAGCCGCGACGAGGCGGCGGAAGCGCGCGAACTGATCGTGGAAGACCGTGAGGTCGAGCGGCATGTTCACCCCCTGAAGCGGTTCTCGTTGTGCCACGTCAGGGCCGCCGGGTCCGGCCCCTGCATCACCGCGTCCGGCACACTGATCAACTGGCCGTGCAGGGCGTAGTAGTGCCGCCCGTTGTCGAACTCCTCCTTGATCCGACAGCTAACCTCGAAGCGGCGGTCCGGCGTCACGGTCACGTAGCCGGCGTCGAACAGGCTGTGGATGTCGCGGCGGAGCAGCAGGCCGTTGGGGGCCTCGTGCTCGCCACCGTCGCCGTACGGGCGGATGTGCGCGGCTTCGAGGGCGGGCAGGGTGCGCTCGCCGGTCACAGCGCACCGGCGCTGATAGATGTCCGTCACCAGCACGCGGAAGGCGCCCTGGCCGAGCCGCGGCCGGATGAGCTGGGTCTCGCCGAAGCGCGCCTCCGGCTCGGCGACGCCGGGTTGTCGCGCCCCCGCCACGCGATCCTGTACGGCTTCCCAGAGCGCCAGGCCGTCGGTGGTCTCGGTGTTGTAGGTCTTGAACGAGACGATGTTCGTAGCCCAGCTCGGCGGGACGGGAATCTAGTCGGCCTCCTCAAGGAAGAACGGCTGGGTCAGGATGCGGCAGCCGACCTCGAAGTCGCTGCGGTCGCCCGGGTCGGCCCGGCGATATCGGGCGATGCGGACGCGCATCTCCTGCGCCGAGCGCGCGCCGTTGGCCTCGCCGAACGCCTGCCAGGCCAGTGAACAGGGCAGGGCGTTCGCATAGGCGAAGACGCCGCCGCCGACGATCACATTGCGGGGTGCGTGGAGCTTGAACAGGAACAGTTCACCGGGCTGGAGCGCCCGGAAGTTGGCCGCCGACGGCGCCCAGAAGTTCACCTCGGCCAGGTCGGGCCGATGGCGCAGGGTGTCGAACCAGTCCCCATCAGTCACCGCGACGACGAGGTTGACGCCCATGGCCGCTACGCCAGCTCCATCTCGCGAGCCTCGGCCGGCGCCAGGGCCTCGGCGAGGAGGGTATCGAGCAGGCGGCGGCGGGTCGCGGCGGCGGCGGCGAGGCTGGCCTCCAGCCGGTCGCAGAGGGCCATTAGCTCATCGACCTTGGCGACGATGCGGTGCTGTTCGGCGACGGGTGGGAGCCCAACCGCAATTCGTTCGAGGACCCCCTGCTGCAAGGCGGGGACGGCGGTGCCCACCTGGTATTTCGTGAAATCGAGTGTCGTCAGGAGAAGGTAGGCCCACTCGCAGTCTAGTTCGGTGGAAAATGTGATCCCGAGGCAGTTGTTATCAATGGCCGACCCCTTGGTTAGGACACGGCGCTTGTTGGTCGCGATGGCACCGCCGATCTTCGGAAAAATGATCGTCCCCGCCGGGTGAATTTTGGCACGCATCCGCCGTGCCGCTTCATCATCGATCAGGTTATTAGCCGTGGAGATGAATTTCTCATTCCCCGGCAGGTTCATGTCGCTGACTTTCAGGAAGAAGTGCGGCCCTTTGTTCAGGCCCTGCTCGTTCTTCGGAAAGCCGCAGCCGATTGCCCAGGAACCCAAAGAAATCAGAGGAACCGCGAGCCAGCTTGGCGGCAGTTCGCCCAGCTCCTCGGGATGATCGATTTCGACTGAACTCTCGTGCTTAGTCGCGATCCGCTTAAGCAGTTCGGACGCCGGTTCATCGTTCGGATTCTGCGGCACGAGCTTTCCTGCCACGGCGAGGTTCAGGATGGTCTGGCGGAGTTGCTTGATCTGGTCGGCGCGGGTCGTGAGCGCCGGCAGAGCTTCGAGGGCGAAGCTGGCGTCGTCGGCGAAGGTGTCGGGATCGGGGATGTTCAGGCGAGCGAGGCTCGCCACCGCCAGCCGGTCGCGCGCCGTCTCCCGTGCCGCGCGTGCCGCCGCCAGCTGGTCGCAGAGGGCCATCAGCTCATCGACCTTGGCGACGATACGGTGCTGTTCGGTGAGCGACGGGATGAGGACAACATGGGCCATGAATGGCCCGCGGTTGATATGCATCATCGCCAGCCCGTGCGCGTGCTCGCTCGCTGCCATTTCCCGAATTGCACGGTGAAGCAGGAGATGGAGAAATCGGGGCTCTGTAAGCCCCTCGGCAGGGATGACGCGGAAAATGTGCTGGTTAAGCACCCCATCTCCGCGTTGCCAAACAAACGCGTCCAGCGTTGCCGACCACGATACAAGCACGTCGCCGGGGCGAACCATGACCTCGTCGGGAAAGTCGCCGGCTGCGTAGTTGAACTCCTTGCTTGGGTCGGTCAGATTTTGGATTCGAATGATCGGAATCCCAGAAGACTTCCAATCCGAGGGTTTGAACGCCAAGCCATTGATGTAGAGGCCGGTGTCATTTACTCGTGCGGCGATCCAGCCAGGAGGAACGTCCCTCCTGACCTCACTGGGAAGCACCTCGCTAGAAGGCTTCCACCGCAGGCGGCCAGTCTGGCCAGCCTTGTCCTCAAGGAACCTCCGCGCGGCCGTTAGCGCATTCCGGGCCGCCAAGTTCGGCGGGTCGTGTTCGACCAGCTTGCCTTGCATCGCTAGGTCGAGAATGAACTCACGCAATCGCTCAATCGCTTCGGGGGCGTCCGCGATACGTTCGTAGTAGGCCAGCAGGCGTTCAGCATTCATCGCGCCAGCGCCTCGGCCAGGATCGCCTTCAACTGGTCGCGCAGCCGAGCCGTCTCGCCCTCAGCTGCGTTCAAGGTTTCCAGTAGCTCTGCCGGATCGCCGTGGTCGTCGGCCACCGCGTGCGGGTTCTTGATGTCGAGGTTATAGCCCCGCGCCTTGACCGCCTCGGCCGTGACCCGCCAGGCCTGCGGGGTCTCCTCGCGACCCTCGCGGTTCTTGCCCCCCCACCAGTCGATACACGGCTGGAAGTGCTCGATCCGGATCGGCCGGGTCATGGAATAGGCCTTCTGGCCGACCGGCACTTGGTGCTCGTAGAACCAAATGTCCCGGGTCGGCGCGCCCTTCTCGAAGAACAGCAGGTTGGTGCCGATCGAGGCGTAGGGCTTGAAGACCGAGTTGGGCAGTCGGACGATTGTGTGGAGGTTGCACTCCTCCATCAGATGTTCCTTCAGCCGGGTTTTCACCCCCTCGCCAAACAGGCTGCCGTCGGGCAGCACCACGGCGGCGCGGCCGTCCGTCTTCAGCAGCCGGATGATCAGAGCCAGGAACAGGTCGGCCGTTTCCCGGGTGCGGAAGTGGGCCGGGAAGTTGCTCTCGATCCCGTCTTCCTCGCGCCCGCCGAACGGAGGATTGGTCAGGACGATGTCGACCCGGTCGGACTGCCCCCAGCTGATGTAGGGCCGGGCCAGGGTGTTGTCGTGGCGCAGGAAGCTGGGGTCCTCCACCCCGTGCAGCAGCATGTTGGTGACGGCCAGCATGTGCGGCAGTGGCTTCTTCTCGACCGCGCGCAATGCGGCTTGCATCGTCTGTTCGTCCTCGGCGCGCTTTACATAACGGTCGCGCATGTGGCGCAGGGCGCAGGTCAGGAACCCGCCGGTGCCACACGCCGGGTCGAACAGTACCTCGCCGGGATGCGGGTCGATCCGGTCCACCATGAAGGCGGTGACGGCGCGCGGCGTGTAGTACTCGCCGGCGTTCCCCGCGCTCTGCAGGTCGTTGAGGATCTGCTCGTAGATGTCGCCGAAATGCTGGCGCTCGCTGAGGTCGTTGAAGTCCACCTCGTCGATCTTGTTGACCACCTGGCGCAGCAGGTGGCCCGACTTCATGTAGTTGTAGGCGTCCTCGAACACGCTGCGCACGACCCGCGCACGGCTGCCTTGGGACCCTGCGTTGGGCAGGGCCTTCAGCGCCGGAAACATCTCGCTGTTGATGAAGGCCAGCAGGGTGTCGCCGGTGTCGCCTTCCCGGTCGGCCGCCCAGTTGCGCCACTGGAACTCGTCAGGGATCGGTGACTCGTAGCCCGGCTGGATCAGTTCCAGCTCTTGATCCTGATCATCGATGATCTTCAGGAAGAACATCCAGCAGAGCTGGCTGATCCGCTGGGCGTCGCCATCGACGCCCGAATCCTGACGCATGAGATCCTGGATGGATTTGACGGTGGTGCGGACGGACATGCGTTTAGGAACCTAGGCCCAGGTCTGAGCGAATGGAGTTTCGGAGGTCGACGAGCGCGTCGCCGTCGTCAGGATAGAGTGCCTCGCGCGGTATCGCTGGATAGGGGCCGCCTGGAACCCAAAAGACCTGTGGATCGAAACAGAACTTGGCGACCAACCGCCGCCCAAAATCGACTTCGTACAGGCCATAGTTTTCCTTCTGGGAGACGTCAGAAATGTCAGGGTACTCACCGATGAGATAGCCCTCCTGTAGGTGAGGGCGGCGAGCTTCGGGCGGACACGCCGTCGACAGCCGCACGACCTGCAGACCAGCCTCAGCGCTTGCCGTTATCGCGGCGCTCAGGTTGGGCAGTCCGAGCATGTAGACGAAGGCTCGATCGTCGGCGCCGATCGTGGCGAACGCCGCAGCAATCCTAAGGGACTGGGTCACGTCGAGCAGCGGGGTGTCGCACACTTCATAGTGCTGCAGGATCGCCCATCTCAGGATGCGCTGCCGCCTCAGCCTCTGTGCGCCGTGGCGATGGGGGTACCTCAACAACAGCAGCTGTTCTGCGCGGCGAAGGACGTCGTAGCGACGAGTCAACTCATCCCCAGTGGGGATGCCTTGATCCGACACCGAGCTGCCTGCCGGAGCTCGAAAGATCGGGGGTTTCAGGGTAGTGGCGCGTTTGCGGCGGTAGTCGGCCGCCTGGCCGCGATAGAGGAAGATGTAGTCGGGATTATAGAACTGAACCGTCGCAACCTTCTGGGCGAGGTCCAGGTAGTCCCTGACCGGAACGCCGTTGTCCTTGCGGACCTGGGAGCATGAGACCCGTCGCGTATCGTCATCTTCCCGGAGGTTCTCGCCCGCCGACTCTGACAGGAATGACCGAAGCTCGCGTTGGCCGATTGTCTCCACGACCTAGGCCGCCCCTTCGTACAATGCCGACTGCAGTTCCTGGATGGCTTGGTCGAAGCCGGCCTTGCCGCCGAACGCCTTGATGAGCTGGACCACGCTGCCCATCGCGCTGAAGGGCGCGATCCGCAGCACGTTGGCGTCGTCAAGGGTGAGCACGCCCTCGTCCTGATACTTCACCAACAGGGCGTCCAGCACGGCGCGGGCCTGCGGACCGTACTTCGTGAACACATCGCGCTTCTTGACGTTCTCGGCCCGCTCGCGGCGGGTTAGCGGCTTGGCGTCGAACGCGACGTGGCAGATTAGGTCGAAGGGGTCGAGGTCCTTGCCCAGCTCCGCGCCGATTAGGTCCAGCGGCAGACCCTCCTCCTCAAGTTCCTCGACGATCGCTTGTTTCCGCGCCTCAGCGTTCCAGCGTTTCAGAAAGTCGTCCAGGCTGGCGTAGCGGCTGCGCAGGACGTTCTTGGTGAAGTCGCGCAGCGACTCCGTGACCAGCTTGCCATTGGCGTCGAGGTACTCGACCCGCTCGGCCAGGATGTGGGCGCCGACGCCGTCCACGTAGATTTTGCGAGTGGGCTCGCCGCCCGGATCCGGTCGCCAGGGGTCGTGGATGACCACCTCGTCGGGATCGCCGGTGAAGTCCTCGCCATCCTCGCCGATGTCGCCGCCCGGTGGGGTGTCGTCGGGTGGCGTGACAGGATCACCCGGACCCGGCTCGTAAATCTGGACAGGATCGCCATCGAAATCGGGATCGGCGAAGTGGTCGGTGGCCCCGCGGAAGTCCATCAGCGTGAAGTAGTACTTGCGGGTGTCCTCGTGCACGCGGGTGCCGCGGCCCACGATTTGCTTGAACTCCGTCATGGAACCCACAGCGCGGTCCAAGACGATCAGGCGGC
>NZ_CADEGK010000243.1 GCF_902826855.1 uncultured Phenylobacterium sp. | reverse complement strand
GTTCAGGGCCGGTCCGAAGGGCTGCAAGCTGCCGCCACGGCTCGGATTGATCGAGTTGGCCAGGGTCAGGACGCAGACCGGATCAAGCTCCAGCATCTCGTCGTTGGCCCGGAACGGCGCCGCCCGACCATTGCGGTCGAAATCGGCTTTGGCGAGCACCAGGGTCACGCCCTTCTGCTTGGCCCACTTGATGGCGAGCTTTTCACCACCCCTGGCGCCTGAGGTGGCCAGAGCCATGTCCGGCCACTGAGCCAGCGCCCAGTTCAGGGCGTCGAAGATCCGCCCTGCGTCGTCGGCGGTGTCGGCCTGCGGGGCCGCGCGGAACGCCACGATCGTCGCGCCCGGGAACGCCGCCGCATGCTTGCGGGCCTTACTGGCCCGGATCGCATCGCGGGCCTCGATCTGCGCCGCTGTGGTGCGGGACGCCTTCACCGACCCCTTCCAGGGGCTCCAGACATCACCCGTCGAGGTGGTGTAGCTGGCGGCGGCCGCGTCGCGGATAATCTCCAGGGCGAGGGTCGCCACGTCCGCGGTGCGGGCTTTCAGGGTCGCCTCCTGGATCTCGACGTCGAGGATCTCCGAGCCATCGAAGTCCCGGATCAGGCCGTTCAGGGTGTCGCGGGCTTTGTCGGCGTCGCGTTCGATGCGCTGGGCGGCGGAGTGGAAGGCTCCGATCAGGGCCTCGCCGATCAGGGTCTGGAAGTCCTCCAGGGCGGAGTCGCTGACGAGATCGAGCACTTCATTCATCAGGCCATGGCCGAGCTGGAGCAGGGCGTCTTCGGGCGGATGGGTGCGGGCGTCTTCGAGACGGAGAGTCTGGGCTTCGTAGTGCGTCAGCCGCTCTGAGGTGGGGGGTAAAGGCGAGAACTGCATGGGGTGATCCCTGGAGTGGGGGTTGGAGGGTCGAGCCCGTCGGCTCGTGACCGCCTCGCGCCGACAGGCGGCGGCCCCCACAAGGGCTTTGAGCGCAGCGTCCCTTGTGGGGGACGACGGATGGTGGCGAGGTCACTGGAGCCAAAGGGCCGTCCCGAGACCCCGCTTGGGAGTCGCCTCATCTCGCCTGGCCGCCCGCCGCCACCCGGCGCGCGCGGCCAGGAAGTCGATCGCTTCAGGGCAGCCGCCGACCCCAAGGGCGAAGCGCCCAGCCTCGTCCCAGGCGTTCTGATCGCGACCCTCGAACCGGGCCGCATAGGACCAGGCCATGCTGTCGGCCGTGGCCAGCCTGGACCGCACCGCCGGCTCAAAGAGCGAGGTCTGCTTGCAGCCGAACCCGTGCAGCCGCAGGTCTGGCCGGTCAGACAAGATGGCGTCGAGGATGGCGGCGATCACACCCGGATCGCCCTGACGCTTGCAGAGCGAACCCACGCCCACCCAGGCGCCGTAGCCTATCCGCGCGCCATACCCCTCGAGGTGGCGTCGATAGTCGTCAGGCGTCCGTCCCTGCAGCACGGGGAGGAGATGCACGCCGGCCGTGCCGGCCGCCCGGATGGCGTCGAACCGCGCGATGGTGAGCGCCTGATGGCGTCCGACCGTCAGGCCCGTCGCGCGCAGGGCGACGGGCTCGCACATGTAGTCCTGCGTCGAGGCCGCGATCAGGCCTGTCCCCGCGAAGCGCCGGATCATCGCCGCGTAGTCGTCCGTGGACTGTTGGAAACCACCCCTCAGGGCGACCTGGGTGAAAGCCCCCGAATCCAGAAACCAGGGTGCGTCACACCCGAGAAACGGCACATCACCAAGTCGGTCCCGCAGCACATTCGCCGAAACGCACACGCGGAATCCCCGCAAGGTCAGCGGCCAGGCCAGTCGCGGATGGTGGATGCCAACGTAGAAGCGAAAGTCCACATCGGCTGTGAGGCGAGCGGAGGGCGTCATGGCGTTGCTCCGGACACGAACGCTCAGAGCAAGCCGGCCAAGGCGCGCCTCACGACCGGATCGCGGTCGGCGCGCCAGGCGGTCCCAGGCCGCACGCCCCGCTGCCCGTGGGCCGCGCAGTAGCGGCCATCGGCCTGCCGGCCGCAGAAGCTGAAATCAGGGCTCTTGGGGTCGCCGATCGGCCACTTGCAGGCGTGGGCGCCCAGCTGGGCCATATCCCCGACCAATCCCGGGTCCTCGGGCGTCAGCGCAAAGGCCTGAACGGGCGACCGGGCGGATGACTTGCGAAGGACAGGGGCCGCCGCGGCGGCTCGGCGCGGTCGCTTGGGCCGAGGAGTCGCGGTGCGCGGCGCACGCGCCGGAGCGGACGCAGCCGCCCGGCCGCTCAGCCCCAGGCGATGGACCTTGCCGATAACGGCGTTGCGGGTGACGCCGCCCAACTGCTTGGCGATCTGCGACGCCGACAGGCCGTCGAGCCAGAGCTGGGACAGGGTGGTGACGCGGGTCTCGGACCAGCCAGATTCAGACATCGGAATTCCTCCAGATGCGCTCCCATCGAGCGCACCCGGACCGGCCCTTCCTCCTCCTCACGCCGCACCGGCCGCCTACATCAGCCCCAAGGCCCGAAGGCTCGCCACCTGGTCGCCCCCGACCACAAAATGGTCGTGGACCGCGATCTGCAGCGCGCGGGCGGCCGCCACCACCTGCTGGGTCATGTCGATGTCGGCGCGCGACGGGGCCGGGTCGCCCGACGGATGATTATGGGCGAGCACGATGGCGCTGGCCGACAGCTCGAGCGCCCGGCGCACGATCTCGCGCGGGTAGACCGGCGCGTGGTCGACGGTCCCCTCCGCCATCCGCTCGTCGGCGATCAGCTGGTTCTTCTTGTCGAGGAACAGGACGTGGAAGGCCTCACGCGGCAAGGCGGCGAGCCGCGTGCGCAGATAGGTCCGCACCGCCTCGGTCGAGGTGAGGACCGGGCGCTGGCGCAGGGGGTATTCCAGCGCGCGCAACAGGAGCGCGTGGAGCAGGCCCAACTGGCGGGCCGCTGCCGCGCCGATCACCCGGGCCAGGTCGCCCTCGGCGGCGCCAAGCACGCGGCCGATGCCGCCGAACCGCGCCATCAGCGCGTCGGCGGCGGCCATGGCGTCAACGCCCGGCGTCAGGCAACGCTCGAGAACGAGCGCCAGGGTGTCGCCCTCATCCAGGCTGGCGAGGCCGAAGGCCGCGAACCGCTCCCGCAGGTCCTCGCGCCCTCCGCCGGCCGTGAGGACCAAAGGCGCCGCGGCCTCCGCCACGCCGGGCGAAAACAGATCTCGCTGCTCAGCCATGGGGGCGCCCTTTCGGGTCGCCATCCGCGCCGAGCAACGCCGCGTGCTGCGAATGGTAGCGCTGAACCGTGTGGACGGCCGCGGCCCACACCTCGGCGGCCCGCGCGGCGTCGGGCTCGAAGGCGTCGAGGCCAAGGGCGAGGTACGGAATCGCCCAATCGCAATCCTCCTCGAACCAGCCGGCGCCGCTGTAGGCGGTCGCCTGGAGCGGTTCGGGAAGGCGGGCCAGCGCGGGCAGCGAGATGCGGATGCCCCCGTGCGACGCGGTCGAGACGGCGACGGCGTCCGGGCCCAAAGGAGTCAGGTGTTGGATCGGTCCCCAGGGCGAGGAAGATCCGACGGTCGGCGGAAAGGGGTACAGCATGGCCAGGTCCAGCGCCGGCCCAGGACCCATTCCCCGGCCGGCTCGCCCGGCGCGCCCCTTCCTTTCCCTTTTCATGCGGACAGCAGCTCGCAGCGTCGCGGGCGACCAGGCGCCTATGGGCGTCTCGCGGCAAGCGCCCTCACCGAGGACGTGGCCAAGTTCAGCGGCATCGTCAGATCTTCTCGGAGATGGCGCCGGGGCGGCAGACGGTCCCCCGCAATCAAGTCCGCAACCCTAGGCCGGGCCGCTCAGGGCGGAAGCCGACCTCGCCAGCGAGGCGGCCCGTCCGGACCCTCCGGTCTTCGCGGCTAGTGCGCTGCAGACCGGTTTCCAGACCGGCCGGGCCTCCGCCCGTCGCTGAACCCCGGCCTGGACGGTGGCGTGATCGCGGCAGGGACCGCGGGCCGCCCAGGCCTCTCTGGGCGGAAGATGGAGAACGACGATGCTGAACCAGGTCCAACTCATCGGCTTCACGGGCGCCGAACCGGAAATCCGCACCACCACCTCGGGCAAGCCGGTCGTGACGCTGCGGGTCTGCACCAGCCGCTACAGCAAGACCAAGGGTGAGCGGAAGGACTACCCCACCTGGCACCAGGTGGAGATCTGGACCCCCGCGACGGTGAACTGGCTGGCCTCCAAGGGCCTGCCGACCGGGGCCAAGGTCTTCGTCCAGGGCGAAATCCGCCACGATCGCTACACCGACAAGGACGGGGTCGAGCGGTTCTTCTCCAAGGTCGTCGTGGCCGCACCCGGCCAAACCCTGACGGCGCTGCACCGTCCCGAGCCTACCCTCGCGGAGCCCGCCTGACGAGAAAGCCCCGCCCGGCGAACCGGGCGGGGCGCTTCGTTGCAGGGCAGTTTGAAACCCGGCCTACGCCGCCGCCGGCAGCACCGTCTGCACCGGCCATTTCGCCAGGATCGCGGTCAGCACCTGCGGCTGGTCGATCGGCACGAACACCCGCGGCGTGTATGCGATGATCTCGACGAAGCAGCCCAGCGCCGTGAACGCCGCGCGCTGCGAAGCCGCCCCGACCACCTCCATCCGGTAGCGGTCCATCACCTTGGCCCGCCGCAGCCACAGGCCGCCCGCCAGGGAGAAGGCGGCGCCCTCCCCGAGGACGAGCGGAGCGGTCGCGGCGCCGTCGGCGAAGGCGCTGGCGGTGTCGGTCAACCCCAGCGCCACCTTCAGCTGCGGGACCTGGCCGGGATCGAGCACGCGGCCCAGCCAGCGCCGGCCGTCCGGCGCCTTCAGCCGGCGGACCGAGGTCGCCTTGTCGGGCAGGCTCGACCAGATCGGCAGCAGGAGGCCCGACACCAATACCAGATCGCGCGAGACCCACGGGTCCGCCTGAACGATCTCGGCGTCCCAAGCCGTGCGCCAGGCCGCCTCGCCGACGTCCTCCCACGCCGATTCCTCGAACCCTTTGAGCGAGGCGATCGAGCGCTTCTCCGGGCGGATCAGGCGCACGGCGGGGATCAGCCGATCGTCGTCGTTGGTGGTGGTCAGGCCCTGGACCACGAGGGCGGCGCGGCCGGACTTGCTGTTGACCGCGAAGATCACCCCGTCCCGGTCGAGGCCCGCCAGGGCGTCGACGGCCGAGGTCAGCTGGCGCACCGTCCGAACCTGGAAGCGGGTGAGCCGGGTCTCCGCGCCGGTGACGGCGTCGGTGCGGATCACCTCCTCGTCCGAGATGACCACGTCGTCGGCGACGATGTCCTCCATGCCGCGGTCCAGGGCGCCGGACGCCTGGGCCCGCTCCAGGATCGAGCCCAGGATCGCCTCGAACGCCGCGAACAGGCTGTTCTGATCGGCGATCCGCAGCGCCAGGAGCCGGTTCAGGAAGGTGTTCATCGGCGGCATGTCGTCGGACTTCTTGAGGTTGCCCTCATGGTCGAGCAGCCGCAGGCCGGTCTTGGCCTCGAAGGTCTCGCGGTCCATCGCCTCGACGTTGCCGAAGTGCAGGCCGATGTAGAAGGCCTGCAGCGCCCGGTGCGCCCACGGGCTTTCGAGGTTGTCCTCGGCGCGGAACAGGCCGTTGCCGGCGGTCCGCCGCTCGCCCCGGGTCAGGGCGCCCAAGCTGTCCAGGCGCCGCGCGATCGTCGAAGTGAACCGCTTCTCGCCGTGAATGTCCGTGGTCACCGGCCGGAACAGCGGCGCCACGGCCTGGTTGGTCCGATGCGACCGGCCCAGGCCCTGGATCGCCGCATCGGCCCGCCAGCCGGGTTCGACCAGATAGTGGACCCGGCGCTGCTGGTTCGCGACGCCCAGGTCGGCGTGGTAGCTGCGGCCCGTGCCGCCGGCGTCGGAGAACACCAGCACCCGCTTCTTGCCGGCCATGAAGGCGTCGGTCTCGGCCTTGGCGGCCGAGGCGCTACGCCGCTCCACCACCCGGCGGCCGTCACGCCGGACCACCCGGCGGCTGCGGCCGGTGATCTCGGCCACCAGTTCGGTCCCGAGCGCATCGAGCACGGCGTCGAGCACACCCGGGACCGCCGGCAGGCAGGCCAGGTGCGTGACCAGTTCGTCGCGCAGCCGCAGGGCCTCCTGGCTGACCACGGGTACGCCATCGACCGTCACCGGGACCATGGTCACCGCCCCGTCCTCGTCCTCGATGGCGTCCATCGCCATCACCGGGAAGGCGCCCATCAGATAGTCGAACACCTGGTCCTTCGGCGTCAGATCGACGGCGAGGTTGTTCC
>NZ_CADEGK010000242.1 GCF_902826855.1 uncultured Phenylobacterium sp. | reverse complement strand
GAAAATGCTGTGAACCGGTTCCAGCGCAGCTTCTGAGCAGCACAGTCATATTCGTTCAGCGCACGGACGTAGCCCGGCTGGGCCGGGGCTTCGCCTAGGATGTTGCGCTGCACAGTGACCGTCCACATGCGGCGGACAGGACTGCCAGGCAAAGTCTCGATGCTGGCTGGATCGACGATTGTCCAGGCGTCGGGTCCAGCGGACAACACATAGAAGCTACCCGCCTCGGCCGCCGTCCCGAGAAGGCTGACGCCGGCCGCCAAGGCGGGGTAGAGACAGGCGAGGCTTCCACGACGCATTGCCAATGCTTAACCCGCAATGGGTCAACGCGCCAAGAGAGCGGAGCCCCGACCGACGGCGTCAGCCGGGGCGCCGTCGCGACAAGCTTGCGTGCCGCCTCGGAACGCGTTTGATCGAGCCTCGCACGCGCCACCCGTATGGCGCATCGCTCCGGAGAGACCCATGCGCGCCGTCGTCCTCGAGTCTGCCTATGGCATCGACAACCTCAAGGTCATCGAAAAGCCGGACCCGACGCCGGGCCCGGGCCAGATCGTTGTCGACGTCAAGGCCGCCACGCTGAACTACCGCGACCTGGCGACGATCACGGCGCCTTCAGGCCGCACCCCGTTCGTGCCCTGCTCCGACGGCGGCGGCGTGGTCTCCGCGATCGGCGAAGGCGTGAGCCGCGTGAAGGTCGGCGACCACGTCGCCTCCCTATTCTTCCAGGGCTGGCTGGCCGGCGAGCCGACACCGCAAGCCTTGGGCACTGCGCTCGGCGGCGTGCTGGACGGCGTGCTGCAGGAGAAGGTGCTGCTGAGCGAACAGGGCGTCACCCCCGCCCCGGCCGGCTACACCGACGAGGAGGCCGCCACCCTGCCCTGCGCGGCGCTCACCGCCTGGCGCGGCCTGGTGGTGCAGGGCCAGGTGAAGTCCGGCGACGTGGTGGTGGTCCAGGGCACCGGCGGCGTCTCCATCTTCGCCCTCCAGTTCGCCAAGGCGGCCGGCGCGACGGTCATCGTGACCTCCTCGTCCGACGAGAAGCTGGAGCGCGCCAAGGCGCTGGGGGCCGACCATTTCATCAACTACAAATCCACGCCTGATTGGGCCAAGGAAGTGCGCAGGATCACCGGCAATCGCGGCGCCGACCACATCATCGAAGTCGGCGGCGCCGGCACCTTCGAGCAATCCCTTCGTGCTGTCCGGCTGGGCGGCAAGATCGCGGTGATCGGAGTCCTTGGCGGCTTCGTGAAGGATCTGAACGTCGCGGCCATCTTCGGTTCGAACGCCCTCATCCACGGCGTCACCGTCGGCAGCCGCGAGCACTTCGAAAGCATGACGCGCGCCATCGAGGCCAACGGCATCAAGCCCGTGATCGACAAGCGCTTCTCGCTCGACGAGTCGCAGGAAGCGTTCAAGAGCATGCAAGCCGGCGCGCACTTCGGGAAGATCGTGGTCACCACCTAACCGGGGGAGACGGCGGCATGGCCAGCCCCCAACGCGCCGGCCAACCCCCAACCGGGTCAGCGCGACGGCGTGGCCTGATGCTGGTCAATCCGAATGCGCGGCGCGGCCAGCAGGCTCTCGAGGTGATCGACCGCCTCGCCGCCGGCGGCGTTGACGTCACGGTCGAGCGCTTTTCGAATCCGTCGGAGGTCGCCGCCGACATCGTCAAGCGCGCCGCCGGTACGGATCTGGTGATCGTCTGCGGGGGCGACGGCACGGTGGCAGCGGCCGCCCCCGGTCTGCTGCAGACCGGGCTGCCGATGGGGATATTGCCGCTCGGCACCGCCAACGACCTTGCCCGCACCCTGCGGCTGCCCCTCGACCTGGCGGCGGCCGCGGAGGTGATCGTCCAAGGCCACACGGAACGCATCGACATGGGCGAGGTGAACGGCCATCCGTTCTTTAACGTCGCGAGCCTGGGGCTGAGCGCGGACCTGGCGCGCGGCCTCACGCGGGAGAGCAAGCGACGATGGGGCCGCCTCGCCTACGCCATCCGCGCCCTGCAGGTGCTCTTCGCCGCCCGCCCCTTCCACGCCGAAGTCATCAACCGCCAGGAGCGGATCGACGTGCGGACCCTGCAGATCGCCGTCGGTAACGGCCGCCACTATGGGGGCGGCTCGGTGATCCATGAACACGCCAGCATCGTGGACGGCCACCTCGACCTCTACAGTCTCGACCCGGGGTCCGTTTGGAAGCTGGCCCTGATGTTCGATACCTTCCGGCGCGGGCGCCACGGCGTCTGGGCGGAGGTCCAGACCTCCAAGTGCGTCGAGTTCGACGTCCGCACACGCCGGCCCCGGTCCGTCAACGCCGATGGCGACATCGTCACCCAGACACCCGCGCACTTCGTCGTGCGCCCGGCCGCTATCGAGGTCTTCATCCCCAGGCCATCGCCCGCCTGAGTCGGAGGCGCTACCCGCCCCCGATCTTCGGAATGAGGCAGACCTCGCTGTCCGGCCGGATCGGCGAGAACCACGCGTCCTGATGGATCTCGCCGTCGATCGCGAAGGCCATCCGCTTGTCCACGAACGCGCCCAAGCCCGGAAACCGGGCGTCGAGCGACGCGATCAGATCGCGCACCGTCGCGCCCTCGACCTCGAACTCAGAGGCGCCGCCGGTAAAGGGCCAGCACTCGCTCCCGGCGATCACCCGGGCCATGGTCAGCCAGCCTTGGCGTCCAACGCAGCCAGCACCTTCGGGGGCGAGAGCGGCAGATTCGGCATCCGCACGCCGATGGCGGCGCTGACCGCGTTGGCCACGGCCGCCAGAGGCGGCACGATCGGCACCTCGCCGACGCCCTTCGCCCCGAACGGATGCCGCGGGTTGGGCGCGGTCTCGACCAGGATGGCGTCCAGCATCGGCAGGTCCGAGGCCACCGGCATGCGGTAGTCAAGGAAGCCCGCGTTCTCCATTCGGCCGTCGGCGTCGAAGACATACTCCTCGTTCAGCGCCCAGCCGACACCCTGCGCCACGCCGCCCTGCACCTGGCCTTCGACGTAGCTCGGATGGATCGCCTTGCCGACGTCCTGGGAGGCCGTGTAGCGCAGCACGCTCACGACGCCGGTCTCAGGATCGACCTCCACGTCGCAGAGATGGGCGGCGAAGCCCGGTCCCGGCCCCTGGGCGTTGATCGCTGCCTGCGCCGAGATCGGACCGCCCGTGCGAGCGGACTGCGCCGCCAGCGCCTCAATGGTGAGGGGCTTCTTGTCGGCCTTGGCGGGATCGAGGCAGACGGCCTGGCCGCCCTGCCAGACCACTTGGTCGGCGGCCACGTCCCAGAGCTTGGCGGCGCGGCCACGCAGGTCGGCGACGACCTTCTCGGCCGCCTGCACCACGGCCATGCCGGTGGCGAAGGTCACCCGGCTGCCCCCGGTCAGCATCGAGTAGCCGATGGCGTTGGTGTCGGCGATCATCGGCCGGACCTTCTCGATGGGCAGGCCCAGCGTCTCGGCGGCCATCATCGCCATCGAGGCCCGGCTGCCGCCGATGTCCGGATTGCCCGTCACCACGACCGCACTGCCGTCCTCGCCGATGTGGACGGCTGCTGTACTCTCGCCGCCGACGTTGAACCAGAAGCCCACCGCAAACCCACGCCCCTGGTTGGGACCGAGGGGCGTGTTCCAGTGTGCGCTGTCCTTGATGACCTTCAGGGTGTCGACGTAAGCGATGTTCTGGAACGTCGGGCCATAGGAGGCCTTGGTTCCGTCCCGAACGGCGTTCTTTTCGCGGATGGCGATCGCATCCAGGCCCAGCTTCTGAGCCAGCTCGTCGACCGCGCTTTCGACGCCGAAGGCAGAGATCGGCGCGCCAGGCGCCCGATAGGCGGCCGTCTTGGGCGTGTTGGTGACGACGTCCCAGCCGACGATCGAGAAATTCGGGATGTCGTAGCAGGCGAGCGCCGTCATGGCGGCCGTGCCGACAGGCGAGCCTGGGAAGGCGCCGGCCTGGAACTTCAGCTCGACCTCGGCGGCGACGATCGTGCCGTCCTTCTTCGCGCCGAGCTTGACCTCGATCACGCCGCCGGAGGTCGGTCCCGTCGCGCGGAACACCTCTTCGCGGCTCATCACCATTTTCACGGGGTGGCCGCTGGCGCGGGACAGCGCCAGCGCCAGGGGTTCGAGGTAGACCGTGGTCTTGCCACCGAAGCCGCCGCCGATCTCGGCGGGGGTCACCCGGATATCGGATGTCTCGAGGCCGAGGACCTTGGCGCAGTAGCTCCGGATGGTGAATTGCCCCTGGCTGGAGCACCAGACGTCGCAGCGCCCGTCTTCACCCCAAGCGGCCACGCAGGCATGGGGCTCGATATAGCCTTGGTGCGTCGCCTTGGTGTCGTAGCGACGCTCGACCACGACGTCGGCCGCGGCGAAGCCTTCGGCCAGGTCGCCGCGCACGAAGCGGTGCTTGCGCGCGATGTTCGAGGCCTGCGCGGGCCGCGCCTCGAGGCCCTCGGTGAAGAGGTGATCGTGCAGGAGAGGCGCGCCAGGCGCCATCGCCTCCTCCACGTCGGTGACGTGCGGCAGGACCTCATAGGTCACCTTGATGCGCGCCAGCGCCTCCTCGGCGATGTCGCCCGACACCGCGGCGACCGCGGCGACCGCGTGGCCGTGGTAGAGCACCTTGTGCCGCGCCATCACGTTCAGCGACAGGTCGCGGATGTCCGACGAGGCCTCGCTGCCCTCCACCATCTCGGAGGCGAGGTCCGGGAAGTCCGCGGCCGTGACGATCGCCTTCACGCCCGGCAGAGCCTTGGCCTTGCTGGTGTCGATGGAAACGATGCGAGCGTGCGCGTGCGGGCTGCGCAGTACGCGGCCGACCAACTGGCCGGGCATATGGAAGTCCGCGCCAAAGGCGGCGCGGCCTGTGACCTTGTCGGCTCCGTCCGGACGGATGGGCCGGGTGCCGACGATCGTCAGCGGCGCCTTGGCGGCAGGCTTGTCCAGCGTCTCGCTCATGCGACTCTCTCCTGACGAAGCTCGGCGGCGGCGTCCATCACCGCGCGGATGATCTTGTCGTAGCCGGTGCAGCGGCAGAGGTTGCCCGCCAGCCAGTACCGGGCTTCGGTCTCGGTGGGATCCGGATTGGCGTCCAGCAGCGCCTTCGACGCCATGAGGATGCCGGGGGTGCAGAACCCGCATTGCAGGGCCGCATGCTCCAGGAACTTCTGCTGCAGCGGATGCAGCTGGCCGCCCTGCGCCAGGCCCTCGATCGTCTCGATGCGGCGGCCCTCCGCTTCCGGCGCCAGCATCAGGCACGAACAGACGATACGTCCGTCCACGATGACGCTGCAGGCGCCGCAGTCACCCGAGCCACAGCCCTCCTTCGTCCCCGTGAGGCCCAGCTCATCGCGCAGGGCGTCCATCAGGGTCACGCCGGGGCCCGCCAGGAATTCGGCGGAATCGCCGTTCACCGTCGTGGTCACATGGATCTTGCTCACCGCTCGCCTCCTGCACGTTGGAAGGCGATCAGCGCCGCCCGTCTGGCCAGGACGCCGGCGAGCCGGGTCCGGTATTCTACTGTTCCGCGCTTGTCGCTGATCGGCTGGCAGGCCGCCCGGGCCGCCGCTTCCAACTTGGCAAGCGCCGCATCGTCCAGTCGCCCGCCGACCAGGGCCGCGCCGGCGGCCTCGACCAGGCGCACAGTCGGAGCCACGGCTCCGAGCGCCACACGGGCCGCGGACACCCTGCCCGCGTCATCCAGGACGATGTTCACACCGGCCCCCACCACGGCAATGTCCATTTCCGTTCTCGGGATCAGGCGCAGGTAGGCGTCGCTCGCCCGCTTCGGGCGCGGCGGCAGCCGGAACTCCAGGACAAACTCGCCGGGCGCAAGCGAGGTCTGGCCGGGGCCAGTCGGGATGGCCTCCACAGGGACCTCGCGACGCCCGTTGGGCCCCACGATCACACACGTCGCCTGCGCCGCAACCAGCGCCGGGACGCCGTCCGCGGCCGGGGAGGCGTTGCAGAGGTTGCCGCCCAGGCTGGCCCGGCCCTGCACCTGCGTCGACCCGATCAGGGTTGCCCCTTCGACCACGCCCGGCCAGGCGCGAACCAGGGCGGCGTGCTCGCCCAGCACCGCGCCGCAGGTCGCGGCGCCGATGATGAATCCACCGGCCTCCTCGCGAACGCCCACCGCGGCGACGACCGCCTTCAGGTCGACGATGACGTCGGGCCGCGCCCGGCCTGCGCGCAGCTGCACCAGAAGATCCGTGCCGCCCGAGAGGGGCCGGGCGCCCGGCCCCGCCAGCGCGGTCGCGGCCGCCTCGGGGCT
>NZ_CADEGK010000241.1 GCF_902826855.1 uncultured Phenylobacterium sp. | reverse complement strand
GCTCCTTGTAGCCCAGCGAACGCACGGCCTGCTGGAACGCCGAGTGGGCGCGGGCGCGATCGCCCATCAGCGCCAGGCCGGCCCCGATCTGCGCCTTGGCCAGCGGCGAGGCTTCCGACTTCATCTGCACGTCGTGCCACCAGCGCAGGCGGGCCAGGTCGCCCTTGCCGCCCTTGGCCAGGACATAGAGGGCGTAGGCCGAGGCGCGGCGGCGCAGCGTCTGGGTGGCGATGCGCGAGGCGTCGGGATTGCCGGCCCACCACTCCGGGTACTCCATGCGGTAGGAGACGTTGGAATAGCCCTCGGGGCGGGAGACTTCACGGAGCGCCGTGAGCGCCCGGTCGATGGCCGCCTGCGGGGCGGGCGCGCCGAGCCGCCGGGCCTCGATCAGGAAGTCGGTGGCGTAGGCGCCCAGCCAGGGATCAGCTTCGCCGTCGCCGACCCGCCAAAGCCCGAACGCGCCGTCGAGGCTCTGGCGGTCCAAGAGCTTGCCGACCGCCTGGTTGAGGCCGGCGTTGGAGCGTCTGAGTTTCGGGTCGAACTCGGCGCCGTAGAGCAGCGGATAGGCCCCGGAGACCAGCTGCTCGGTGCAGCCGTAGGGATAGCGCGAGAGGGCTGCTGCGATGGGCGCCGGGTCGAAGCCGCGGAAGGGCGAGTAGCTGACCTGCATGGTCGCGTCCCCGGCGGCGAGGCCGGCCAGCAGATCGCGGCTGGGCGCGTAGGCGGTTCCGGGTTGCTGCAGCACGGCGGTGGTGCGGGTGATGCGCCCCCAGCCCAGCCGGCTCTGGATCGGGAAGTCGCGGCCGGTGGCGAAGCCCGGGCCGGTGACCCGGAAGCCCACCTGGCCGACGCCGGCGGTGCGCGGCGCGTCGAAGGCCACGCGCTGGATGGCGCGCTGGCCCAGCGGCAGACGGAAGAGCTGGCGCAGGCTGGCCAGGAAGCCGCCCTTGCCGGTGACCTGGGCGGTGTAGTCGCCGGGGCGGCCCTCGACGTTGTGCAGCTCCAGGGTGGCGAACGCGCGGTCGCCGGGCGCCATGAAGCGCGGCAGGCTCAGTTCCGCCACCACGGGCTCGCGCACGGTGAGTGGTTTCGACGCTCCGCCGACCGCGTCGTCGGTCCACGCCACCACCATCAGCCGCAGCTCGCCGTTGAAGTCGGGGGCCGGAAGCTTGATCGTCGCGCGGCCCAGGCGATCGGTCTCGATCACCCCGGACCACAGGGCCACGGTGCGGATCGGCGTGGTGGTGAGGCCCTCGCCGCCGATCTCGTCGGCGCCGAAGTTGACGTTGGCTGGCGCGCCCAGGTTCGGGTCCAGCAGGCGACCGTAGTCGTCGCGCAGGTCGACGCGCAGCGCGCGCTTGCCGAAGTACCACTTCACCGGATCAGGACTGGCGAACTTGGTGAGCCGCAGGATGCCCTCGTCCACGGCGGCCACGGTGACCCGCGCCTTGCCCGCGAACCCCGCGCCCTTGATGGTCACCGGCACGTTCAATGTGTCCTTGGCGTGCGCTTTCGCCGGCGTCCCCAGCGCCACGTCGAGGCGGCGGCCCTTCGGCTCCAGCGGCACGTAGATGACGCCGAGCGCGCGGCCGGGCTTCGGCGCGGTGACGGCATCGCGCGGCTGGATCACGCTGACCAGAATATAGGCGCCGCCGCCCCAGGCCGCGGACGACTTCAGCCGCACCGTCGCCCCCTTCGGCCCGACCGAAACAGTCCTGAAGTCCACCAGCCGATCGGTGGCGACCGCAATCTGGGCCTCGCCGGCATAGGGCGGCTTCAGCGTGATCTCGACGGTGTCGCCCTGGCTGTAGGGCTTGGTCCCGGCGGTCACGCGGACCACGTCGGGGGCGTCGGCGTCCTTGGCGGGCGCGCCCCAGCCGGAGGCGAAGCGGATGACGCTGGCCGCCCCGTCCGGGCCCGCCAACTCGATGCGGTAGTCGCCCCAGCCGAGGCGGCGCGAGAGGCGGGCCGGGCCGTTCGCGGGGATGTTCAGCGTCCCCTTCTGCACCACCACGTCGCGGCTGGTGCGGCGCCACTGCCAGCGGCCGTCCTGCTGGAACCAGTCGTAGCGCCAGGCCTCGCTGATCAGGGCGTAGGTCACGCCCGCCTGGGCCCTGCGGCGGCCGAAGGGATCGGCGGCGATCACGTCGATCGACACCACCGGGTCGGCGCCGCCGGAAGCCAGCCCCTGGTCGACCCTGGCGCCCAGGTAGTATGCGGCCGGGCGCACCTTGAAGGTCGCGCCTTCGCGCACGGGCCGGCCGCCAGGCTCGAACACCGAGGCCACCAGGGCAGCCTCCAGTGGCTGCGGGCTGCCGTGCGCGGCGAGGGACGGCAGGTGAAGGACGGCGCGGCCGTCGCCGTCGGTGACGGTGGTCTCCAGTTCGAGGAACTGTTCCTGGAACGGCGCCCGCTGGTCGCCCCACTGGTAGTCCTTGAACTGCGGGAAGGGATCGGGGTCGACGCGCAGGCGCGCCTCGCCCTGCGTCTGCAGGCCGGCGCCGGCTGCGCCGTAGAGGAAGCGGGCCATGACGTTGACCGTGCGCATCTCATCCGTGCGCAAAGGGACCTGCTCGTCGCCCTTGGCGCTGACGTCCAGGCGGCTGGGGGCGAAGTCCTCGACGGCGAACGTGGTCTCGCCGGCCGGGGCCTCGATGCCGTCGATCTCCACGGTGGCGCGCCAGCGGCCGCGCGGCGCGCTCTTGGGCAGGACGACGCTCGCTGCGGCCGAGCCGAACGGCAGCTTCTGGAAGCTGTAGCGGATCAGCTCCACCCCGGAGGGCCGACGCACGACGATGTAGCCCTTGCGGTCCTTGATCGCGCGGGCCTCGCGGTCACGCAGCAGGGCGTTCAGCCGCACGGTCTCGCCGGGCCGATAGATGCCGCGGTCGGTGTAGAGATAGGCATCGACGCCGCCGCCGGCGCCCTCGGCGGTGCGCCCGCCGACATTCTGCTTCGACAGGTCCACGGGCGCACGCTCGAGGTCCATGACGGCCAGGTCGCCCTGCGGCCCATAGGCCATCACCATGCGCGCATCACCGGCGCCCTCGCCCTCCAGCAGCGGCCGGTCGAACTTCACCCGGCCCGAGGCGTCGGTGCGGGCCTCGGCCAGGGTCTCGCCGTTGCGGGCGACAAGGGCGACCTTGAGGGCCGGCAACGACTTGGCGCTTTTCAGCGAGCGGACCACCACGTCCAGCCCTTCCGAGCCTTCGTAGGCGGTGAGCGCCATATCGGTGAAGATCACCCAGCGTCGCGCCTGGGCGGGCGGATTGTCGTCGTAGTCGTCTTCACCGCGGTCGGCCTTCAGGCCCTTGGCCCCGGAGGCGTCCCTGGCCTTGATGAGGTAGCCGCCGGGCGTCATCTCCTTCAGCACCGCGCCCAGCGGGAAGACGGTGGTGACGCGGTCTCCCTGGCCGCCGCGCACCGCGATCTCGCCCTTCCAGATCCGCCGGCCCTCGCCGCGCGGGCTGTCGTCGCCGTAGTCGCTGGCGTATTCGCCCTCGCCGGTGGGGTCGGGCGCGCTGATCGACTTGCGGACGAGGTTGCGGTCGACCACGCGCCAGACCTCGATGGACAGCCGCGTGACATTCACGGTCTCGATGCCAATCCCGTCGGAATCCTCGCGCGGCAGGATCACGCCCTGGCCGGCAAAGCCAACGTAGGGCGGCTTCTCGCCGAAGTTGAAGGCGACGTCGGCGTTCTGGGCCAGGGTCGCGCCGCCGGCCGCCGGCAGGCCCTTCAGCAGGGTGACGGTGCGGTCGGTGAAGCCGACGCCGGCGATGCAAAGCTCGTCGCCCTTCACCGTCACGGCGGGCTTGGTCTCCAACTCCGGCGAGATCAGCACGAAGTCGCCATAGGCTCTGGCCGGATCGAGCGGACGGCTCATCTGGATGCAGGCCCGCGGCTGGGCGCCCGCCACGTCGACCCGCGAGCGCCAGACGGCGAAGCCGGCGGGCCGGGGGATGCCGCGGCGGCGCGCGTCAGCGGCGCGGGGCTTGCCAAACAGCGACCAGACGGACTTGCCGGGCTCGGCCGCGGCGGAAGCCGAAGCCACGTTGGGCGCCTCAACGACCCTGGTGGCGACCACGCCGCCGGCGAAGGCCGCGACCGCGACGAGGGCGGCGACAGCGACAGGCAGGCGGGCGGCGGTCAGCCGCACGAGCCGGGCGCGCCAGGACGCTGCAGATCCGTCCGGATCCGACCCGCCGCCCAGCGACATGACGCCCTCCTGGCCTTGATTACGGTGATGATGGAGGCTGCGCGGGGCCCGCCGTCAATGGGGCGGCCCCGCTTGACGATGAAGGTTTTCGATGCGTTGCATCCGGCACACGCCGCGGCGGGCCCGCGGCCCCAACCACGCGCAGGAATATCAATGAAATCAATATTCTTGGCTGCGAGCGCCGCGATCGCTCTGCTGGCCACCGGTCCGGCTGGCGCTCAGGCCCCGGCCCAGCCTTCCGCCGCCGACGCCAAGGCCTTCATCACACGCGCGGAGGCAGACATCGCGACCGCGCGCGCCTTCTCCGCCCGGGCCGCCTGGGTGCGCGCCAATTTCATCACCGAAGACACCCAGTGGCTCGAGACCAAGGCCAACGCCGAAGCCGGAACCCTGCTCACCCGGCTGGCCAAGGAAGCCGCGCGCTTCAACGGCGTGGCTCTGGATCCGGTGACGGCCCGCAAGTTGATGCTGCTGAAGCTCTACGTGGCGCTGCCGGCGCCAGACCGGCCCGGCGCGGCGGCGGAACTGGCGGGCCTCTCAACCAAGCTCAATTCGACATATTCCACCGGCAAGTTCACGTACAAGGGCAAGCCCCTCACTCTGAACGACGGCGAGGACATCCTGCGCACCAGCCGCGACCCGGCGGAGCTCAAGGCGGTCTGGGAAGGCTGGCACGGGACCGCCCCGGTGATGCGCGCCGACTACCCGAAGCTGGTGGCGCTGGCCAACGAGGGCGCGCGCGGCATGGGATTCAAGGACGCCGGCGCGCTGTGGCGCTCGGGCTACGACATGAGCGCCGACGAGTTCACGGCGGAGACTGACCGGCTGTGGACCCAGGTCGAGCCCTTCTACCGCAACCTCCACTGCTACGTCCGGGCGCGGCTGAGCGAGAAGTACGGCGAGGCGGTGCAACCGCGCAAAGGCCCGATCCGGGCCGACCTGCTGGGCAACATGTGGGCGCAGGAGTGGGGCAATATCTACGACGTGGTGGAGCCCAAAGGCTTCGCGCCCGGCCCCGACCTCGGCAAGCTCCTGGTCGCCAAGGACTACGACGCCGTCAAGATGGTGAAGACCGGCGAGGCGTTCTATTCCTCCCTCGGCTTCGCGCCGCTGCCGGAGACGTTCTGGAAGCGCTCGCTGATCACCCGCCCGCGAGACCGTGAGGTCGTCTGCCACGCCTCGGCCTGGAACGTCGACGACAAGGACGACATCCGCATTAAGATGTGCACCAAGGTGACGGCCGAGGACTTCCAAACCGTCCACCACGAACTGGGCCACAACTACTACCAGCGGGCCTACAAGGCCCAGCCGGTGCTGTTCCAGGGCTCCGCGAATGGCGGATTCCACGAGGCCACGGGCGACTTCGCCGCGCTTTCGGCGGCGACCCCCACCTACCTTCAGCAGATCGGCCTGACCGACCAGACGCCGGGGGCCGACCAGGACATCCCGTTCCTGTTGCGCATGGCCATGGACAAGATCGCCTTCCTGCCGTTCGGCCTGCTGGTCGACAAGTGGCGCTGGCAGGTGTTCGACGGCTCTGTCGGGCCCGACAAGTATAACGACGCTTGGTGGGCGCTACGGCTCAAGTACCAGGGCCTGGCGCCGCCCGGACCGCGGCCGTCCGACGCCTTCGACCCCGGCGCGAAGTATCACGTGGCGGCCAGCTCCACCTACGAGCGCTACTTCATGGCCAGGATCTACCAGTTCCAGTTCCACCGCGCCGCCTGCAAGCAGGCCGGCTGGAAGGGGCCGCTGCACAGGTGCTCGATCTATGGTCAGAAGGCGGTGGGCGAGAAGTTCAACCGGATGCTGGAGCTGGGCCAGTCGCAGCCCTGGCCGCAGACGCTGGCCGTCTTCACCGGCGAGACCAAGACCGACGCCAGCGCCGTGGCCGATTACTTCAAGCCGCTCGACGCCTGGCTCACCAAGCAGAACAAGGGGGAGGCCTGCGGCTGGTAGGGTGAGTGCGACGGCCGTTCGCTTCCTCGCCCCCCGAACTTCGTCTCGGGGGTGAGGAAGCTACGCCAGCTTGATCTCCCGCAGCCGCTCCTGGAGGTACGCATCCGCCGTG
>NZ_CADEGK010000240.1:5171-6320 GCF_902826855.1 uncultured Phenylobacterium sp. | reverse complement strand
GGCGGCGAGCCCACTGCCCGTGACCAGCCGGTATCCCACGCGGGGGACCGTCTCCACCGCAAAGGCGCCTTCGCTGCGTTCCGCCAGCCTGCGCAGCTTCATCATCACGAGCGTAATGGCGTCCTCGCCCACCACGCGGCCGCCCCAGCAGCTGGCGATCAGGTCATCGCGGCTCACCACGGCGCCTCGGGCCCAGGCGAGTGCGACGAGCACCTGCATGACCCGCGGCTGCAGCACCTCGCGCCCGTGAGGAAACACGACCTCGCGCGTCGGCGGCCGCACGTCGAGCGCCCCTAGCGAAAACGCAGCTTGATGCGCCAGCTGCATCGAACTCCCGGTACGTCCAAGAAGAATCCCGTGGCGCGGCCCGTGCCGACCGCCGCCGGGACTGGACATAACACAACCTCCAGACGCCGCCACCGCTGACCTGACATTGCGCATGCGTGGCAATGATCGGCGAATGCTCGGGAAAAGATCGGCTCGGGCCCATGTCAGCGCGGATCGGCGGCTGGTCTTCTGACCCTGGGTTCCAATCGCTTTTTCAGGGACCGGGGGCAAACCCGACAGTTGGCTCCCCGTCCTGGCCCGGATGACGACGTTCGCCCCCGCGGGCGTCGCCGAAAGGGGGCTGCGCCTGTGCGGGTGCGGCCGGAGCAGGCGGAGCCTGTGTCGGGGCTCCCATCGAGAGGGTCTTGCCCGCCCGGTGTGACCGATCTGGACGGTCTGGGGAGAGCGTCTGGACCGGCTCGAGCCTCGGCGAGAGCCTGTGGGCCCCCTTAGCCCGCGGGCCACTTCTTTACCCCCGGTCTCATCCGAGATCGGGGGTCCTTTTTCCCGGGCGCTGGGTCCCGCTCGACGCTGCCGGCCGCCCGATGATTGCGATCAGTTCGGCCGACGCGCCACGTCGTGGACGAAGGCCCCCTCGGCGAAGATCTCGACCGCCTCACAGCCCGGGTGCCGTTCCAGCATCTCCTGCGCCTCGCGCAGGGCGTCGTCAAAGGCGCCGAGGACGCCGGCGTCAAGCGGCCGGCTCAGGTCTTCCCCCAGCGCACTGAGTGTGAATTGCATGGCTGTTCCCCCGAACATCCCGGGTCGTGCACTTTTCCCGGTTCTGCGAGATATCGTCATCGCCCGACGCAACGCCAGCAA
>NZ_CADEGK010000240.1:0-5161 GCF_902826855.1 uncultured Phenylobacterium sp. | reverse complement strand
CGCGCGGTGCGGGCATGGGCGTGGGCGATGGCGACCGCCAGGGCGTCGGCGGCGTCCGACGCGGTCTTGCCGGCGGTGGGCAGAAGGCGGGCGATCATCCAGCCGACCTGGACCTTGTCCGCGCCGCCGGTGCCGACGACGGCCTTCTTGACCACCGTGGCGGCGTACTCGGCGACCGGGAGGCCAGCGCGGGCGGGAACGATCATCGCCATGGCCCGCGCATGGCCCAGCTTCAGGGCGGACTGGGCGTTCGAGTTCATGAACGTCTCCTCGACCGCCGCCTCGTCGGGCGCGTGGGCGGCGATCACCGCCTCGATCTCAGTGAACAGCCAGAGCAGGCGCTCGGCAAACGGGAGGCTGTCCTTCGGCGCGATGACCCCGTGGGCGACGTGGGAGAGCCGCGCGCCCTCGCAGGCGATGACACCCCACCCGGTGCGGCGCAGCCCGGGATCGAGGCCGAGGATGCGGACCGAGGGAGAGCGAATCATATTGTTCATCGTCTGTTCCGAAGAATGCCGGAACTACGGAGGGGCCGGAAGGGTGAAGAGGGGGTAAAGGAATCCAGCGGCGATGTTCATCGAACGATGATACGATACGCCGCCCGCTTTCAACCGTCGGACAGTCGACAGGGTGGTCGCCGTGCGGCAAGACACACGGTGGGACGCCGGCCCGGGAGGCACACAGTTGGTCGCTGCCGCGACGAAAAGCGCGTTCGAGGTGATGACCGAGGCTGGCAGCGGCGACGCGGGCGCCTTGGCGGTGGGCCTGCGACGCGGCGTCACCGGCCTCGGTCTGCGCGCCCTTGCGGCCAAGGCGCTGCACGCCGCCGCTGCCGCGCCCGAACGCATATCCGACATCTACGAGAATGCGTCCGCCGGATGGCTGGGGGGGCCGGTGTTCGCGCCAAAGTTGCGCACCGACGAGCCGCTGCCTATCTCGCCGGCCTTCTGGGAAGCGTTCTGGGAGCTCGTGGACCTGCCCCCAGACACTCGTCAGAGGCAGTTCGCCGGACGGGTGATGGGACTGGCTGGAGAACTCGACCCGGGGATCAATGCGCGGATGGCGCCGGTTGCGCGAGAGTTTCCCGGCGTGGTCCAGGCGGCCGCCGGGCGGATACCTAGGCGCCATGACCTCGACGCCCTGGCCAACCATCCGCCGGCCTCGTTGGGGTATGCCTACCGCCAGGCGATGCTCAAGGGCGGCGGCCTCGCCGAGCCCTTCGACCACGTCGTGCCCCTGCTGCGGCACATGCCGCCGCCGCTGAACCACATCAACGTCCAGGTCATCCAGTCCTTGACCCTGTGGAGGCTGGTCGCCGGCTACAGTTCGGCCTGGATGGATGAGGTCGCCATGGGCGGGTTCCTGATGGCTCAGCTTGGCCACCACTACTCGGCGCTCTCCACCGCCACCACCCTGACCATCATCGCCCTGAAACGCCCCAAGGGCCTCGAGGTGACGCTGGACTGCATCTTCCGCGGCTGGGCTCACGGCCGCGAGACGCCGCCGCTGATCAGCGTGTCATGGGACGAGTTCTGGGCGCTCAGGATGGACCAGGTCCGCGAGGCGGCGGGAATCACTCCGTTCGATTCCCCCTACGCCGCGGCGATGCGGCGGGCGCACTCGGAAGCGACGAAGCACTAGGAGTGGTGTGGTATCGCGACGGCGGCGCAACCCACAGATCTGGCACGTATTGTGCTAGCTTGGCTTTAGTTGAGGCGGCGCCAACTGCCGAGGGTGTTTCGAAGGTCCGGATTCCCCTGCGGGTTGTTTGAGTCTAGGGCGCGTAAACATCTGTTAAACACAGATCACGTGGTTTTTTTTGGGGTATGGTGAAATGAAGACAAAACTTTTGGCGATGGCAACCGCGGCGGCGACGCTCAGCTTCGGTGCGCTCGCGGCCGCTCCGGCGTCGTCGGCGACCGTGTTCACGGCTGTTGGGGGCGTCCAGACAACCAACATCGAGTTCGACGGGTATGTCGGAGATGTCTTTACCTCTAACCTGAGCGCGCTGCTGACGCTTTCGCTGAGCAGCGTCACGGACACCGCACTCGGCAACACGTTCAACTTCTCCTACGAGCTTTCGAACACCTCAAGCGCCGACTCTAGGCTTTCGGTTTTTGGCGCGAGGGCGGTTCCGGCCACCTTTACCCTGGGCAACCTCACGGGTTTCGAAGTCGGCGTTATCGGGTCCAATAATCCGCCGCAGGCCGTCACCAACGAGGTCAACTTCTGCCTGAAGGACTTGGGCTCGCAGACCAACAACTGCAACAACGGTAGCGATGGCATCGCTGATGGCAGTAGCCTCACCGGCACCTTCAGCTTGGTGTTCGCGAACGGAGACCAGTCGCAGGTCACGTTCGACAACTTCTTCACGCGCTTCCAGAGCATCTCTCCGGCGATCTTGGGTCAGGACTCTGGCGTCGGCATTCAGTGCGGAGGCCTGAATCAGCGTCCCTGCGATGGCGGCGGCGTTGTCGGCAACCCCGTTCCTGAGCCCGCCACCTGGGCGATGATGATCATGGGCTTTGGCGGCGTCGGCGCGGTTATCCGTCGTCGCCGTCTTGTAGTCGCCTAAGCGCACTCCAGCACGAAAAAGGGGAAGCCCCGGCCGTTGGCCGGGGCTTTTCTTTGTTTCGCGATCGGCGCCCGCTCCTAACCAAACAGGAAGTCGCCGCTCTTCAGGGCGTAGCCGTTAAGCAGATGGAAGACCTCGGTCGAGCCGGTGGCTTTGTCGGTCGCCATCCAGTCCGTGGCGTTGACCTTGGTGACCGTCGATCCGGCGGAGAACCCCTGCAGGATGATGTGATCGCCCTTCGCAAAGTCTGAGATCCGATCATCCATCAGTTCGCCTCGGGCCAGGATGAAGTTGTCCTTGCCGGAGCCCCCGACGTAGATGTCGATCCCGGCGCCGCCGTTGAGGTCGTCGTTCCCTGCGCCACCGCTCAGGCTATCGGCGCCGGACCCCCCCACCAGGGTGTCGCCACCGCCGGCTCCGTCGAGCAGGTCATTGCCGTCCCGACCATCCAGGCGATTGGCGCCGGAGTTGCCGATAATGCGATTGGCGAGTTCGTTGCCCGTACCGCTGAGTGCGCCAGAGCCGGTCAGTGTCAGGTTTTCGACATTCGCGCCCAGGGTGTAGCTGAAGGCTGCTTGAACAGTGTCGATCCCCTCGGCGAAGAGTTCGAAGACCTTGTCGCCGGCGGTGTCGAGCACGTAGAGGTCGTTGCCCGCGCCGCCCATCAGGCTGTCGGCGCCGCCGCCGCCGTCCAGGGTGTCGTTGCCGGCCAGGCCTGAGATCGTGTCGGCGTAGGCCGTCGAAGTGAGGCCGGAGGCCGTAGCCGTCGGCGTGATGGCGTCACCCGCCAACGTTCCGGTGATCAGGACGCCGGTGGTGGGCGTAGGAGCGGGCGCCGGGGCCGGCTCAGGTGTGGGAGCGGGGGCCGTCGGCGCCACAACCGTGTTGAGGAACGTCGAGATGTCGAGACGTCCGTCCGTCGCCACCTTATCGAGCAAGGACGCCGTGGGCGTCGCGGATTGCAGCAGCGCCGCGCGGATCTGGGCGCCGGTCATCTCAGGGTGCAGCGCCGAATAGAGCGCGATCGCGCCGGTCACGAAGGGTGCGGCCATCGACGTGCCGTTCCACGCCTGGTAGCCGCCGCCCTTGATCGTCGAATAGATGGAGGCCCCCGGCGCGGCGATATCGACCGTGTTCATCCCGTAGTTTGAGAAGCTGGCCAGGGTCCCGTTGCTGGCGATGGCGGCCACGGAGATCACGGCGTCGAACGCCGCGGTCGTCGCGGTCGACAGGTTCGCCGGATAGAACCCGGAGACATCGTTGTTGGTGGCGTTGTTGCCCGCAGCGGCGATGTAGAACACGTCGGCTTTGGCCGCGCGCGTGATCGCGTCCTGCAGCGCCAGGGAATTCCCCGTTCCGCCCCAGCTCTGGTTGGTTGCAGCAAAGTCGGTCGCGACGCCGGACTTGGTCAGGTTGGTGAAGTAGTCCGTGGCCTGGATGTTCGCCGACGTCGAGACCGAGCCGGTGGCGCTGGCGGATTTCAGCACCACCATCTGTGTGGACCAGTTGACCCCGGCGACGCCGATGCCATTGCCGCCGGTGGCGCCGATGATGCCGCTCACGTGCGTCCCGTGGCCGTGGTCGTCCATGGGATCGTTGTCCCCGTTGACGAAGTCCCAGCCGATCAAATCGTCGGTGTAGCCATTGGCGTCCTGGTCCGAGCCGTCTTCCCAGCGTGCGTCGTTCAGGAGGTCGCCGCCGTCAATGCGCCCGTTGGCGTTCTTGTCGCTGACATAGGCGGCATTGGCGCCCTGGTTCAGGTCGCGAAAGGTGATCAGTCCGTCGCTGTCAGTGTCCGTCAGCGCGCTACGGAACGTGAGTGGGATCTCTTTCTGATTCAGCCAGACGTTTAGGAAGAGGTCGGGGTGGGTATAGTCCATGCCGGTATCGGCAACCCCGACGGCGACCTTGGTCGAGCCCGTCACGCCGGTGGCCCAAGCCTCCGTCGCCTGGCTGCCATAGGTGTTAACCGGGCTGCCCAGATCGCCGTACATGCCCCAGGTCTGGCCGCCGACCACGCTGGTGTCGTTGCTGACACCTTGAATGGTGGCGATGTAGTCAGGCTCGGCAAACTTGACGCCCGGGAGATGGGAGAGGATCGCGATGGCCTTCTCGACCGTCACGCCTTGTCCGAGGCCCACAAGGCCGAGGCTGTCGGAACCGTCCCCGCCGTGGATGACGTCCAACAGACGCCCACCAATGGCCTGCAGCGCCTTGCTATGCTCGGCCGCGCTCGAACCGCTGCTGAATTGGATCAGGATCTGGTCGGGTCGATACGCCGTGGTCGTGTAGTCGGAGGCAGGCATTAGATCTCCAGTATATTATCGCGAGAATTGAAATATTAGGTCGGCATACTGCCGAAGTGGTCCGAGAGAAGAGCTTCTTATTCTAGGTAATCGCCAACATATTTGGACATTATCCTGCCACAATGTGGTCAAGATTGACGCTAGTTCGCAAATGATGGGATACAGATTCTTAAGGGGCAGCTTATCGCGAAGATTAATCTTCGCTAACCTTGTTTGGTTCTAGCTAACAGCGCGTTAGCGCATATGTGGCAGAACGCCGCCGCGAGCCCGCCTCATGCGG
>NZ_CADEGK010000239.1 GCF_902826855.1 uncultured Phenylobacterium sp. | reverse complement strand
CAGGGGGTCGACCGTCTTGTGGCGCCGCAGCGCCTGCAGGGTGTCCCCGAAGCCCGGGCGGTCGCGGCCGTAGTCGATCAGCAGCGCCGCCCCGCCGTCGGCGGCCAGCCGGGCGCCAAGCGCTGCTCCGAGGCCTTCCTGCATCGCCGAGCGCTCACAGACCTCGCCCTCGCGGGCGTCCGGCAGTGCGACGCTCGCGGGCACGCGGCCGAAGGCGAGACGGCCGTCGGCCGTCAGCCCCACGACCTGCTCGGTCCAGCCGGTGGCGCCGCGCACGAACTGGCGCGCCGGCAGGCAGTCGAGAAGTTCGTTGGCCACCAGGATCAGCGGGTCGCCCACAGGAACCTCGTCGAGGCTGCGCGCCCAGCGGACCCGGTCGCCCAGGCGCCTGGCCTGCAGCGCGGCGAGGGGCTGCGAGGTTTCCACCAGCCAGACCTCGGCGGCGTCGAGGAAGGCGGGCATGGCGCGACCGGCGCGCAGCACGTCCTCCATCAAGGTCCCGTCGCCGGGGCCCGCCTCCACCAGCACGAACCGCTCCGGCTCGCCCATCAGCCGCCAGCAGGACGCCGCCCAGATGCCGATCAGTTCGCCGAACATCTGGCTGACGAGGGGCGCGGTGAGGAAGTCTCCGGCGGCGCCCAGGGCGGGGCGGGTGGCGTAGTAGCCGTCCTGCGGGTCATGCAGGCAGGCGGTCATGTACTGGGCGACGGTGAGCGGACCGGTCTGGCGTATCTCCGCCGCCAACCTTTCGCCCAGCGAGGGGCGGTCAAGCAGGCTCATCGGCGGGCTTACCAGTCGCCTCGGTGGGGCCCGGCAGCGGCTCACGCATCCCACGCCAGATCAGGAACACGCCGCCCAGCACCATCGGCGCGGACAGGATCATTCCCATGGTCAGCCCCAGCGGCAGGTTTTCCAGGCCCTCGTCGGGCTCGCGCACGGTCTCGATGGCGATTCGGAACAGGGCGTAGAAGAGGAGGAACAGGCCGGTGACCACGCCGCGGCGGTTCCCCAGCTTCGCCCCGTGCGTCGCCCAGCGCAGGATGAGGAACAGGACCAGGCCCTCGAACGCGGCCTCGTACAGCTGGCTGGGATGGCGCGGCTGCTCGCCGGCCGGGCAGTAGCCGAAGGTCTTGATGATCAGGTCGTTGCAGAAGCGCACGGCCCACGGAACGCTCGTCTCCCGGCCCCAGAGCTCGCCGTTGATGAAGTTGGCGATCCGCCCCAGGAAGTGGCCGATCGGATAGGCTGCGGCGACCACGTCGGCGATCCGCAGCAGGTCCAGCTTGTTGCGCGCCGCGTAGAGGATCATGGCCAGCGAGACGCCGATCGCGCCGCCATGGAAGCTCATCCCGCCTTCCCAGACCCGCAGGATGCTCAAGGGGTCGGCCAGGGTCTTGTCCAGCGGCGTGTAGAACAGCACATGGCCGAGCCGGCCGCCGAGGATCACGCCCAGGAAGATCCACAGGATCAGGTCGTCCATCTGGTCGGGGGTCAGCGGCGGCGGCCGTCGGACCCACAGGGCGCCGTTCCTCAGGGTGGCTACGGCGTAACGCCACCCCAAAAGGACACCGCCGACATAGGCCAGCGCGTACCAGCGGATCGCGAGCGGTCCGATCTGGACGAGCACGGGGTCGATTTCGGGAAAGGGCACGGCGTGGCTGCTCCGGCGGTCTTAAAGGGGTCTCTAGACGACAAGGCCTTCGCTTTCGAGGCTTCGCGACCATATAGAGACAATGGACGGGCCACTTTTGGCCAAGAAGAACCGGAATGCAGACCCAGAACCCTCTCCTCGATGAAATCGCCAAGCTGACGACCGCCGCCATGGGCATGGCCCAGGCCGCGGGCGACGAAGCCAAGGCTGCCTTCCGGAGCCAGACCGACCGGCTGGTGGCCGAGATGGACCTGGTGCGTCGGGAAGACCATGACGCTCTCAAGGCCGAGGTTGCCGCGCTCCGCGCCGAGATCGAAGCCCTGCGCGCGGCCAAGCCGGCGGCGAAGGCGCCCCCCAAGGCCGCCCCCAAGGGCGCCAAGTCCGCCGAGCCCAAGTGACGTCGTCGCACCCCACGCGAAAGCGGCTCGCCTTGAACAAGAACTCGCTGACATCTCCGCAAAGAATGGGGATAGGCTCGAATTTGCGGACGATTCGGGGGCGGTGTTCCGTTCTCCGTCCGCTACGAAAGGGGTCGTGATGGACGTCACCCACACGGACGACCAGGTTGTCCTGACCAACGACCCGCTCGATGTCGTCGAGCACGTCCTGACCGCCGAGAACCTCCCGTTCGACCGCACCGACGATGGCGATCTGGCCTTCACCCTGGCGGGAGACTGGAAGGACTATGAACTCTGGTTCGCCTGGCGGCCGGAGGGCGACACCCTGCAGCTGTGCCTGTCGATGGACCTGGCGGTGCCCAAGGACCAGCGCCTGACCGCCCAGGAGCTGATCGCCACGATCAATCCGCGGGTCTGGCTAGGCCACTTCGAGTTGTGGGAAGAGGGCGAGATCATCTTCCGGCACGGCATGGCGCTGATGACCGGCGAACAGCCCAGCCTGGCGCAGGCCGCGGCCATGATCGACGTGGCTGTCGAGGCGGCGGACCGGTTCTTCCCGGCCTACGATTTCCTGCTCCGCGGCGCCAAGAGCCCCCAGGAAGCCATCGCGGCCTGCATGTTCGAGACGGTCGGCGAAGCCTAGGGCCGGGCTCAGCGCACTGTCTTCCGCGCGGCTTTCGGCCGACGTGGGATGACGACGGTCGGACGGGCCGCTAAACCTCTCCCATGATCACGCCGATCCTGATGCTTGGCGCAGGGCGCATGGGTGGGGCCATGCTGGAGGGCTGGCGCGCGGCCGGGGCCTTCGCGGCGTCCGACATCATCATCCGCGATCCGCAGCCGGGGCCGGCGGCGCTGGCGGCCGAGGCGGCGGGCGCGTTGCTGAACCCCGCGGACTCCGAACTGGCGCGCGCGCGCACGGTCGTGCTCGCGGTCAAGCCGCAGGTCTGGCGCGAGGCCGCTGCGGAGTTCGCCCCGTGGCTGCACGCCGACGCGGTGGTCGTCTCCATCGCCGCAGGGGTCGCCTCACCGGACATCTGCAAGGCTTTCGGGGGCCGCTGCGTCGCCCGGGTCATGCCCACCACGGCCGCGGCGATCGGGCAGGGGACCGCCAGCCTCTATGCCGACGATCCGGCCGCCCTCGCCCGAGCCCATGCCCTGTTCGAGCCCCTGGGGGCGGTGGTCGACCTGACCGACGAGGCGTTGATGCACGCCGCGACCGCGGTCTCCGGCTCGGCGCCGGCCTATCTCTACGCCTTCATCGAGGCCCTCGAGGCCGCCGGCGCGGCGGCGGGGCTCTCGCCCAGGGACGCCCAGCGCCTGGCCCGCTCGACCCTCACCGGCGCGGCGGCCCTGCTGGCCCGCAGCGGCGAGGAGCCTGCGGAGCTGCGTCGGCAGGTGACCTCCCCCGGAGGCACGACAGAGGCGGCGTTGAACGTGCTCTTGGGCGACACCGGGTTGCCGCCGCTGCTGCGCGAGGCGGTGAGCGCCGCGGTTCGGCGCTCCAGGGCGCTGGGCGCCTAAGATCGAGCGCCGCTCCGCACTTGCACGACCCACGAAGGCAGAACCGAGCTATCAGCTTGAGCATGGGAACGGGCGCGAAACGAATCGCGTCCGAATCACTGACACGCAGCGATTCAGTCTTTGTTCCCTACGACATGTTGTGCCTGAGTCGCGTTCAGCCACAACGAACGACGAAGCTGGAGCGCTTGAGCGTCTTCTGGCGGGCCGCTTGCCTTGACGTGGCGGGGCCGCTTCCTCTATATCGCCCGCTCCCTGCACGGACGCCGTCCGTCGCACTCCATTCCGCGTGAAGGTCTTCGCTATGTCGCGCCGCTGCGAAATCACGGGTGTCGGTCCGATGGTCGGCCACAACGTGAGCCACTCGAACATCAAGACTAAGCGCCGGTTCATGCCGAACCTGAATGTCGTGAAGATGCAATCCGACGCGCTGGGCCAGAGCTTCTCGCTGCGCATCACCAATGCGGCGTTGCGCACCGTCGACGCCAGGGGCGGCCTCGACGCGGTCCTCCTGAAGGCCAAGGACGAGAACCTCTCGGTGAAGGCGCTCAAGATCAAGCGCCAGCTGAAGGCGAAGATCGCCGAGACGCCTCCGGCCGCCTGAGCCGCGCCACCACGTCGTTCCGAAGAGGCCGCTGGAAACAGCGGCCTTTTTCTTTTCGCCGTCATCCCCCGGGCAGCCCTGCGGGCGACCGTGGGATGGCGAGACGTTATTTGGCTGTCGACCCTGCCGGCGCCCAGTCGAACGCCACCAGCAGGGTCCGCTGGCCGGTGGGTACGCCGTTGTAGGTCCCGAAGTTGTCATCCGAGACCAGGTAGAAGCGCACCGTCCTGCCGCGACCGGGCACGGCTGCCACGCCCTCGAGATTTTCCGTGACCAGAGGCCTGGCCAGCGTCAACTCGTCCAGGGTCGCCCCGTCCGCCCCGGTGATCCGCAGGATGATGCGGTTGCCGCGCGCAGCGTCGAAGGCGCGCAGCAGATAGGCGATGCGCCGGCCGGGCAGCATCGCCAGCGCGACCAGGTCGAAGCCATCGCCCTGCGCCACTACCGGGCCAGGGACACACCCGGCGGAGACCCGGCAGAGGTAGGTTGCGCCGGTGGCCTCCACGCCCACGCGATAGGCGTCCGGCCCGGCCGCGGGATCGAGGTCCAGCGCCTCCATACCCTGGTTGTACCGCCATGCGATGTCCGGCTTCGGCGCCTCGCGGGGCGGTTCGCCGCCGGCCGGGAACAGCAGCACCCGATCCTGTTGCTCGAAGCTCACCAGCCGATCGCCATTGGGGAACTCGGCCACGCCCTCGGCGTCTCGGCTGCGCGCGCCCTTGGCGTAGAGATCCTGGCCGTCGGGGCCCTTCAGGGGGTGGATCCGCACGTCGGAGACGCCCACCAGCCGGCCGCCGGCGTCAAGCCGCAGCCGTCCCTCCACCTGGTCGGCCTCGTCGCCCTGCGCCAGGAATCGACCGTTCGACCAGACCTTGATGTCCGACAGGCCGTGCAGCCGCGCGGTGTCGGATGAAGTGAGTGCGACCCCGCCGGCGTAGATGAAGCGTCCGACCCGCGTGGTCGTCGGATTCTGCGCATCCAGCGGGACCGGCGCCGCGGCCACAGCGACCGCGGCCGTCATCGGCATCGGTCCCTTCGGCAGTGGGGCGGGGGGCGCGCAGGCGCAGAGCAGCGCCGCGAGCGCGGCCGCCGCCAGGCGCCTCAAGCGGTGACCTTCCGCACTTCCTTGAAGGTCGAGCGGCGCATTGGCCCCTGCGGTCCCTGTGTGTTCGGCGGCGGGGCCAGCAGGCCGGCGTTCTTGCGCGTGAGCCGGCGGACCTCCTCGTCGAACAGGTCGGCCAGCTGTTCGACCATGGCTCCGGCCAGCTGCTCCACGTCCACGATGGTCACGGCATTCTTGTAGTAGCGGGTCACGTCGTGGCCGATGCCGATGGCGATCAGCTGCACGGGACTCTTGGTTTCGATCTCGGTGATCACCTCGCGCAGGTGGCGCTCCAGGTAGTGCCCGGAGTTCACGCTAAGGGTCGAGTCGTCCACCGGCGCCCCGTCGGAGATCACCAGCAGGATGCGGCGGGCCTCCTGGCGGCCGATCAGCCGGTGGTGGGCCCACATCAGCGCCTCGCCGTCGATGTTCTCCTTCAGGAGGCCCTCGCGCATCATCAGCCCGAGGTTGCGCCGCGCGCGTCGCCAGGGGGCGTCGGCGGACTTGTAGATGATGTGGCGCAGGTCATTGAGCCGCCCGGGCTGGGCAGGCTTGCCGGCCTTCAGCCAGTCCTCGCGGCTGGAGCCGCCCTTCCAGGCCCGAGTGGTGAAGCCCAGGATCTCGGTCTTCACCCCGCAGCGCTCCAGGGTGCGCGCCAGGATGTCGGCGCAGACCGCCGCCACCATGATCGGCCGACCGCGCATGGAGCCGGAGTTGTCGATCAGGATGGTGACCACCGTGTCGCGGAACTCGGTGTCCTCCTCCTCCTTGAAGGCCAGCGAGGCGGTCGGGTCGGTGATCACCCGGGTCAGACGCGAGGTGTCGAGCAGGCCCTCCTCAAGATCGAAGGTCCACGAGCGGTTCTGCTGCGCCAGCAGCTTGCGCTGTAGCTTGTTGGCCAGGCGCGACACCACGTTGGAGACGCTGGCCAACTGCTGGTCGAGGTAGGCGCGCAGGCGGCTCAGCTCCTCAGGGTCGCAGAGCTCCTCGGCAGCCACCACCTCGTCGTGCCCGGTGGTGAAGACGCGGTAGGTGACGGCGCGGTTGTCGCCGGAGGGGTCCGGTCGGGCCGGCGCGTCGCCGT
>NZ_CADEGK010000238.1 GCF_902826855.1 uncultured Phenylobacterium sp. | reverse complement strand
TCCAGGAACTGGTCGTCACCGCCCAGAAGCGCGAAGAGAACATCCGCGACGTCGGCATGTCGATTCAGGCGGAATCGGGGGATCGGCTCAACAAGCTGGGCATCCGCGACACCAACGACCTGCAGAAGATCGTCCCCGGCTTTCAGGCGTCGCCGACCTATTACGGCACCTACGTCTTCACGATCCGCGGCGTCGGCTTCCAGGACACGTCCCTGGCCGGACTTCCGACCGTCAGCGTCTACCTCGACGAAACGCCGCTAACCTTCTCCGCTCTCACCAACGGCGCCACCCTCGACCTCGAGCGGGTGGAGGTCCTGAAGGGACCGCAGGGCACGGTGTTCGGCAACAACGCCACCGGCGGCGCGATCAACTACATCGCGCGCAAGCCGACGGATCACTTCACCGCGGGCGCCGACGTCAGCTACGGCCGGTTCAACGACGCGGACATCATGGCCTTCGTCAGCGGCCCGATCAGCGACACGCTGTCCTACCGAGTGTCCGCGCGCATCAACCAGAGCGGCGAATGGCAGAAGGCTTACTTCTCCCGCAAGGGCGAGCCCTTTGGTGGCAAGGACTTCCTCAACGGGCGGGTGATGCTCCAGTGGCAGCCGACCGACAACTTCAGGGCGAACCTCTCGGTCAATGCGTGGCAGGACCAGGGGTGGAGCCAGCTCGGGCAGCTGTATGGGATCGCCGTTCTCAGCCCGCTAGCACCGCTGGCGCCGGCCATCCGCGACTATCCGCTCGCGCCCCGGAACAACCGGGCGGCCGACTCCAACGTGTGCGTCAACAACTCGCCGTTCAATCCGATCGCCAACCAGGAACTCGGAACGCTGCTTCCGAACCAGAACCCAACCCTCATTAACCCGCCGCCACTTTCGCAGGGCCCTGGCTCCGTGGCTCAAGCCGGCGGCCAGCCCACGAGCTGCCAGCCGGCGCGGAAGGACAATAGCTTCATCGGCACGGCCCTGCGGCTGGAGTACGACCTGGGCAACGACATGACCCTGACGTCGCTGTCGTCGGCCCAAAGCTTTAGCCGCAAGCAGGCGATCGACGGCGCGGGCATGGCCATCGCGGACTACCAGAGCCTCCAGCACGGCAAGATCGAGACGTTCTTCCAGGAAATCCGCCTGAACGGCAGCTTCGGCGGCAAGGGCGCATGGCTCATCGGCGGCAACTACGAGTACACCGAGACCTGGGATCAGTTCCTCCAGAGCTACAACGCGTCCACGGCCAGTCCGACCCTGTTCGCCTTCAACGCAGAACTCGGCGTCAATTTCGGCTTCCCGCTCGGCCCCACAAAACCGACCAACGTGCAGGAGACCGATACCTACGCGGCATATGCCCACGTGGAGTATCCCGTCCTTGAGAACCTCATCGCCGTCGGCGGCATTCGGTACACCGAGTACAGCAAGCTCGGTGGGGTCTGCGGTAATGATAGCGGAGATGGTAGCTGGGCCTACGTCGCGTTCCAACTGCAAATCTTGGCTTTCAATAGCCCAAGCCCCGTGCTCTCGCCCCCGAATAGTTGCGCCTCGACTGGCCCGGGACCCACATTCAATTCACCGCCCAACGGTCAACTCTTCTACTCGCGTCTGAAGGAGGACAACCTATCCTGGCAAGGAGGTCTCAATTGGAAGTTCTCCCAGGATCAACTGGCATATGTGAATATCTCGAAGGGCTATAAGGCAGGTTCATTCCCGACAGTTGCGCTATCAACCTTCCAGCAGACCCGTCCGGTCGTTCAGGAAGCCTTACTCTCCTACGAAGTGGGCGCGAAACTCCTTCTCATGGAGCGCACGCTGCAGTTGAATGGGGCCATGTTCTACTATGACTATACGAATAAGCAGATTCTGGGCGCCATCAGTGATGTAGTATTCGGGGCCCTGCCGGCGCTTGTGAACGTTCCGAAGTCGCGGGTTCTGGGCTTTGAGCTCTCGGCGGTCTATGCGCCCGACTGGCTTGAGGGTCTGACCGTGCGGCCGTCCGTCAGCTACCAGGACACCAAGATCCTGAGGTCGGGCAAGAACACCTGCGCACCGCCGCCGGCACAGAGCGATCCGACCGTGCCGGGCTTGGTCACCTGCATACCAGGCAACTACTACAACTTCGACGCCTACAGCCAGTACGCCGACTTCACGGGCCAGAAGTTCCCACTGGCGCCGAAGTGGCAGGGGTCCGTGGACGCCGAGTACCGGTGGAGCCTAAACGACCAGATGACGGCCTTCGCCGGCGGATCGGTCCAGTTCGTCACCAAGACGAACAACTTCTTCGTCAACGAAACGCCCATTCCGGCCTTCCGCAACGCCGGGATCTCCGGGGTGTTTCCGATCTTCGGCGGCTTCGTTACCTGCGCGGGCACCCCGTCGCCGGCGGCCGTCGGGCCCTGCCCGACCAACCATCCCAACGACCCGCTGAAGCTGAAGGGCTATGCCCTTGTGGACCTAAGGGCGGGTGTCGATGGTGGCGCGTGGACGGCTCAGGCCTGGATGCGCAACGCCACCAACAAGCACTACTGGACGTCCGCAGTGCACGTAAACGATGTGCTGCTGCGCTACACGGGCATGCCGCGTACCTACGGCGTCACCCTCACCTACCGCTTCGAGTAGGACAATTGGGAGGAGCCGGCTCAGCCGGCTTCTCCTCCTTCTTACGAGGCCACTTGCACATGTGCGCGCCGAGCGTCAGCGCCGTGGCGGCGCCAGGCCCCTCATCCCGGTTGCACACCCGACGGGGCACCCGCTGGGCTTGAAGACCGTACGCTGTGGTTTCGACGGCGTGGCCCGGCCTGACAGGCCCAGCCTGTGCACCTTGCCGATGACGGCGTTGCGCGTCTCGCCCCCAGCTGCTGGGCGATCCGGCTGGCCGACAGGCCGTCCTGCCAGAGCTTCCCCGGAAGTTCGATCCGCTCTTCGGTCCAGCCTAAGGTCGACATGGGACAATCTCCTGACGCGCTCTCTGCGAGCGCACCCGGAACCGCCCTTCCTTCACCGCCGATCGCCAAGGTCCAGCGATGTCTGACTTTCCGCGGCCGCGGTGGCCGCCGGCGTTGGCGCCGCGCTGAATGCCAGCAGGTAGTCAACCGCCCGCTGGGCATGGCCGGAGGCTTCCATCAGCGCGTTCGGACGCGACTTGAGAACCTTCGCCCCGTGCGCGAGATAGGTCGCATGGCTGTCCATCAGCCGGGGCCGAAGGCCGATCTGCCGGCCGATCGCGCACGCGGCGATGTCTGCCACCAGCTCCTCGAAGGCGTAGGCCTCGTCGCCGAAACGCTTTCCGAACTCCCGGTTCAGGCGGTGCGCCGCCCCAGACCAGTGGACGGCTTCATGGGCTTTGGTCGCCAGGAAGCCGTCGACGGTGATGAACGTCTCAGGCGCCGGCAGGCGGATGAAGTCGCTGGCGGGACTGTATAAGGCGCGCGCGCCCCCGAGTTCGATCCGCGCAGGGATGGCGTACAGCATGTGGTTGCGGGCGGCACCCGGGCGACCGGATCGACCTTCGGCGCCGCCAGGTAGCGCGCCGGGCAGTCGGTCAGGTCTGCGGCGTTGAAGACCGCGTAGGTCTTCATGTACCGCGCAACCCGGGCTTCGCCGTCTGCGGGATCATGGCCGAATCGCGGTCCACGAGCCGCTTCTTGAAGAGGATGGCCGGCGCCGCCTTGGCCTCTTTGCGAACCGGGGCTCCGATTTCCAGCGCCTGGCGAAAGGTGAACCAGTAGGGCGAGCTGCAGCCTCGCACGGAGCCGGCGAACGCCAGCAGCCAGGCGTTCGAACAGGTGAAGGGCTCGCCGTTCGACCGCAGGGATCGGCGCCGTTCGCCCAGGGCTGGCGCCACGGCGGTGTGCCGGCCTCAATGCGCGCGACGATGTCGTTCATCAGCTCGGTGAAGGACAGGGTCATGGGAAGGGTCCTGGTCCCCGCCGGCGGAGGGCGCTTCCCTCCAGTCTCCACAGGCTCGCGAGCCCGCGCCCTCCCTTCGCCGATAGGCATGGGGAGTGCATTGGCCATTCAACGCATCAGGTAGGATCCTCGCCCGCTGGCCACCAGCCCCTCCGAGGGGCCGAACAATTCGGCCGAGGCGACCGAGGGGTCCGGCCCAGTTTCACCACTTCGGAACGCACCCGGATCGGCCCCGCCGTCGCCGGGCGATCGTAGTCCACGTGCAGGCCCGCGGTCGCGCTGACCGCCGTGGTCTGGGTCAGGATGGCGTACATGCCGGCCAAGTCGATGAGGCTTGCCAGGACGCCGCCGTGCGCCGACCCGATCCGCGGATTGGAGACGATCTCGTCGCGCCACGGCATCTCGATCTCCAGACGCCCTTCGCCTGAGCTGAGAATCCGCAGCTCGAGCCAGGCATGAAACGGCGCAATGCCGAGCGCCCGTTGCAGGGCGTCGCCATCGAGCCCGGGCGGTAGCGCTGCGTCAGCCATTCTGCGGCTCCGCGGCGTCTACGCGGGTCAGGAAGCTCACAACGGCCTCGATGAACGCATCATTGCGGTCCCCGGCGACCATATGGCCGGCGTTCTCGACATCCGTGAACCGGGCGTGGGGCACGGCGGCGAGGAAGGCCTTTGCGGCGTCCGCGGACACCAGTTCACTCATCCGGCCACGGATGAGGTGCACCGGTATCCGCACGGCGCCCATACGGGCGGCGAAGTCTGCCGTGGAGTGGCCCTCGCGGCCCTCCCGCACGCTCGTCACGAACCGAGGATCCCAGTGCCACCGATAGCGGCCATCGGGGTGGCGGCGCAGGTTCTTGTCCAGGCCCTTGAGGTCCTTCGGGCGCGGTCGGTTGGGCAGGTAGCTGGCGATGAACTCGGCGGCTTCCTCTAGGCTGCCGAAGCCGCTTTCGACGCGCTCCGACATGAAGCCCATGACCTTGGCCACACCGGCCGGTTCCATCTGCGGCGTGATGTCGACCAGGGTGAGGGACGAAAACGTGCCCGGCGCCGCAACCGCCTCGACCATCATGCCTGCAATGCCGCCCAGCGAGGCGCCCACAAGCGCCGGACGATCGCCAAGTTGCGCGGCGACCTGGATTAGGTCTGCAGCGAAGCGCTGGATTTGATAATCCCCCGTCGGCGACCAGCCGCTGTCGCCATGACCGCGCAGGTCGAGTGCGACGGCGCGCCAACCGGCCTCAGCCAGCCTCACGCCGGTCTTGGCCCAGGCATGCCGCGTCTGGCCGCCGCCGTGGGCGAGCAACACGGTCCCTCGTCCCCGCGTACCGTAACAGTCGGCCGCGAGGGCCAGGCCCTCATCACCCAGGAAGATCTCCGACCGGTGGTTCGTCACGCGCTCATCCTTCCACTGCAAGGCACATAATGATAAGGCGCATTACATCTCATGGCTACGCGCTCAAAACCAGTCGATGTTCAAGCCGCCACCGCGCCCGATCCGGCTCGCCAGCGGGCCTATGCGAGCTTCGATACCGCCTTCGCGCTGGCCGAGGTCACGCGACTGCTACGATCGGCGTTCGATCAGCGGATGCGCAATGTCGGCCTCACGGGTTCGACCCGGCGGATCATCACCTATCTCTCGCGGGAGGATGGGCAGACCCAGGCCTCGCTCGCCAAACGCCTCGACATCACCCGCGTCGCGCTCGGCGAGGCGGTCGACCGGCTCGAGAAGAGCGGCCACGTCAAGCGCCGGCCCGATGCTGCGGATCGCCGCAAGTGGCGGGTTCACCTGACGCGCAAATCCCGTGACCTGCTCCCCGAGATGTTCGCCGCCGCCGACCAGTTGCAGGCCGAATGCTTCCGCGACTTTTCCGATGCGGAACTCCTGAGGTTGCAGGCGACCCTCGGCCGCCTGCGCGCGCGCTTGACGGACATAACCATCGAGTCCCCCGACGACGAGGCCGCTGAATGAAGGATACCGTTGAGGCTCATGTTGAGGAGGGCGTGACCGTGGCGAGTCCCCAGCGGCGGCAGTCGTTTCTGCGCCGCTGGCGTGTCGCGCTGATGATCATCGGACCCGCGATCATCCTGGCGGTCGTTGCGTATCTCGTCCTGATCAGCGGTCGCTTCGAAACCACTGACAACGCCTACGTCCAGATCGCCAAGGCCCCCGTGGCCCCATCGATCGCGGGGCGGGTCGTCGAGATCTACGTCCATGAGAACCAGTTCGTGCGACGTGGCCAGGTGCTGTTCCGGCTGGACTCGCGCGACTACCAGGCCAACGCCCAGGCCGCCGCCGCCCAGGTCGCCAACATCGGCCTGCAGGTGGACGCCGCCCGCGCCGCCTATCGCCAGCAGCAGGCCAGCGTTCAGGGCGCTCGCGAAGCCCTCGCCTATGCCATCCGCGATGCGGCCCGCCAGCGTCAGTTGGCGGCCGCGGGCGTCGCATCCCAGCAGCAGGCCGACCAGGCCGACCACG
>NZ_CADEGK010000237.1 GCF_902826855.1 uncultured Phenylobacterium sp. | reverse complement strand
GAAATATAATGGTCAGGACAGCGAAATCAGCGCCTTACTTGGGAAATGTGGGCTTGAGGGGCGCATTGCGCCTTCACATTGGCGCGCCCTTCAGAAATGCTGCGCCCCGCTGACGATGTCGAGGGACACGAGTAATGAAGACGCGCGCCGCGGTGGCCTTCGAGGCCAAGAAGCCGCTGGAGATCGTGGAACTGGACCTGGAGGGACCGCGCGCCGGAGAGGTCCTGGTGGAGATCAAGGCCACCGGCATCTGCCACACGGACGCCTACACGTTGGACGGCTTCGATTCGGAGGGCCTCTTCCCGTCCGTCCTGGGGCACGAGGGCGCGGGCGTGGTGGTCGAGGTGGGGCCGGGGGTCACGTCGGTGGCGGTGGGCGACCACGTGATCCCGCTCTACACGCCCGAATGCCGCCAGTGCAAAAGCTGCCTCAGCCGCAAGACCAATCTCTGCACCGCGATCCGCGCCACCCAGGGCAAGGGACTTATGCCGGATGGCACAAGCCGGTTCTCCTACAAGGGCGAGACGGTGTTCCACTACATGGGGTGCTCGACCTTCTCGAACTTCACGGTGCTGCCGGAGATCGCGGTGGCCAAGATCCGCAAGGACGCACCGTTCGATACCGCCTGCTACGTGGGCTGCGGCGTCACCACGGGCGTGGGCGCGGTGGTCAACACCGCAGGCGTCGAGGCGGGCGCCAACTGCGTCGTGTTCGGCCTGGGCGGCATCGGCCTGAACGTCATCCAGGGCTTGAAGCTGGTGGGCGCCGGCATGATCGTCGGCGTCGATATCCAGCCCAAGCGCGAGGCCTGGGGCCGCCAGTTCGGCATGACCCACTTCGTCGATCCGCACCGCCTGGACGGTGGCGACCTGGTCGCGCACCTGGTCGAGCTGACCGGAGGCGGCGCCGACTACACGTTTGACGCCACCGGCAGCACGCTGGTGATGCGCCAGGCGCTGGAGGCCTGTCACCGTGGTTGGGGCACCAGCATCATCATCGGGGTGGCGGCGGCCGGCCAGGAGATCTCCACTCGGCCCTTCCAGCTCGTCACCGGCCGCACCTGGAAGGGGACCGCCTTCGGCGGCGCGCGCGGCCGCACCGACACGCCGAAGATCGTCGACTGGTACATGGACGGCAAGATCCAGATCGACCCGATGATCACCCACCGCATGCCGCTGGAGCAGATCAACGAAGCCTTCCACCTGATGCACTCGGGGGAGAGCATCCGTTCCGTGGTGGTCTATTGAGCCTGGAGACGGTCTCAAGCAGCCGGATGTTCGGCGGCGTCCAGGGCGTCTATCGACACCAGAGTCGGGAAACCGGGACGGCGATGACCTTCTCTGTCTTCGTCCCGCCGCAGGCCGGGCCGCGTCCGGTGGTCTGGTACCTCTCCGGCCTGACCTGCACCCACGCCAACGTCACGGAGAAGGGCCAATTCCAGCGCGCCTGCGCCGAGCTTGGCCTGATCTTCGTGGCGCCCGACACCAGCCCGCGCGGCGAGGGCGTGCCGGATGACCCCGGCGGCGCCTACGACTTCGGCCTGGGCGCCGGGTTCTACCTCGACGCCACGCAGGCGCCGTGGGCCGCCAACTACCGGATGGAAAGCTACATCACGGCCGAGTTGCCGGAGGTGGTCGCGGCCAACTTCCCGGTCGACCTGGACCGCCAGGGGCTCACGGGTCATTCCATGGGCGGCCACGGCGCGCTGACCCTGGCGCTGAAGACGCCCGGCCGCTGGAAGAGCGTCTCGGCGTTTGCCCCGATCGCCTCGCCCATGCGTTGTCCCTGGGGCGAAAAGGCGCTGGGCGGCTACCTTGGGCCAGACCGCGCTTCCTGGCGCCGGTACGACGCCACGGTGCTGATCGAGGACGGCGCGCGCGTCGATGAACTGCTCGTCGACCAGGGCGAGGCGGACGACTTCCTGGAGAGCCAACTGAAGCCCGAACTGCTGGAGGCGGCGTGCAAGGCCGCCGGGATTCCGCTGACGCTGCGGCGCCAGCCTGGCTACGACCACAGCTATCACTTCATCGCGAGCTTCATGGACGATCACCTGCGCTGGCACGCGCAGCGCCTCTGATTCCCGGTCATCGCAACGCGATTCCTCGCGCGGCCGCGGGCGCCATACTCATATTACGGAAAATTACCTTGGAGGATCCCGAAACCGCTGGCTAGGATCGGCCGCAGTGAATGGCGACGTAGAGCGCCAATGGGAGTCGACGTGAGGCAAGGCGCATGACGTGTGCGACGCGTGGAGGCCGTGAGCCTTCTCCCTCGCGACTCTGCTTCGGCGCGGTGCTCGCCGACTCCTCCGTCACGACACTGATCCAGGCGCCCTGCCGCTGCGACGGGACCCTACGATCGACCGCCTCATTCTCTCCGGCAAGGCTGCGCACCGGCAGCCTCCGATCCTCGCCCCGCGGGGCGATTTGGCCGCTCGCGGTCCCTGGAAGGACGCCGTCTCATGACTGAACAGCCCCGCCTTGGGATCCTCACCAAGTTCAGCTTCGGCCTGGGCTCGCTGTCCACGGGCATCGGCGCGGCGATCATGTCTGCCGGCCTGCTGCAGCTCTACTTCAACCAGGTGCTGGGCCTGCCAGCCGTCTGGGTGGGCGCGGCGATCATGGTCAGCAAGCTCGTCGATGCGGTGATCGATCCGATGATCGGGCGCTACTCGGACAATCTCAGAGGGATCTTCGGCCGGCGGCACACCCTGATGTACGCCTCGGCGATCCCGGCAGCCCTGTTGTTCTGGGTGGTCTGGAACCCGCCCACTGGCCTTTCGCAGCCGGCGCTGCTGGCGTTCATGGCGGTGAGCCTGCTCGCAGCTCGGATCGCCATCTCATTCTTCGAGATCCCCTCGATCGCGCTGGCGCCGGAGCTGGCCACCTACACCCACGACCGCACGAGCCTCCTCGCGTGGCGTTGGTTCTTCGTGGTCGTGGGTAGCAGCGCTTTCGCGCTCATCCTCTATCGGGTCTTCCTGGCTGAGAACGCCGGCAATCCGCTGGGGATGCTCAACGCCGAGCGCTACGCCGACGCGGGCACCATCGCGGCCATCTGCATCGGGATCACCATCCTCGTCTCGACTCTCGCGACCCATCGACGGATCAAGGATCTCCACGTGCCGCCTCCGGCCAAAAGCCAGAGCTTGCGCGAGGTGTTGGCCGATTGCCGCGCCGCCATCGCCGACCGCCAGCTGCTTCTGATCCTGGGCGCGGGCACGCTGATGGGCCTCGCCCACGGCACCAAGGACGGGCTCTCCAGCTATGAGGCGCTCCATTTCTGGGGCCTGAAGCCGCAGCAGCTGGGCGTCATCATCGCCGCCGCCAGCCTGGCCGCGTTCATCTCGCTACCCCTGGCGCGTCCGCTCGGCGAGCGGATCGGCAAGCGCCGAGCGATGATGGGACTGTATATCGTGTGGCTGGCCACGACCGCGATTCCCCCGGCGCTGAAGTTCGCGGGCCTGTTCCCCGAGGCTGGTTCACCGGCTCTGCTGCCGGTCATGATGGGCAACTTCCTAATCGCAACCACCTGCTCCCTGACCGCCACCATTCTCCTGGGCTCGTTGGTGACAGACGTGATGGACCAGATCTCAGCGCGCACCGGCATGCGCGCCGAAGGCCTGACCTTCGGGGTCTTGGGGGTGCTCTCCAAGTGGGCGGTCGGCGGCGGCGCTTTCGTTGCCGGCGCAATCGTCTCGATCGTGGGTTTCCCCGTCCGCGCCATCCCGGGGACCGTCGACCCCGCGATCATCACCAACATGATCCTTCTGCACATTCCGGCCGCCGTGGCGCTCAACCTGACTGCGATTGTCCTGCTGTCGCGGCTCGCCGTGCCGAAGGCCGCAGCGACGCCGCCCGTTGGCGGGGCCCTCAAGGAAGTCGCCGGCTGAGTCACGGCAAGCGTCACCAAGCGCCCCGACGGGTCGCCCGGATGGACATCAACACCCCAGACCCGGTCCCGCGCCGGCCGCTCACGGATGGCTCCTCATGACCGAACAGCCCCGCCTCGGGTTCTTCACCAAGTTCACCTATGGCCTGGGCTCGCTGTCCATGGGCGTGGGCGGTACGATCATGTCGGCGGGTCTGCTCCAGCTTTACTTCAATCAGGTGCTGGGTCTGCCCGCCATCTGGGTCGGCGCGGCGATCATGGCCAGCATCGTCGTCGACGCCGTGATCGATCCCCTGATCGGACGCTACTCGGATGGCCTGAAGGGATTATTCGGTCGCCGCCACACGCTCATGTACGCCTCGGCCGTTCCGTCCGCCCTGGCGTTCTTCCTGGTCTGGCACATGCCGGCCGGGCTCTCGCAGCCGATGATGCTGGGCTTCATGGTCGCCAGCCTGCTCGCGGCCCGGATCGCGATCTCCTTCTACGAGATCCCATCGATCGCGCTGGCGCCGGAACTGGCCACCTACACTCACGATAGGACCACCCTCCTGGCGTGGCGCTGGTTCTTCGCGATCGTGGGTGGAGGCGGCTTCGCGCTCGTCGTCTATCGGGTCTTCCTGGCGGAGGACGCGGACAATCCGACCGGAATGCTCAACGCTGCGCGCTATGCGGACGCCGGCACGGTCGCGGCGGTGGTGATCGGGATCACCATCCTGATCTCGACGCTGGCGACCCACCACCGGATCAAGTACCTGCACGTGCCACCCAAGGCCGAGCGCAAGAACCTGCGCGAGGTTTTCGCGGAGTGCCGGGCCGCATTGTCCGACCGGCAGTTGATGCTGATCCTGGGCGCCGGGACGCTCATGAGCCTGGCCCAGGGGACCAACGATGGGCTCTCCAGCTACGAGTTCCTCCACTTCTGGGGCATGAAGCCCCAGTCGCTCGGGATCATCATCGGGGCCGCCGGCCTCGCCGCCTTCATCGCGCTTCCCGTCGCCCGGCCGCTCAGCGAGCGGCTAGGAAAGCGCCGAGCGATGGTGACCCTCTACCTCGTTTGGCTGGCGGCGACGGCGATCCCGCCAGCCCTGAAGTTTGCCGGCCTGTTCCCGGGCCCTGACTCGCCGGCCTTGCTGCCGGTGATGACGGGCATCTTCCTCGTGTCGGTCGCCTGCGGACTGACCGCGGCCATCATCACGGGCTCGATGCTGACCGACGCCATGGACGCGGTCGCGCAGCGCACCGGCATGCGCGCCGAGGGCCTGACCTTCGGGGTCCTGGGTGTGCTCTCCAAGTGGGCGATCGGCGGCGGGGCTTTCGTTGCGGGCGCGATCGTCTCGATGGTGGGGTTCCCGATCCGCGCGATACCGGGAACGGTCGACCCAGCGATCGTCAACAACCTGGTCGCCCTGCACATCCCGTTCGCGGTCGCTCTCAACATGACCGGCATCTTCCTCTTGCGGCAGCTCGCATCGCCGACGCCGCCGCCGGCGCCGGCCGCGGCCCTCGAGGAGGCGGCTGGCTGAGCCGGCCCATCGCCACCATCCGCGACCTGAAGGCCCGCGTCGCGGATGCGACGGGACGCTTCAGCGCCCGATGAACACCGGCTCGCGCTTTTCCACGAAGGCCTTGGCAGCTTCCTTATGGTCGGCGGTCTGGCCGGTGTGGACGTGGTGGGTGGCCTCCATGTCCAGGCATTCGTCGACGTCGCCGGCCATGGCGCGGTTCAGGTTCTCCTTCATGTAGCGATAGGCGACCGTCGGGCCGGCCGCGAGGCGCGTGGCCACCTCTGCCGTCCTGGCCGCCAGCTCCTCCGGCGAGCAGACCCAGTTGGTGAGACCGAGCCGGAGCGCCTCCTCGGCGCTGACCCGGTCGGAGAGGAAGTACATCTCCCTCGCCTTCGCCGACCCCACCAGCTGGGTTAGGAAGTACGTGCCGCCGTAGTCGCCGGAGAAGCCGACCTTCGCGAAGGCGGTGGTGAGGATCGCGGTGGAGGCCATGATCCGCAGGTCGCAGGCGAGCGCCAGCCCCAGTCCGGCGCCGGCCGCCGCGCCGGGCAGGGCGGCAAGCGTCGGCTTGGGCATCTTGAACAGTTTGCCGGCGGTGGCCCGCTGGGTGAGCCGCTGGCGGTGGATGGCCGCGTCGATGGAGCCCTGGCCGCCGCCCGAGTTGCGGCTGTTCATGCCCTTCACGTCGCCGCCGGCGCAGAAGCCGTTGCCCGCCCCGGTCAGCACCACGCATTTCACCGCGGGGTCCAGCTCGGCCGTAGCGAGCTGGCGGGCCAGGGCCTGGTTCATGTCGTCGCTCATGGCGTTGCGCGCCTGCGGCCGGTTGAGCGTCAGGGTCAGGACGCCGCCATCGAGGGTGGCCAATAGGTCGGTCGTGCCGGTGTCAATGTCAGCCATGTGGAGTCCTCCCGCCTTTTCTTCGCGAGACCATAGGCCGAGGCTGCTGCAAGGCGAAGGTTAACCTCTGCACCGCGCGACCGACCCGCCC
>NZ_CADEGK010000236.1 GCF_902826855.1 uncultured Phenylobacterium sp. | reverse complement strand
GCGAGCGCGTTGGCCGCCCAAGCTGGAGCCACGCGTCGCCCGATGATGCGTTCGCCATCGTCCGTCTGAAGGCGATAGACACGCGTGCACTCATCCGGGAGACGCTTCCAGATCGGGAGCAGGAGCCCGGCGACGACATGGATCGAGCTGTCGGTGAACTCCGGGATCTGCGCCAGTTCGCGCTGCCACGCCGCCGCGAAGACATCGCGATCTGCCACCCGCCAATGGCTCTCCGCCATCGCCGCCAGCGATGCATGGTGGTGTTCCATCGGCCGGAGCAAGCGTACCCGGCGTTCGATTTCACCATCATCCAGCATAATGCTTGGGGCTGGCACTTGCACCGCCGCCCGGGCGGATCGTTCGTTGATGAGCAAGGCTGCCCGTGGGTCGGCCAGAAGCTCGAACGCCTGATCAAGCGACAGGGGCCGGTTGCGCTCGCGCTGCGTGATTGTCAGCAACCGCGTCTCGGCGCCGGTGGCCGGGTGCGTATAGATGGCGTGCCGGTCGGTGACGACGAAGCTCTCGGCCTTCAGTGTTTCCAGCCCGATGTCGTAGGTGCCGCTGGCCAGTGCTCCCGCAATCCGGGCATTGAGCAACTGCTCGAAGGCGGTGAACAACACGCCTTGGAGGTCGATCGTCAGCGCCAGCAGTCGATTGAGAAAGGTCGTGATCGGCGGCAGCTCGTCGCGGATGCCGGTCTCGTCCATCAGGCTGAGGCCGGTGGCGCTCTCGAAGAGCTGGAGCGAGCAGCCTTCGACCTTGCCGCGGACGATCAGCAGGTAGAGCTGGCGCAGCGCGTCGCGCGCATGGGGGCTTTCAAGATTGTCTTCGGGTCTGAAGAGGCCCTGTCCGCCGGTCTGGCGCTGGCCACGTGTGATCGCTCCGAGCGTGTCAAGCCGGCGGGCGATGGTCGACAGGAAGCGCTTCTCGGCTTTCACGTCCGTCGCGATCGGACGAAACAGTGGCGGCTGCGCCTGGTTGGTGCGGTTCGTGCGGCCGAGGCCCTGGATGGCGGCGTCGGCTTTCCAGCCCGGTTCTAGGAGATAGTGGACGCGAAGGCGCTGGTTCCGCGCGGCGAGGTCGGCGTGGTAGCTGCGCCCGGTTCCCCCGGCGTCGCTGAACACAAGGATGCGCTTGGCATCATCCATGAAGGCGGCGGTCTCGGCGAGGTTGGCAGAGCCGGGACGGTTCTCGACCATCAGCCGATCACCTTTGCGGATGATTCGCCGCGCGCGCCCGGTGACTTCGGCCACCATGTCGGTTCCGAAGCGCTGGACGATCTGATCAAGCGCGCCAGGCACCGGCGGAAGGCTTGCGAGTTTCTCGATCAACCGGTCACGCCGGGCGACCGCTTCGCGGCTCTCGACGGGCTGGCCATCGCGGGTGACGGGTCGCGAAGAGAGATTGCCTTCCGCGTCGGTGAACGGCTCATAGAGCTGCACCGGGAAGGAGTGCTGAAGGTAAGAGAGGACATATTCGCGCGGCGTGATGTCGACGCGCACGTCGTTCCATTCCTCGGTCGGCACCTCGGCCAGTCGCCGCTCCATCAGGGCCTCGCCGGTGGAGACGATCTGGACGACAGCCGCGTGCCCGTCATCGAGATCGCGCTGGATCGAGCGGATCAGGGTCGGGGTCTTCATCGAGGTCAGCAGATGCCCGAAGAAGCGCTGCTTGGTGCTTTCGAAGGCCGAACGGGCGGCTGATTTGGCGCGGGCGTTGAGCGTGGCTGTCTCGCTGGTGATGTTCGCGGCGCGCATCGCGGCATCGAGATTGTTATGGATGATCGAGAACGCGCCAGCATAGGCGTCATAGATGCGGCGTTGCTCGTCGGTGAGCGTGTGCTCGACCAGCTCGTACTCGACCCCGTCATAGGACAGCGACCTGGCGGTATAGAGGCCAAGGGCGCGAAGATCGCGGGCCAGCACCTCCATCGCCGCCACGCCACCGGCTTCGATGGCAGCGACGAATTCGGCCCTGGTGGCGAAGGGGAAGTCCTCGCCGCACCACAGGCCGAGGCGCTGGGCATAGGCCAGATTGTGAACGGTGGTGGCGCCTGTCGCCGAGACATAGACGATGCGGGCGTCGGGGAGGGCGTGCTGGAGGCGCAAGCCGGCACGGCCCTGCTGCGAGGGCGCGACGTCACCTCGTTCTCCCTTGCCGCCGCCGGCGTTCTGCATGGCATGGCTCTCGTCGAAGATGATCACCCCGTCGAAATCTGAGCCCAACCAATCGACGATCTGCCGGACGCGCGAAACCTTCTCGGCTTTCTCATCGGACCGTAGCGTGGCGTAGGTGGTGAATAGGATGCCTTCCGGCAGTGTGATCGGCCGTCCTTGCGGGAAGCGGGAGAGCGGCGTCACGAGCAGGCGCTCCATGCCGAGCGCCGACCAGTCGCGCTGCGCGTCCTCGATCAGCTTGTCGGACTTCGAGATCCAGAGGGCCTTGCGCCGTCCGCGCAGCCAGTTGTCGAGGATGATGGCGGCGGACTGGCGCCCCTTGCCCGCGCCGGTGCCGTCGCCCAGCATGAAACCGCGTCGGAAGCGGATGGCGGATGCCGCGTCGTCGGTTGCCGCGGAGACGAGGTCGTAGGTCGCGTCAACGGTCCAGGCGCCGCTGAGGAAGCCCGTGTGCGCCTCGCCAGCATAGATCACGGTTTCGAGCTGCGCGTCGGAAAGGACGCCCTCGTTGATGAGCCGTTCGGGCAGGCGTGGACGATAACTTGGCTTTGGCGGCGCTACCGACGCCATGGCCGCCGATTGCACGAGCTTGGTCGGATGCGCCTGAGAGCCGGGAATGCGGATCGTCTGAAGTGCGTATTCCTCGTAGATGGCGTCGGTCAGGCGACCGCCCTCGGCCGGCTGCCAGTCGAGGGTCTCATAGGCAAGATCCACGTAACTGGGCTCGTCGAGTGAGGATCTGAGAGCTGATTTCGCGGGACCGCGCGCACTCGGGCGGGCAACCCGCTTCGACGTCATCGGCGACGGCGTGGGCAGGGCGAGAGAGTCCGCCAGCGTGAGGCGCGACGGAACCTGCTTCGTGACCCAATCCATGAGTGTGCGCGCGTCGGGTGCGGTTCCCGGTGATGCCGGAAAGCGGGCCGGATCGTCTGCCGGCAGCTTGTCGAACACGGTGAGCCGCGTGTCGATGGCGGTGCCGTGCTTGGCATAGACGGCGCCGTCGATGCTCGCGGTGAACACGACGCGCCCGCGCACCTGCAGGCGCATGAACGCCTCGCGCCAGGCGGGATGGTCCGGGCCGCAATTGGCGCCCGTGATGGCCACCAGGCGCCCGCCTTCGGCGAGGCGGGCGAGCGCGGACGCGATGTGCCGCAGCGCTGCGTCGCCCATGCGCCCAGAGACATTTGCAAGTGCAGAGAATGGCGGGTTCAGCAGCACGACGGTCGGGATCATCGCCGGGTCCAGGTAATCGTCGATCTGCGCCGCATCGAAGCGCGTGACGGGAACGACCGGAAAGAGCGAGGAGAGGAGGTTGGCCCGGGTCTCCGCCAGTTCGTTGAGGATCAAGGTCGCGCCCGCGATCTCCGACAGGATCGCGAGCAAGCCGGTCCCTGCCGAAGGCTCGAGCACACGGTCGGAGGGCAGGATGGTGGCAGCGGTCGCCGCGATGAGTCCGAGCGGGATGGGCGTCGAGAACTGCTGGAACGTCTCGCTGTCCATCGTGCGGCGCGTGTGCGTGGGAAGCAGCCCGGCGACTTTCGCGATCAGCGGCAGGGCGGCGGCCGGAGAACCGGCTTTGTGCAAAAGCGCTCTGCCGTATTTGCGGACGAAAAGAACGGTCGCTGCTTCGCAAGCATCATAGGCCAGCTTCCAATCCCAGGCTCCGGCAGCGTCGGACGCGTTGAAGCTCGCTTCCATCGCTTCACGAAGTAGGGTGGCGTCCACACGTCTGCCGGCTTCGAGATGGGGGAGGATGGATCGGGCGGCGCCGAGCAGTGCGGCGGTTCGGTCGGCGCGTGGCAGATGAGATGCCGGCGTATGTTCTTGTGCGGCTGGCGCGGAACGATCGTACATGGGGAAAACCTCGAAAGGAGAGCGGGAACAGGACGAGCCCGTGGGCGCTCTCTCTCGACCGTCCGGGCTCAAACCCGTCCCGGCCCCTCTCTCCCTCTCGTGAGATGTACGCGTGCCTGCTTCAGCCGAAGCGCCGGCCCGCTTCGGTGAAGGTGTAGCCGTTCGCCGCAATCGCCTCGTCGACGGCCTCGTCCGAGGTCAGATGCTCGTATTCCCGTTGGAGCTGGCGGTAGAGCCAGCGGGCCAGATCTCGGAGCGCTTCGGAAACGGTATTTTCCGCATCGGTGGTCATGTCCTGACCCGTGGGGCTGTCGCGATCGACTGTGATGGCTATGCAATGCTCGTGATAGTAGCGCCCCCGGTGGGTCACGGTGGTTCGGAGCTGGTAGAAGTTGCGCCGCTGAACGGCCTGGAGGGTGTCGGCGATCCGGTGAAGCGCGGTATCCGTTGGTGCATAGTCTCGGATGCGGCGGGCGGCGGCTCTCGCATGTCTGTAGTCGCCCTCGAAGCAGGCCCCGTCCCCCTGGCTCCAGAAGCCCGAGAACCAGATGCAGGGTTTCGAGCGGGTGCCGCCGCCGAACAGCCGGACAGGGCGCGTCCGGAGGCTGATGCCCAGGATCGTGCAGATGCGTTCGAAGTCGTCATAGACGAACTCGAACCAGTCATGATCGAAGCCGCCTTCGCGATACCATCCGCGCGCGGCGTCCTTCGCCGCGTCGGAGAGTTCATCGAGCCGATAGACGATGGTTTCGATGATCTCAGGCATCGGGATCACCTCCGTCCAAAGCGGTGGCGAGCCAGCCATCGGTGTCGATCCATCCGACCGTATCGCCGGTGCCGAGGTCGAGGATGTGCGCGCCACCGCCGAAGGAATTGAGCCGCGGCCGCAAGCATGTGTTGGCGTACTGAAAGCCCCAACGGCCCTTGAGACCGAACTCCGTAGCGCAGAGCTTCACGAACTGGATCAGCCGTTCGGGATCGCCGGAGACGTCATCCCGCAGCCAGAGCTGCGAGCCGCCGTGCTCGGGCTGGATGGAGACGAGGAAGCCTTCGGACGGCGGTTCCTCCGCAGCGCCAGCCTCGGTCAGTGCGTTGTAGAGATCGAGCGCGCGTGCGGCATTCTGGGGCGTGCCGACGTCGAGCAGGCACGAGAAGTGCGTGAAATAGTCTGCCATGACAGTCTCCCGCGAACATGGAAAAGCCCGGCGCGGCGACCGGGCTGATGGAAAGGACGTGTGAGGAGAGATGCGGGACCGCCGGAGCGGCCCCGCCTGGATCGGCTACTCGGCCGCGATGGCCGGGAGTGGCTCGACATCTTCGTCCGAGGCTTCCTCGTCGCCGGACAGGAACGCCGGCAAATCCTTGGAGCCTGCCTCGGTTTCGGGTTCGCCGGGTTCGGACGACCTTTCCGTATGGGCAAGCCGCAACGGTTCGGGCAGCCACCCGGTGTCGGCGAGGAGGCGTTCGGCCTCCTTGGCCATGTCACCCTTCTTGAGATGCTCGATGAGCTGCGCGGCCCGGTCTCCGGCGCCCTCACGCACGGCCTCGACGATGCGGCGCTTCGGCACCCGGCCGAGATAGTTGTCGACGGACGGCCGCCATCCGGCGTCCACCATGTCGAGACCGGTGGCGCGCGCGAGCCGGTCGGCCTGGGTGAGACGGCGTTCGAGCCCGTGCTGGGACACGCCGTTCCCGCCATAGGGGTTCGGCTTTTCGTAAAGCGCATTGACGCCGAAGCTTACGCAGTGGGCGAGCAGGGAGAGCCGGCTCGCATCGTCGAGCGCCGACAGCCAGTCCCAGAGCGCCTGATCGTCCTGCGGAAGGTCGGCCTTCCAAGCGTCCTGACGCTCCGCGATCGCGCGTGCGGAGGGGCAGTCCTTGAGGTCGGCAGCCTGCGCGGGGAAGAAGACATGTCGCACGGACGCTTCAAGGCATCCGCCGCCAGTGGTGGTGCGCTGGAACGTGTCGATGACGAGCTTGTGCAGAAGCGCCGTCAGCGCGATTTGCGGGTTGCTCGCCACGGCGTCGCGCAGCGCGAGCGTGCGATGGGCGGTCAGTTCGACCACCAGGCGCTCGGGCAACGGCTTGATCGCGTCGTCCTCGTCCTCGTCGCCTTCGATCGGCTGCCCCCCGACCGTGATGACGGTACGGGACGAGCCGCTGGAGCCAGGCTCGCCGGCTCGGCCGCTGATCGCCGCCGCACAACCGTCGGTCTCATCCTCGGGAAGGACAACAGGCGCCTCGTCTTCCGGGCGAACATAGCCGCGGTCGACCACAAGCTTGCCGTCTGCGCCGATGCTCAGGAAAACGCCTGCGCGGGCGATATCGGTCGGGTCGAAGATCATCGGCCGGTTGTCGAGTTCACCAAG
>NZ_CADEGK010000235.1 GCF_902826855.1 uncultured Phenylobacterium sp. | reverse complement strand
AAGGCCGCCATCGCGGGCGAGACCCACGAGTACACCGACATGTATCCCGGCATGGCCCGCACCGCTCGCGAAGAGGGCTACGACGAGATCGCGGACTGGTTCGAGACCCTGGCCAAGGCCGAGAAGTCCCATGCCGGCCGCTTCCAGCGCGCCCTCGACACGCTCGACTGAGCTGTCATCCCGGACGGCCATAGGCCGATCCGGGACCTAGAAGGGAGAGCCGCCACCCCTGGGTCCCGGCTCTCCGCTTCGCTACGGCCGGGATGACAGCATGAGTGAGACGCCGACCACATCTCCGCCGCGTGAGGGCAGCCTCGACGCGCCGTTCCGCCGCCCCATCCTGTGGCGGGACGACGACTACTACGACCTGGATAAGGTGCACGCCGAACTGCAGCGCCAGTTCGACGTCTGTCACACGTGCCGGCGCTGTTTCAACCTGTGCGACAGCTTCCCGCGGATGTTCGACGCCATCGACGAGAGCGCCACCGGCGAGGTCGACGGGATCGGGGCCAAGGAGCACGCGCATGTGGCGGAGGCCTGCACGCTCTGCGACATGTGCTTCCTCACCAAGTGCCCCTACGTCCCGCCTCATCCCTTCGACATCGACATCCCGCACCTGATCCTGCGCTACCGGGCCTCCAAGCGGCGGGCGGGCGAGAAGGAATGGGTGCGCGAGCAGCTGGGGGAGACCGATCGCAACGGCAAACTCGCCAAGCCGGTCGCCGGCCTTGCCAACTGGGCGACGGCGCGCTCGAATACACCGCTGCGGAAGCTCCTGGAGGCAATCGCCAAGATCGACGCCGAGGCCGAGCTGCCGAAGTATCACTCGAAGACGGCGACCGACCGGCTGCGGAACGACCCGCTGGCCCCCAATCCCGCGGGCCCTGCCTTCGGGCTGCGCAAGGTCGCGGTCTATGCGACCTGCTTCGTCGACTACAACAAGCCGAACACCGCGCTGGCGGCGGCTCGCGTACTGGCCCTTCAGGGCTGCGAGGTGAGGCTGGTCTACCCCGAGTGCTGCAAGATGCCCCAGCTCGAGGCCGGCGATCTCGCGACCGTGGCCGGCGCGGCAGGGCGGGTGGCCAAGGCCTTCGCGCCTTATGTGGCCGACGGCTACGACGTCGTCGCGCTGACCGCCTCCTGTGGGCTGATGATGAAGTTCGAATGGCCGCTGATGCTGCCGGAAGACGCTGAGGTCGCCCGCCTCTCCGCGGCCACGAAGGACATCTGCGAATACGTGGTCGAGCTCTCCAAGGCGTACGGCCTGGCGCCCGGCCTGCAGGCCAGCGAGGGCGGAGCCACCGTGCACCACGCGTGCCACGCGCGGGCCCAGAACATGGGCGCCAAGTCCGCCGAGATGCTGCGGATGATCCCGGGCCTGAAGGTCGACCTGGTGGAGCGCTGCTCCGGCCACGGCGGCACCTTCGGGGTGATGAAGGGCACGCATGCGGTGGCCAACAAGGTGGGCCGCCCGGCCGCCCGCCAGGTCGCCGGCAAGGGCAACGACGTGCTCTGTTCGGACTGCCCGCTGGCCTGCAAGCACCTAGTGCAACTGATCGCCGACGACACCACGCCGGACGCGCCCAAGGCCCCGACCGAGGCCCACCCGATCGAGGTGTTCGCCCGCGCCTATGGAGTCCTCTGAAGATGCCTCTGTCCGAGCGCCGCATCACCCCGGACGACCTGCTGCCCGACGCCGAGTTCGCCAAGCGCCGCAAGTCCTGGCGCGCCGAGCTGATCGCGATGAAACGCCTGCGCCGCATCGAACTCGGCCCCTACTGCACCTTCTACTTCGAGAGCTACGACACCATGCTCTTCCAGGTGCAGGAGATGTTGCTCATCGAGAAGGGCGGCGCCGCCCAGGTTCCCGACGAACTGGCCGCCTACAACCCGTTGATCCCGGCGGGTTCGGAGCTTGTAGCGACGGTGATGTTCGAGATCGACGATCCGGTGCGGCGCGAGGCGGTGCTGGCCCGCCTGGGCGGCGCTGAGGAGTGCTTCTTCCTGCAGATCGGTCCCGACCGGGTGCTGGGCGTGCCGGAGGGCGACATTGAGCGCACGCGGGAGGACGGGAAGACCTCGTCGGTGCACTTCCTGCGCTTCCCGCTGGAGGCTGCCCACATCGCCCGCTTCAGGGATCCCGCGACCGAAATCCTCATCGGGTGCAGCCATGACCGCTACAGCCACCGCGCGGGCCTGTCCCCGGCCAGCCGCGCCGAGTTGGCGAGGGACTTTGCCTAGCGAGGCCGGTGCGCGGCGCGCTGGTTCATCGCGCGGTCATCCGACAGGTCGTCATATCGGCGCCATTTCAGGCTAGGCCTCAGGACCATGATGTTCCGCGCCCTCATCATCACTGTCTTGGCCCTGACGCTCGGCGCCTGCGCGACGGTGCAGAAGCTGCCGGCGGCCGGGGACGTCCATGCGCTCCTGATCTCCATCCGCGACGAGGACGAGATCACCTTCGACAGCCTGGTGGACCGAAAGGCGCTGAATCGCGAGATCCAGGCGCGCCTGATGGCCGAGGCGGGCCGGCGCGGAGACAGCCAGGTGTCCGCCTTCGCGGCCCTGCTGGCGCCGACCCTGGCCGAGATAACCGGCGAGGTCCTCGTCCGACCGCGCGTTTTCAAGTCGGTGGCCGAGTACTACGGCTACAGTCCCGCCACCCAGATCCCGAGCCCGCTGGCGATCACTCAGGCGCTGCGCCAGCTGCCGGATGGCCGCATCTGCGCCATCGCCAAGAAGGATGGGCCCTGCCTGCTCAACTTCACGAAGGCGCAGGACGGGCACTGGAAGCTGTCCGGCTTCGAGGGTGACCTTTCCATGCTGCGGATCAAGCGGTGATCGGCCTACAGTCGGCCCGCAGCATCTGAGGGACGGCATGGCCTACGAGACAGCGCTGGCGGGCTACGAGACGTTCGACTTCGCACACGACGGCCGGCGCTACCCCGTTTACCGCCGCGGCTCAGGGCCGGCGGTGATTGTCATCCACGAGATGCCCGGCCTTCACCCGCTGGTGCTGAGGTTCGCCGATCGTGTCGCCGCCGCCGGGATGACGGTCTACTGCCCCAGCCTGTTCGGCACGCCGGGCAAGCCGGCCAGCAGGCGCTACGCGCTCACGGAGATGTTCAAGGCCTTCTGCGTCCGGCGCGAGTTCTACTTCTGGGCCCAGGACCGCTCCAGCCCGGTTGTGGATTGGCTCCGGGCCCTGGCGCGCAAAGCCCACCTCGATTGCGGCGGCCGGGGCGTGGGCGCGGTGGGCATGTGCTTCACCGGCGGCTACGCCCTGGCGATGATGACCGAGCCGTCCGTCGTGGCGCCGGTGCTGTCACAGCCTTCCATGCCGGTCGCGACGGGCCGCGCCGACGGCTTCGACTGTTCGGCGGCCGAGGTGGCCTGCGCGCGCCGCCGGTTCATCGACGAGGACCTGACGATGATCGGCCTGCGGTTCAGGAGCGACACCCTGGTGCCCGACGGCCGGTTCGAGCGCTACCGTGCGGAGTTCGGCGATCGCTTTGAGGGCCACGAGTTCGAGGATGCTGACGCGCGCGCCTCCTTCATCCCGCCTCACTCGGTCCTGACCCTGCATCTGAAAGAGGACGGCCCCACCAAGGCCGCCGAGCAGCGGGTGATTGAGTTCTTCCGCGAACGGACCGCCGCGCCCTAGGCGGCTGGACACACCCGTCCCGCGCGACTAGAAGCCCGCCCTTGCCTGCCGCAGCGTCCGATCCGCGCCGCAGGTCATCGAGGTCCTCACGTCCATGTCCCGTCCTCCCATCCGCTCCCGTCCGGCGCCGAAGGGCCCGTCGCAGCGCCAGCTGCGCGCCGGCGAACTGGTGCGCCACGCCCTGGTCGACATCTTCCGCGAGGAGGAAATCAACGATCCGGTGCTGAAGGGCGTCTCGGTCACGGTCACCGAGGTCAGGATGGGCCCCGATCTGCGTCACGCCATGGTGTTCGTCGAGCCGCTGGGGGGCGAGAATGCCGACGACGTGGTCAAGGCGTTGAACCGGCACGTGAAGTTCATCCGGGGCCACCTGGGCCGGATGGTCGACCTGCGCTTCACGCCCGACTTGCACTTCCGCCACGACGAGACCTTCAGCGAGGCCGCGCGCATGGCGCGGCTGTTCGACGACCCCAAGGTGCGGCAGGATCTAACCCCGGACGAGCCCAGCGGAAGCTGGAAGGACGAGGACTGATGGGTCGCCGCCGCAAGGGGCTGGCGGTCTCCGGCTGGATCAACCTCGACAAGCCCTACGACCTGGGCTCGACCAGCGCCGTGAGCCGCGTGCGCCGGCTGTTCGAGGCTCAGAAGGCGGGCCACGCCGGCACGCTCGATCCGCTGGCCACCGGCATCCTGCCCATCGCATTGGGCGAGGCGACCAAGACGGTTCCCTACCTGGTGGACGCCGACAAGGCGTACCGCTTCACCATCGCCTGGGGCCGCACCACCGCCACGCATGACCGCGAGGGCGCGACGCTGGCGGAGTCGGACGTGCGACCGACGGTGGCCCAGGTGGCCGCCGCCCTGCCCCGGTTCGTCGGCGAGATCGACCAGGTCCCGCCTTCCTTTTCGGCGATCAAGGTGGACGGGGAGCGCGCCTACGACCTGGCCCGCGCCGGAGAGGCCGTCGAGCTGGCGTCGCGCAAGGTCATCGTTCATTCGGCCCGCGTCGTGGAGGGGCCGGACGCCGACCACGTCACCCTTGAGATCGAGTGTGGCAAGGGGACCTACGTCCGCGCCATCGTCCGCGACCTGGCCGAGCTTCTGGGGGCCTGCGGCCACGTCAGCGCGCTGCGCCGCACGCGCGTCGGCCGCTTCACCGAGGCGAACTCCGTCACACTGGAATTGCTTGAGGATTTGGGCTATGAGGCCCGCCAATCGGAGGCGCTACTTCCGGTCGAGACCGCACTGGACGACATCCCGGTGCTGGCCGTGACCGATGAAGACGCCTTTCGATTGAAGCAGGGACGATCGATCGTTCTCGTTCCCCGACAGGTGGAATTGGTGAAGGCCGGGCTCAAGCCGGGCTCGCGCACCGTTTCAGCCATGGCGGGCGAGAGGGTCGTGGCGCTCTGCGAGATGCGCGCCGGCCGGCTCGAGCCGTCGCGCGTCTTCAATCTCTGAGAGCTGGAGACCCCGATGTCGATTACGACCGAACGCAAGGCCGAAGTGATCAAGGACCATGCCCGCGGCGACGCGGACACGGGCAGCGCCGAGGTCCAGGTGGCGATCATGACCGAACGGATCACGAACCTCACCGAACACTTCAAGACGCACAAGAAAGACAACCACTCGCGCCGGGGCCTGTTGAAGATGGTCTCCGCCCGCCGCTCGCTCCTCGACCACCTGAAGAAGTCCGATGCGGCTCGCTATCAGGCGCTCATCGAGAAGCTCGGCCTGCGCCGCTAGGCCTGTCTCCGCGTAAGCGGGGACCCATGGATCCCGGTCTTCGCCTGTGGCGAAACCGGGACGAAGTTTAAGGCCGCTCCTTCGCCACAGGCCGGGGGATCGATGCGGCAAAGGGGCAGTTCGCCCCAATCACGCCGAGGGTCGAAGAGATCCTCATCGCCTGTGCCATTGGAGAGGATTTCGGAAGACCGATCCCCTGTCCGCGCCCGCCGGGAATACGCCCGCAGGCTGAGAAAGAAGCAAAATGTTCGATATCAAACGCAAGACCATCGAGTGGGGGGGCAAGACCCTCACGCTCGAAACCGGCCGCATGGCCCGTCAGGCTGACGGCGCGGTCCTGGTGACCTACGGCGAGACCATGGTGATGGCCGCCGTGACCTTCGCAAAGACCGCGAAGCCCGGCCAGGACTTCTTCCCCCTGACCGTGAACTATCAGGAGAAGTTCTACGCCGCGGGCAAGATCCCCGGCAGCTTCCCGCGCCGGGAGACCGCGCCGACGCAGAAGGAGACCCTCACCTCCCGCCTGATCGACCGTCCGATCCGCCCGCTGTTCGTGAAGGGCTTCAAGAACGAGGTCCAGGTGGTGGCGACCGTGCTCGCCCACGACCTTGAGAATGATCCCGACATCGTCGCCATGGTCGCCTCCTCGGCCGCCCTGGTGATCTCCGGCGCGCCGTTCATGGGCCCGATCGCCGGCGCCCGCGTCGGCTACATCGACGGCGAGTACATCCTCAACCCGACCACCGACCAGATGAAGGAAAGCCGTCTCGACCTCGTGGTCGCCGGCACCGACGACGCGGTCATGATGGTCGAGTCCGAGATCCAGGAGATGTCCGAGGACGAAGTGCTGAAGGCGGTGATGTTCGCCCATGCCGGCATGCAGCCGGTCATCCAGGCGATCATCGAGCTGGCCGAGCACGCCGCCAAGGAGCCCTTCGACTTCCAGGTCGACGACACCGACGCCATCAAGGCGGAAGTGAAGAAGCTGATCGGCAAGGACTTCGCCGCCGCCTACAAGACCGTTCCCAAGGGCCAACGCCAGTACGCGGTGGCCCCGG
>NZ_CADEGK010000234.1 GCF_902826855.1 uncultured Phenylobacterium sp. | reverse complement strand
GGTAGCTCGTCAGGCTCATAACCTGAAGGTCACAGGTTCAAATCCTGTCCCCGCACCCAAAGCCCACCACAAACGCCTCCTTCGGGAGGCTTTTTTGTTGTCCAGCGCCCTTCTTCATTGGCCGCTCGGGCGATCGCCTTGGCCATCACGGGCGATTGACGAGCCCGCTCATTGGACGAGGATGCACGGATGGCGCGCCTTCCGCCTCGCGACGTCCGTCGTCCGCCGCCACCACGCTGGCGGCGCCCCCTGGCCTTGCTGATCCTCGGCGCCGGCCTCGCGCTGCTGACGTTGGTGATGGCGGCGGATATCGGCGGCACGCCGCGCCTTGAGGCCCTGGCGTTCCGCCTGGGGCTGGCCACCGCGCCCCTCCTGCAGGCGTTCGGAATTGCGCTGTCGCTGACCGGCGGCTGGATGCTCTGGCGTCGCGACCGCTAGGTGACCTGCGCCACGCGCAGGGAATTGGTGCCGCCTGACCGGCCGAAGGGCACCCCGGCGATCACCACGATCTCGTCGCGCCGCTTGGCGAAGCCGCTCTTCAGAGCAAGCGCCGCGGCCTGGGCGACCGTCTCGGTCATGGTGTGGGTCACCTCGGAGGTGAGCGCGTGCACGCCCCAGACGAGGGCCAGCCGCCGCGCGGTTTCCATGCTGGGCGTCAGGCCCAGGATCGGTACGTCCGGCCGCTCGCGGGCGATGCGCATCGCTGTCGCGCCCGAGAGCGAGAAGGCGGCGATGGCCTTGGCGTCGATGATCCCGGCAACCTGGCCGGCGGCGGCGCAGATGGCGTCGGCGGAGGACTTCTCGGGGTTCGGCCGCTGGGTGCGGCGGGTGGCGCGGGCTTCGTCGTCCTCCTCAGTGCGGGCGATGATGCGGTCCATCATCCGCACGGTCTCCACGGGATATTTGCCCGTGGCGCTCTCGGCCGAAAGCATCACAGCGTCGGCTCCGTCGAACACCGCGGTGGCCACGTCGGAGGCCTCGGCGCGGGTGGGCGTCGGGTTCTCGATCATGCTCTCCATCATCTGCGTCGCGACGACCACGGGGCGGCCGTGGCGATGGGCGGCCCGGATCAGGCGCTTCTGGATCAGCGGCACCTCTTCGGCGGGCATCTCCACGCCCAAGTCGCCGCGGGCCACCATGATCGCGTCGGACAGGCGCATGACCTCGTCGATGGACTGCAGAGCGCCCGGCTTCTCGATCTTCGACAGGATGAAGGCGCGGTCGCCGACCAACTCGCGGGCCTCGGCCACATCCTCGGGCCGCTGCACGAAGGACAGGCCGATGTAGTCGCAGCCGTGCTCGAGCGCGAAGGTCAGGTCCGAGCGATCCTTGGTGGTGAGCGCCGGAATCGGCAGCACCAGGCCGGGCAGGTTGACGCCCTTGTGGTCGGAGAGGCGGCCGCCGACGATGACGCGGGTCTCCAGGTATTCCGCGGTCTGGCGGGTCACCTCCAGGCGCACCTTGCCGTCGTCCAGCAGCAGCACCGAGCCGGGCCCCGCTGCGGCCATGATCTCCGGATGCGGCAGTTGCACGCGGCCTGAGTCGCCGGGCGTCGCCTGCAGGTCGAGTCGCAGGGTGCGGCCCCACTGCAGCACGACGCTGCCGCCGGCGAAGCGGCCCACACGCAACTTGGGGCCCTGCAGGTCGGCCAGGATGCCGATGGGCCGGCCGGTGCGCCGCTCCACGCGCCGTATCCGCTCGACCACGGCGGCGTGGTCTTCCTGGGTCCCGTGGCTGAAGTTGAGACGGAAGACGTCGGCGCCCGTGCGGAACAGCTCCTCCAGCCGCTCGAGGCTGGAGGAGGCCGGGCCGATGGTGGCGACGATCTTCACCCGCCGGCGACGCCGGATGCCTTCTGCCACGCGGGCGATCTCCCTCAATTCGTGCCCCGAATCCGGGGCGGCCCTAAGGTGACCTCCCGGACGGGGGGCAGCAAGCGGCGGTTATGCGACAGGGTCGCGGGGCTGTGCAGGCCCTGTGCAGGAGCCGTCCGGCCTCCGCGCAGCGGTCTCGGATTACCGCGAATTATCTTGGCGCAGGCGGCGACGCGGGAGAGATAGGCGCCAGGGACGCCGCCCCTCGGGGAGTATATTTGTGAGCGCCATCGTCGCCGCCCTGGCGTTGTCCGCCCAGGCGCCGGAACTGCCGCGGCTTCCGCCCATCCAGCGCGAACCGCAGGTCACCTATCTCGACCGCAAAGGCGCCGTCATCGGCGTGCGGGGCGGGCGGTTCGCACCGGCGCTGGACGTGGCGCGCCTGCCCAAGCATGTGCCCGGCGCGGTCGTCGCCATCGAGGACCGGCGCTTCTACGAGCACACCGGCTTCGACCCGCGCGGCGTGGCGAGCGCGATCGTGGGCACGCTGTCGGGTGAGCGCATGCGCGGCGCTTCGACCATCACCCAGCAGACCGCGCGCCTGTTGTTCCTGAACCAGGACCGCACACTTGAGCGCAAGGCGATGGAGCTGGCCTACGCCGTGCAGCTGGAGCGCAGCTACACCAAGTCCCAGATCCTGGGCCTGTACATGAGCCGCGCCTACTACGGCGCCGGCGCCTACGGATATGAGGCGGCAGCCCAGCGGTATTTCAACAAGCCGCCGGCGAGGCTCTCCATCAAGGAAGCCGCGATGCTGGCGGGGGTGCTGAAATCGCCCACCAACTACAACCCCATCGAACAGCCCGAGCGTTGCCTGGAACGCGCCAACCTGGTGCTGGACGTGATGGCCGAGACCGGGGTCATCACCGCCGCCCAGCGCGACAAGGCCAAGGCCCAGAGGCCCCGGGTCTGGAAGACGGCGGCGAGCGCCCCGTCGCAATACTTCGTCGACTGGGTGGACGGTCAGGTCCGCCAGATGGTCCCGAAGCTCAGCCGCGATCTAGTGGTCGAGACGACCCTGGATCAGGCGCTGGAGCAGGCGGCCGGCGCCGCCGCGCGCAGCGTGGTCGCAGCGCACAAGGCCCAGGCCGCCGACCAGGCTGCGATCGTCGCTGTCGATGGCGTGGGACGCGTGCAGGTGATGATCGGCGGCGCGGACTATGCGAGCGCGCCCTACAACCGCGCGGCCCTGGCCCGCCGCCAGGCGGGCTCGGCGTGGAAGCCGTTCGTCTACCTGACGGCGCTGGAACAGGGGATGGTCCCCGACAGCCCGGTCACGGACGAGCCGGTGACCATCAACGGCTGGACGCCGAGCAACTACGAGACCGGCGTGTTCCTCGGTCCCATCACCCTGGAGACCGCGCTCGCCAAGTCGGTGAACACCGTGGCCGCGCGGTTGGCCGACGAGGTGGGCCGCCCGGCGGTGGCCGCCACGGCGCGGCGGGTGGGCATCGTCTCGGCGGTGAACACCGATCCGGCCATGGCGCTGGGAACCACCCTGGTGACGCCGCTGGAGATGACCGCGGCCTATGCGGCGTTTGCCAACGGCGGCAATCGCGTCACCCCTTACGGCATCGAGCGGATCCGTTCGGGCGGGCAGGTGATCTACCAGAAGCGCAGCCCCGCCCCGGTCCCGGCGATCGCCAACCCGGCGCTCAGCGACCTGAACCGGATGCTGCGCACCGTCATGGTCGCCGGCACGGGCGCCCGGGCGGCGGCGCCTGGGTACGACCTGGCCGGCAAGACCGGGACCACGTCGGACTACAAGGACGCCTGGTTCTGCGGCTACACGGGCGGCTTCGCCAGCTGCGCCTGGATGGGCCGCGACGACGCCAAGCCGATGGCCAGGCTGTCGGGCGCCACCGCGCCGGCGCAGATGTGGCGGTCCTTCATGAGTACGGCGCTGAAACGCATCCCGACCCGGGCGATCCCCCCGGGACCGCCGGCGCCGGTCGTCGCCCCGCCCATCGCCCCGCCGCCCGAGGTCGTCGCCCAGGCGCCGACCGGTGCGCCACCGCCCGACTGAGCTCACGCCGCGCCGTCGTCCAAGCCGCCCGGCGGCCGGAGGCCGATGGCGCCCACGGGCGTCAGGACGGCGCGCTCGATGATCTCGGCCATGGTCTCGGCGTCGACGTGGTCGCGGTTGTGCAGCCACCAGGCGAGCAGGTTGAGGATCGACGAGGTCAGGTGGAACAGCAGCAGGTCGTCCAGCGGTCCTCGCGGCGCCGCGCCCCGGACCCGGCCCAGCGTTTCCAGCGTCTGGCGCAGCATGCCGGCGCGGACGGTCTCGCCCGCCCCGCCGGCGATCAGCGCCTGGTGAATCGCCAGCCGGCTCTCGACGAAGGCGCAGAGCGAGCGGGCCGCGCCGCGTCGGTCCTTCCGATGAAGCAGCGGCTGCACCTGGGCCAGGAAGTCGCCGGTCAACACATCGGCGACGTCGGCCAGCAGCGCTTCCTTGTCGGTGTAGTGGCGGAAGAAAGTGGCGTAGCCGACGTCGGCGCGGGCGGCGATGGCGCGCACGGTGATGGCGTCCAGCGGCTGCTCGGACGCCAGGTCGATCATAGCCTGCCGCAGCGCGTTGCGCGTGCGGACCACCCGAGCATCCAAAGCAATTGACATCGAGCGGTGAGACTCCGTTATGATCCATTGTATATCGTAACTGCTTCACAAGAGCGTCAAGCGCCGAAGCCTATAGACCGAAGGCGTCAAGCAAGCGCCGGGAAGCATCCGCGGAAGGAAACCGATGACCATCTCGACGAGCATCTGGCGTACTGGGCTGGCAGCCCTGGCCGCAATGGTCATCGGCGTGCAGGGCGCGGCCGCCGCTGCGCCGCCGGTGCTGACGGCGCAGCACGTGGACGACTTCCGCCTGTCCGACCAGAACTACCTGGCCCGCCAACTGACCCGCATGCAGGACGCCAAGGCGGTCGTACTGATCAGCTACGCCGCCGGCGACGCCCAGATCCGCGCCGATGCGCCCGCCTACGCCGCGCTGAAGGCCAAGTACGCCAAGCAGGGCGTCGACTTCCTGATGCTGAACTCGCGGCTCGGCGAGACCCGCGCAAAGGTCGCGCCGGACGCCAAGGCCAACGGCATCGATATGCCGATCCTGTTCGACTACCAGCAGCTGATCGGCGAACAGCTCAATGTGACGCGCACGGCCGACGTGCTGGTGATCGATCCCCGCAGTTGGACGATCGTCTATCGCGGGCCGGTCGCGGGCGGGGCCGAGGCGGCCATCGCGGGCCTGGTCGCCGGCCAGAAGGTCGCCTTCAAGGGGCTACCGGCCACCGGCGGCGTCATCGCATTTCCGGCCAAGTCCAAGGGCGGCTACGAGAAGATCACCTACACGCGCGACATCGCGCCGATCATCGAGAAGAAGTGCGCGACCTGCCACCAGCCCAATGCCATCGGCCCGATGCCGCTCACCAGCTACGAGCAGGTGAAGGGCTTCTCGCCGATGATCCGCGAGGTCATTCGCACCAACCGCATGCCGCCGTACCTGGCCGACCAGGCTGTCGGCCACTTCATGGACGACGACCGGCTGACGCCGGAGCAGATCAAGACGATGGTCCACTGGGTCGAGGGCGGCGCGCAGCGCGGCTCGGGCCCCGATCCGCTGATCAAGGCGAAGTGGGGCGCGCCGGATTGGCCGCTGGGCAAGCCTGACGTCATCGTCGAGATTCCCGAGGCCAAGATCCCCGCCACCGGCGTGATGGACTACCAGAAGCCTGTCGTTCCCAGCGTGATCAGCGAAGGTCGCTGGATGAAGGCCACCACCTTCCGGGTCACCGACCGCCAGGTGGTGCACCACATCCTGACCGGCGTGGTCGCCGGCGACTACAAGGACGGCGACACGGCCTCCGAGGGCATGTGGGGCGCCTCGCTGGGCGGCTACGGTCCGGGTCGCGGCTCCAACATCTCGCCCAAGGACACAGGCGCCTGGGTGCCGCCTTCGGGCGGGATCGCCTTCCAGAACCACTACACGCCGTACGGCAAGGAGACGGTCGAGAAGACCCAGATGGGGATCTACTTCTACCCGAAGGGCCAGGAGCCGAAGTACGTGCTGCGCACCTTCGGCATATTCGACTTCACCATCGCCATCCCGCCGGGCGAGGAATACCACCCCGAGGTTGCTTCGGTGACCTTCCCGAAGGACGCAGTCCTCTACGGCATCACGCCCCACGCCCACACCCGCGGCGGTTCGGTGAATGTCTCTGTCCGCCACCCCGACGGCAGCGAGGACATGCTGATCGCCCTGCCGAAGTACGACTTCCTCTGGCAGTACGAGTACTTCCTGGCCGAGCCGTACAAGATCCCGGCCGGGTCCACGGTCGTGGCGCGCTGGACCTACGACAACTCCAAGCGCAATCCGCAGAACCCGGACCCGAAGCGCCTGGTGAACTGGGGTGAGCAGACGGCCGACGAGATGCTGGCCACCTACCTGCATTACCGCTGGGTGGACGAGACCGTCGCCAAGCAGACGCCCGAGTACGAGACCATGCTGCAGGGCAACCTGATGCTGGGCGTCATGGACGACAGCCTCGACGGCAAGCTGCAGAAGGCCGAGCTGCGGGGCAAGTTGGGGGAGACG
>NZ_CADEGK010000233.1 GCF_902826855.1 uncultured Phenylobacterium sp. | reverse complement strand
GGGTAGGCTCTTCCGAGCGCTTGTGCGCGCACCAACGGCCGCCTGGCCGCCTCGCTATAGAGACCGAGCCGGATCTTCCCGCCTGGCCGCATCAGGCGCGTCAGCGCTGCCAAGCCTTCAGCAGGATCTTCCATGCAGGGAAGCGTGCCAAACGACTCTACTAGGTCGAATGTTCTCCCGAGGCTCGGCAACTCCAGCAGGTCGGCCTGCGCATATTCGATATTGGCGATCCCCGCTTGGGCCGTCAGCCGCATGGCGTAGCCGAGGCTCGCCCGTGACAGATCCACCGCCAAAACCCTCGCTCCTGGATAACGTAGAGCGGTGTGTATCGAGTGCTTACCGGTGCCACAGCCGGCCACAAGAATATCCGCGACCGCTCCCGCCGGTTCGGACTTCGGCGATCCGATGAGCGCCCACCTAGGATAAGGGTTGGCTTCATACATCTCGCGGACCACCTCAGAGACACCGCCGCGTATCGGCGTGAGCGCGGGCACCGAAGCGCTAAACTGCCCCTCGCTAAGAACGTCAGCTATTTGCGTCTTTAGGACCGCCCTCAGGGGCGCTGGCCAGTCCGTTCGAAGAAGCTCCGCGGCGCCGGGCAAGTCGGCCAGGCCGCGATAACAAGCGCGTAGGAGCAACCCCTTCGAATCCATCGGGAGATGGGTCAGCTCCGAGGTTTCGTCCTCGCCCTCCCACCATGCATACTCATTGAGGAAACACTGGATCGCCAAATGCGCGAGCAGTGTGGGCGTGCTCCGACCGCCCTCGAGGCATCGTCGGCGCAGCGCTGTAAGCTGCTGTTCCTCATGTGCGTTTCGGATCGGTTCGGAAAGGAGCCGAGTGCCCAAGAGATGATCGTAGACAATGGCAGACCAGGGATTTCGGGTGCTCATTTGGGCGGTCTAGCATGGCCGAAGATGCTGCTCCCAGATGTAGAACCGCGATGGGAGCGGCCGCACGAGGGCCACCGCCCTTATGTCCGCATCGCGTTGGGTTGGCGCACGATGATGGCGTACCCGTAGCCGTATATCACGCTGCCATTGCTCGACCCGGCCCCGGGGCCAGAGGTACCGCCGTCTGCACCGCGATAGGTACCCTCGCCGGGGGAACCGGCCCCGCCGGTCGCGCCAGGGGCGGCTGTACCACCACTATTGCCAAGGCCATTCGACGCCGGGCTCCCCGAACCGCCAGCCGAGCCGTTGAGATTTCGGTCACCGCCGGACGCAGTACCTGGCGCATTGCCGAGCGCGCCCCCCGCTGTGACCGTACGACCTTTGAATGTGAAGGTGCTGGCGACGCCGCTGGTAGTGCTGACAATGACCGCGACGGTCTCGCCTTTGGCAAAAAGCACCAGGGATTGTGTGAAGCCTCCGCTGGCACCGGGGCCCGCGCCCGTGCTGCCGCCGCTCCCCCAGTTCGTCAGCAAGTAATAGCCGGTGGCAGGACAGGTCCAAGTATAGGAGCCTGGCGGGTATGGATGGGTGAACGGCACGAAGGCCTTCTTTCGCGCATCCATCCCCTGCCCGACGAACCCCCGGAGCTTCTGACCCGCCATCAGTAGTCCGCCCATTCGGCAATGAAGTTGTACGCCTTGGCGATCCCCGTCGCGACGTAGATGCGTTCGTTCGGCTGACCGATCAGCGGGTTGTCGTCGCTGTAGCCGAAGTCCAGCGTCGCCGGACCGTCGGCGCCACTCACCGTGTCGGAGCCTCCCGTCACGGCCGCGAACAGGTACTTGCTGACCCCTGCCGTCCCGACGTCCCGATAGGCCTGGAGATTGTTCGCCGTCACGTTCTCCAACGGCGTCGCGCTGAGCCGGGTCAGCCGCCCGCCGTTGGCGCCGAACGTCACCAACAGGGCGGTATTGGTGGGGCTGGTCGTGAATGTGGTGTTCGCAGTGGCGACGCCCACCGCGTTCGACCGCGGGGTTTGCGGCGTGATGATGCTGTTGGCTGTGACGGCCATGTCTGTCTCCTAAAGCGCGATGGCGAAGGCGAGCGCGAGGCCCTTCACGGCGCTCGCGTAGTCGCTGAGGTCGGTGGTCGAGAGCGCCTGCCAACTGGCGGTCGTACCGTCGGTGCGGACGAACTTGTCAGCGTTGCCGGCCTGGGCGGGCAAGGCGCCGGCGTTGTAGGACCAGGCCACGCCTGCGACCCAGTCCTTGATCGACGAGCCGCCGTAGCCGGGCGTCTTGACGGCGCCCCCGTCGGTGGCCGCCCAGACGATGTCGCCCGCGTCTACGGTCACGGTCGCCCCGGCGCCCGTGGTGAGCGTCACGGGGCCCGCGGTGGCGTTCCACACCAGGTAGGCCTTGCTGACCGGCGGAATGGTCACGGTGAAGGGCCCTGCCCCACCCGTGAACTTGATCATCGCGGCGCGCGCCTCGTCGTCGGCGGCGTTGGCTGTCGTGAGGGTCAAGTTCCCCGTCAGCGGCTTGGTCAGCCAGCCGGCCACGGCATAGTCGGCGTGGCCCAGCACGGCGTTCAGCTTCTCGCCCCACAGGTTGATGTTTTCACCGGTGAACTGCAGTTCGAACCGGAGCGATGGCGACCAGGACGAGGGCATCAGACGATCACCGAGCCGGTGTCCTGGCGGATCCAGTGCACGCCGTCCGAATGCGCCAGGATGTTGAGGTCGCTCACCAGCGCGAGGGTCTGCGGGTGCGCCGCGGCCGGCGGCAGCCCCGCCTCCGCCACGGCGAACAGCGGCGTGGGCGCGCCGGGCGAAATCATCGCCAGCAGCGCATCATGGAATGTCTTGAGCACGCCCCGCAGGGCCTCGGGCGCGCCCGGCCCAATCGGCAGGATCGTTGGCGACAGCATCTAGCAACCCCTTTCTGAAATCAGGTCCGGAATTTCGGTGACCAGGCGCCGCGCCGCGCGGCTGCGGGCGTCCTTGGCGTTCAGCTCCGCGATGGCCCGGTCGAGCTTGGCCTCATAGGCGCCCGCCAGTTCCGCATCGCGCAGGAACGGCCCCGCCTCGCTCAGCGCGGCGAACAGATAGACGTCCGGACTGGCGCTCAGGAGTGCGTTGGTCGGCGCCGCGTCCGACAGCGAGAAACGCCGCAGCATCCGCAGGGTCAGCGCATAGGCCTGGTCGCAGGGCCGGTCGAACGCCAGGTTCGCCCCGTCCACCGTCCAGGCGCCCGGCTCGCCGCGAAGCGACGAGGCTCCGATCAGGCTGGCCTCGATGAACGGCAGTTCCTCGCGCCCGTCCGTCCGTTGCAGCCACACCCGCAGCGGCTCGGTGAAGCCCTCCGGCAGCGGGATCGAACGCGCGCCCGTTGTGATCGCCAGGGCCACCTCGGTCTCGGCCAGCCGCGCGCGCAATACGCGGTTCAGCCGCGCCTCCGCCAGCGCGATGAATTCCGGGATCCGCGCCGTCAGGTCCGCGCGCACCAGCCAGGTGGCCGCCGCCGCCTGCAGCTCGGCATAGGTCGTGATCGCCATGGACCACCTCAAAATCTGTTGGAAAAGGGAGCGGGCGGCCGCTGGGCCGCCCGCGGTTTCAGCGACGCGCGGCCGCTAGTTGTTGGCCAGCCGGCAGGCCAGCTGCGGCCGGATGGTCTTGTAGCCGTAGAGCACGTCCAGCCGGCACGGGAACTTGTCGCCGTTGATGTCGTACTGGCGCACGATCCGCATCGAGACCCCGTCGAACACCTCGCGACTGGCGAAGTCGACGCCGGTTGGCATCACCATGTCCGCCGTGGCGAAGGCGAACGCCCCCTTCTGGTAGGCCAGCGAGATGCCGTGCGCCTGCCCCGCCGTGCCGGCGATCTGGATCGCCACGTTGTCGCCCGGCGAGGCGTTGACGTTCTGTCCCGCCCCCGACGTCACGATCGCCGGCGAGATCGGCCAGCTGGTCGACGTCGCGCCCGTCCCGATGACGAACTGCTGCTGGATGTTCGTGACCTGCTTGGTCTCCGGATGGACCCGGAACACCCCCGTGATGGTGATGATGTCGCCCGCCGCGGGCGCGTTGGCGCCGGTGTCGACCGTCAGCGTCGAGCCGGTCTGGCCTGCGCCGTTCACCAGGTAGGCGCCGTTGGCGGCGCTCCGGGCATGCGACGGCCACAGGGTGTTCTCCATGAAGTCGAACCCGGCGGTCCGCCCCATGTAGCCTTCGCGGTTCTGCTTGCTGATCGTCGCCTTGTCGTTGAACAGGCCCTTCAGCGCATCCACCAGGTCGACGTTGTCCTGGGTGTTCAGGTTGCAGGTCCGCCCGTTCAGCGGCGCCAGGTTGTCCACCAGGATCTTTCGACCCTGCAGCACCCGCGCGAACGTCGCCGCGCCGGCGCCCTGCACCTGGTTGTAGACGTCCTTGTACATGCTCATGGCGTCCGCCTCGATGTTGGCGGCCAGCACGCTCATGGCGGGCTCCAGGATGCGCTCGGAGAAGTCGTCCAGCGCCAGGGTCAGGTCCACCGAGGTGAAGTTCAGGTCGACGCCCTTCTGCGTCTGCACCTTCAGGTCCACGGAGCTTTCGACCGTGTCCTTGGCGTCCAGCGCCGAGCCGGTCCGCACCACGTATTGGTTCGGCAGGCGAATCTTCAGCGTGTCGCCCACCTTGGCGCCCTGGCGGGCGAAGCTCTCGTCATAGTCGCGCGTGATCGTGCCCACGAAATTGAGCTTCTGGTGGAGCACGCGCAGCGCCTCCCTCGTCACCGCGGTGGCGGTCAGGATGGTGTTGGGCATCGTTGGTCCTTTTGCATGTTGGATTGCAGCCGCACGTCAGCGTCCGAGGCGCGCGGACGCGCGTGCTCGGCTGCGGCCGGACAAGCCGGCGGCGGCGGGTTTCGAGGTGGGGCGATCCCGTCTTCCGGCCCCGTTGCGGCGCACCGCCTGGCCCGGAGGAATCAGTTGGTTTCTTGGAGCCCGGCGGACAGGCTACGGCCACGGCGTCGCCGACTGCTCAGCGCCTGCCCGTCAGCCGCGGCGACCTTGCCGGGCCCTGCTCAGCTCCCTGTTCATGCCGGCTCGACGATGCTAGAACGTATCCGGAACATGGAGCGCGCTGTCTTGGGGTGGGTCGAAACGTGGCGTCGCCTTACTGCGCTGCCGCTCCCCTGGCGGAGGGCGCAGCCGGATGATCGCGGCGTCCTCCGGATCTCTGGCGATGTCCTGGAGGCCGTTGACGGCCAAGAGGTGGTGGTGTTCCGCCTGGATCGCGCCAGTATTCTGGCCGTCGAGTTCTTCAAGCGGGACATGATCACCGTCGACGATGTTTGCTGCGACATCTACGTCGAAGGCGGAGACTGCTGGCGCATCGACGAGGAACTCCCCGGCTGGGATGACGCCGTCGAATGGCTTGAGGCGCTGCCCGGGTTCCGGAAGAACTGGCGTGACGACGTCATCAAGCCAGCCTTCGCGGAGTGCCGCGAAGTGGTCTTCGACCGCCGATCCTCGGACTAGCGGCGCCGCATGTTGGGCGCGTGATCGACGATCCCGCTGCCGGCGCCGTGCCCTAGCGCGCCCCCGGCGATCGCGCCGACGATGCCACCACCCAACGCGCCCCAGGGCCCCAGCACCGCTCCGGCCTCGGCGCCGGCGACTCCACCGGCCCAGCCTCCGGCCATGCCCCCGCCCACGGACGCCGCGGCGCGGGGCTTGTCCTCGGCGGCGATAACCTCGGCGCCGCCAAGCAAAGCGGAGCCGACCAGTGACGCCCTCCCGAGGCGGCCCATCGCGAGCGCCTGCTCGGTGACACGAAGGTTCGTGTGGTTTGCCGCACCGGACGTGCCGGGCGGCGGACCGTTGCTTGGCCTGACTCTTCTGATGGCCGCCCGTTGGGACGCTGGAGTTCGCTTGCGGTCGGCCTCTTTCAGCGCACTGCGCTCGGAGCTGGCGTTGCGATGGAGCCGGTGCGCTTTGTCGACGTACGGCATTCGCGTCTGTTCGGCCCGCACGCCGTTGCCCGCCACGTAGGCGGCCAAGCCTTCTGCCGCGCCGAGCTGTGGATCGGTCCAGCCCTGAGGGGGCGGCCCGCTGGTCAGGCGCGGCGCCCGATCCAGGGTTACGCGTTCACGCGGTGTCAGGTAGCCCGGCGCCGTCAGCGACCCGGCCGGCGCAGTGAGGAACGTCGCCATCAGCGCCCCCTCGCCATCTGCTCGTTGCGACGCCGCATCCACTCCTTGGTGCCCAGCTCATCGCGAACTCCGCCGCCGCCTGCGCCGCCGCCGGAGACCAGCACCGCCGGCCGCACGGCCTGGGCCTGCGCTTGTGCCTCCTGCTGGCCAGCCTGGTCCGCCCGCCAGGCCTTGTGCAGCAGCTTCCACAGCCGCGGATCGGCCATCTGGCTCAGCTCCTCCATCGTCACCCCGAAGGCCTGCGCGTACTCCACCAGCTTGTGGGCCGTGTCCGGAGACCAGCCCTCAATCTCCTGGCTGAGTTTACGGCCGGTCTCGGCCATGGCGTCGGCCGCCTCCCGGGCCGCCTTCAACTCCGCGCGCTGCACGTGGTGGGTGACGGCGTAGGCCAGCTGCTCGCGCC
>NZ_CADEGK010000232.1 GCF_902826855.1 uncultured Phenylobacterium sp. | reverse complement strand
CGGGCATCATCGAGACCAACTTCCGCGAGGAATGCGAGACCGACCTGTTCGGCGAACAGGCCGTGCTCTGCGGCGGTCTGGTGGAACTGATCCGCGCGGGCTTCGAGACCCTGGTCGAGGCCGGCTACGCGCCGGAAATGGCCTACTTCGAATGCCTCCACGAGGTGAAGCTGATCGTCGACCTGATCTATGAGGGCGGCATCGCCAACATGAACTACTCGATCTCCAACACCGCGGAATACGGCGAGTACGTCTCCGGTCCGCGCGTGGTGACCCCGGACACCAAGGCGGAGATGAAGCGGATCCTGGAGGACATCCAGTCCGGCCGCTTCGTTCGCGACTTCATGGCTGAGAACGCCGTCGGCGCCCCCAGCTTCAAGGCCACGCGCCGCCGCGGATCCGAGCACCAGATCGAGGAAGTCGGCCAGCGCCTGCGCGCCATGATGCCCTGGATCACCAAGAACGCCCTGGTGGACACCACCCGGAACTAGTCCCCCGTTCGTCATCCCCGGGCTTGTCCCGGGGACCCATAGACTCCGGGGTCGTGGGGTTCGCGCGCGCTTGCGCGCCGCGAACCCTCCAGCGCCGGCGTCTATGGATGGCCGGGACAAGCCCGGCCATGACGTTCCGAGAGGGGGGCTACCCGTCGTCCACCGCCCCGCGCTTGGCCTTCATCCGCACCTTCGCCGCCTTGTGGCGGGTGATCCACAGCCGCTTGTTCTGTAGGGCGAGCTGCGGGTCCTCCTTGCGCTTCTCGAAGGCCACCTCGGCCTGCAGCTTCTGGTAGGCGAGCCAGCGGCTCTCCGGCAGATCGCCGCTCTGGATCGCACCGCGCACCGCGCACCCCGGCTCGTTGCCGTGCCGGCAGTCGCTGAACTTGCACTGCGCGGCCAGGTCCTCGACGTCCTCGAAGGCTTCCGACACCCCGGCGCTGGCGTCCCACAGGGCCAGCTCCCGCATCCCCGGCGTGTCCAGGATCAGCCCGCCGTAGGGCATCAGCACCAGCTCGCGGTGGGTCGTCGTGTGGCGTCCGCGCTCGTCGGCCTCGCGGATCGCGCCAGTATCCATCCGCTCTTCGCCGGCCAGGGCGTTGAGCAGGGTGGACTTGCCGGCGCCTGACGAACCCAGCAGCACGGCCGTCTGGCCCGGAGGCAGCTGCGCCATCAGCGTCTCCAGTCCGAAGCCCGTCTTCGAGGAGATCGCCACCACCGGCGCACCGAAGGCGATGGCCTCGACCTCGGCGACGGTCTCGTCCAGCCCCTCGGGCCCCCCTTCGGCGAGGTCGGCCTTGGTCAGCACGATCACCGGCTGGGCGCCGCTTTCGTAGGTGGTCGCCAGGTAGCGTTCCATGCGGCGCAGGTTGAGGTCCGAGTTCAGCGAGGCCACGAGCAGGGCAACGTCGGCGTTGGCCGCCACCACCTGGGCGCCGCCCCGGGGGCCGGCGGCCTTGCGCAGGAACGCCGTCTTGCGGGGCAGCAGGTGCTGCACCAGGAACTGGCCGTCACGCTCCTCGCCCGCCACCCAGTCGCCGGTGGCCGGGCGGTCGGCCTCCGAGGTGGTCTTCAGCAGGCGCCCGGACGCCAGGCCGTCGGTCTCGCCGGCCTCGGTGACCAGGCGATAGCCGCCGCGGTGCTGGATCAGGATGCGGGCGGGGACCAGGCCCTCGGCCGAATAGGGTGCGAAGTCGTCCTGGAGCGTCTCGCTCCAGCCGTAGGAAGTCAGCAATGGGGTTGTCCTTGGGATCGAGAGCCAATCAGGCGTCGACCGCGGGGACCCCGCGTTGGGTTCGGGGGCTGTTGCCGGTCAGGCAACGTCGGCGGCGACGCAGCGAGGGGCTGCGCGGGCAATGGGCGACATGAACCTCTCCTCTGCGTTTAGAGCCGCGTGGAACAGCGTGGACCTTGGCGGGCGCGCCGCTTCGCGTCAAGAACAGGCAGTAAGGAGTTCACCCATGGCCGACGTCACCGTCACCGACAACACGAACAAGCACCGCTTTGAGGTGACCCTCGATGGAGCTACCGCCTTCGCCGACTACGAGGTGAAGGGTGGCCAGATGGTCTTGCCGCACACGGTGGTCCCGCCCGCCTTCGAGGGCAAGGGTGTGGCCAGCGCCCTGGCCCGCCACGCCTTCGCCTACGCCCGCGACAAGGGCCTCAAGGTGATCCCGACCTGCGAGTTCATGGCCGGCTGGGTCAAGAAGCACCCCGAGGCCCAGGACGTCGTCGACCCGTCCTGCAAGGCCAAACTGGGCATCGCCTAGCCGTGGTTCAGTCGGCCGCCGCGACCGTGGACGACTGGCTTCGGGAGGTGGATCCGAAGCGCAAGCCGGTTCTGGAGGCCGTGCGGGCCGCCGCGCTCAGGGCGTTCGGCGCCGGGGCCGAGCGAATGAGCTACGGCATGCCGGCGTATGTCCGACCGGATGACGAAGGCCCCATCTTCGCCTTCGCCAGCCAGAAGCAATACATCTCGCTCTACGTCAGTACTCGCGTGCACCCCCTCCACGCACAGGCCTTGAAAGCCTTGGACACCGGCAAGAGCTGCATCCGCTTCCGCCGCCCCGACCAGATCGACCTCGACCTGGTCGAGCGCCTGCTGGCTGACAGCGCGAAGCTGTCGAAGGTGGTCTACGGCAAGGGCGGCTGACAGCGACCTAGCGCATCGGTCCGGTCTAGCCTTCCAGGTTGGCCTGGGGCCGGGGCAGGGTCACAGCCTTGGGCTCGACCACCTTGGCGTCCCCCACTGTGGGCGTGATGGTCGGCCGGGCCTTCTCCACCTCGCCGGGCGCCGGCAGGTTCAGGTTCAGCACCGGCCCGTCGGAGATGCGCACCTTGGCCACCCCCGGACTCTGAGCGTGGGTGGTGACGCCGTCCCACATGATCGGCGGGACCTCCTTCAGCAACGCCTTGATCAGCGGCCCGCCCTCGAACGCCGGCGCCCAGGCGTTCTTGCCGATCCGGTTGTCGCGCACGACGATGTCGCGGGGCAGCGGGTTGTAGGTCTTGTCGTCGAACTTGCGGGTGTAGCTCACCAGCATCACTGCGGCGGTGGCGTTGCCGTCGATGCGGTTCTCGAACACGTGCACGTCGCGATTGGCCATCACCATGATGCCAGTGCCCATCGGAACGCTGGCCACGATGTTGCCCTTGGGCGCGAAGTTGGGCGTGTCGTTGTCGACGACGGTGTTGCGGTAGATGCGGTGCGAATGGCCGCCCATCACCGGCAGGTTCGGCAGATCGAACACCAGGATCCCGCCGGTGTTGTGGGTGGTCGTGTTGTCGTGGACGTCGGCGTTCATCGAGTTCTCGATCTCGATCCCGGCGACGTTGAACTCGGCGCGGCTGTTGCGGACGATGATGTTCTTCGACTGGCCCACATAGATGCCGGCGTCCGAGGCGCCTTTCACCGTCACCTTGTCGATCAGCACGTTGGTGCTCTCGACCGGATAGACGCCGTAGGCCCCGTTGGTCTCCTTCGGCCCGCCGGTCCACTCGACGCGCAGGTTCAGGAAACTGATCTGGTCGGCGCCCTTGGACTTGATCCCGTCCCCGCGGCTGTCCTCCACGGCGAAGTCGCGCAGGGTGACGCCGTCCGAGGTGACCAGGAGGCCCTCGCCTGCGCCCCGCTGCCCCTTGAAGGAGAGGATCGTCTGGTCCGGCCCGGCGCCCTTCACCGTCACCTTGGCGACGTCCAGCGACAGGCCGTCGCTGAGGTCGTAGCGGCCGGCGGCGATCTGCACGACGTCGCCCGGCTTGGCGTCGAGCAGGGCGGTCTGCAGGCGCTCCTGGGCGTCGGCCCCCGGGGTCACGGCCAGCACCTTGGCCTGGGCGGTGGCGGCGAGCGCGGTGGCGGCAACCAGGGCGGCGGCGAAGCGGATCATGGTCATCCTCCCGGCATCGTGACGCGCCGTTCAAGTTTGAAAGTGCCGCTGTTCAACCCGCCCGCGCAACCCTTAAGCTCGCGGCCATGAGCGCCGAAATCAGACGCATCGCCCCCGGCGACGAACCCCTCCTGGACCGCGTGGCCGAGGATGTCTTCGACCACGCCGTCGATCCGGCGCGGCTGACCGCCTTCCTGGCCGAGCCGCGGCATCTGATGGTGCTGGCGATCGAGCCCGACGGACTGGTGGTGGGCCAGGCGCGCGCCATCATCCACCTGAGCCCAGACGAGGCCGACGGGCTCTACATCGACAACATGGGCGTGGATCCGGCCTTCCAGCGGCGCGGCCTGGGCGGCCGGTTGCTGGACGAGCTGCTGGCCTGGGGCCGCGAGCGAGGTTGCACATACTCGTGGCTCGCCACCGAGACCGACAACCTGCCCGCCCGCGCGCTCTACGACAGCCGCGGCGCCGAGGCCCAGGAGATGGTGTTCTACGAGTACGGCGACGAGCCCTCGGCGTAGGCGTCGATCGCCGCCAGGTGGCGGGCCACGGCCTCTGGAGGCAGGAACGAGCCGGTGAAGCTGTTCCTGGCCAGGGTGATGAGTTCGGCGAGCGAGAGCTCCAAGGCGTCGGCCGCCTGGATCCAGTTCTGGCCCAGGTAGCCGCCGAAATAGGCCGGGTCGTCGGAGTTGATCGTGGCCTTCAGGCCAAGGTCCAGCATCGTGCGCAAGGGGTGGTCCTTGAGGCTGGGAACCACGCGCAGCTTGAGGTTCGACAGCGGGCAGACGGTGAGCGTCTTGCCGTCATGGACCAGCCGCTTGACCAGCGCCGGATCTTCCAGCGCCCGGTTGCCGTGGTCGATGCGGTCGACGTCCAGGATGTCCAGGGCCTCCCACACGTACTCCGGCGGCCCCTCCTCGCCGGCGTGGGCGACCAGCTTCAGCCCCTTGGCGCGGGCGGCGGCGAACACACGCGCGAACTTGAGCGGCGGGTGGCCGACCTCGGAGCTGTCCAGCCCCACGCCGACGATGCGATCGAGATAGGGCTCGGCGGCCTTCAGGGTGGCGAACGCCGCCGCCTCGTCCAGGTGCCGCAGGAAGCAGAGGATCAGGGACGAGGTGATCCCCAGGTCCCGCTCGGCCTCCGCCATGCCGGCCAGCAGGCCGTCCATGACGGTGGAGAACGCGATGCCACGATCCGTGTGGGTCTGCGGGTCGAAGAACAGCTCCACGTGGCGGCAGCCGTCGGTGGCTACGCGGCGGAAGTAGGCCATCGCGAGGTCGTGGAAATCCCGCTCGGTGATCAGCACGCCGGCGCCCTGGTAGTAGATATCCAGGAAGTCCTGCAGGTTGGAGAAGGCGTAGGCGGCGCGGACCTCCTCCACGCTCGCGAAGGGCAGGGCCACGCCATTGCGGCGGGCGAGCTCGAACATCAGCTCGGGCTCCAGGCTGCCCTCGATGTGCAGGTGCAACTCGGCCTTGGGCAGGCCACGGATGAAGGCGGCGAGGTCGCTCATGGCTTCGTCCTCCCCGCGAACGAGGGGCAGGTCAAGTATCGGGCTCAAGGGTTGCGGCGGCCCGGTGGTGCTCTAGGCTGGCCGCGCAACTAGGGGATGTTGGTGCAGGGTTCGGAGGCGGCGGCGCAGGCGGGCCAGACGGTGGAGCAGAAGCTCGCCCTCGCCCACGAGGCGCTCCGCAAGACGCCCGGCCTGCAGTTCGACTTCGGCGCCCAGCCGCCGCCGCCGAAGCCGCCGGGCTGGCTGGCGCCGCTGCTGGAGTTCCTGGCCTCGCTGGGCCCCATCCTGCAGTACGTCTTCTGGGGCGGGCTGGCGGTCGGCGTGGCCCTGATCATCTACTTCATCGCCCGCGAGTTCGTGCCGGAGACCTGGCTGCGAAAGTCCCGCGCGAAGCAGGTGGTCACCGACTGGCGGCCCGAGGCCGGGACGGCGCGTGCGCTCCTGGAGGACGCCGACGGTCTGGCCGCCGCGGGTCGTTTCGAGGAAGCGATCCACCTGCTGCTGTTCCGCTCCATTGAGGACCTGGTGGCGCGCCGGCCGGGCGCAGTCAGGCCCGCCTTCACCAGCCGCGACATCGCCGGCCTGGAGGTGCTGCCCGGCGAGGCGCGCTCGGCCTTCGCCCGGCTGGCCCAGGCGGTGGAGCGCACCTTCTTCGGAGGCCGGCCCGCCGACGCCGAGGAATTCGGCCGCGCGCGCAAGGACTATGAGGCCTTCGCCTTCGCCGAGGGCTGGCGGTGAGCGAGGCGGGCGAGGGCGCATCCGGCTCGTCGCCAGCGTTTTCCGCCCGTGCGGTCCTGGCCCTGGTCGTGGTTGGGATCGTCGCCTTTGCGGGCCTGGCCGTACTGTCGACCTTTGCGCCTGAGCTGCGCAGCGGCGCCGACGGCCGCGCGCACGCCCTGTCGAAGTCCGCGATCGGCTACGCCGCGGCGCCGATCCTGATGAAGGCCATGGGCGCGCCGGTCGTGGTGAGCCGTACGCGCCCGGTGAAGGCGTCGCCCGCCCTCGTGGTCCTGACCCCGGAGCCGGGTCTCAGCCCCCGGGATCTGCAGGCCTATCCGCAGGGCGTGCTGACACTCATCGTCCTGCCCAAGTGGTTGGCGACGCCCGATCCCCTTCGCCGGGGGCTCC
>NZ_CADEGK010000231.1 GCF_902826855.1 uncultured Phenylobacterium sp. | reverse complement strand
TCGGCGACTTCGCCAACGGCGCCCAGGTGGTGATCGACCAGTTCATCTCCTCGGGGGAGCGCAAGTGGCTGCGGATGAGCGGCCTGGTGATGCTGCTGCCGCACGGCTACGAGGGCCAGGGGCCGGAGCACTCCTCCGCCCGTCTCGAGCGTTTCCTGCAGCTCTGCGCCGAGGACAACATGCAGGTGGTCAACTGCACGACGCCTGCGAACTACTTCCATGCGCTGCGTCGCCAGCTGCTGCGCGAGTTCCGCAAGCCGCTGATCGTGATGACGCCCAAGTCGCTGCTGCGCCACAAGCGGGCGGTCTCGACCTTTGCGGACATGGACGCAGGCACGGGCTTCCACCGCGTGATGATCGACGGCGCCGAGGCCGACTGCGAGGTCGGCGGCGTTCAGCTAAAGCCCGACGCCGAGATCGCCCGGGTGATCGTCTGCTCCGGCAAGGTCTACTTCGACCTGGTGGAACAGCGGGCCAAGTCCGGCCGCGACGACGTCTACATCCTGCGCCTGGAGCAATTCTATCCCTGGCCTCTGAAGTCACTGTCCAACGAGCTGAAGCGTTTCAAGAACGCCGAGCTGGTCTGGTGCCAGGAAGAACCCAAGAACATGGGCGGCTGGATGTTCGTCGACCCGTGGCTGGAGCTGACTCTGGAGCGCATGAGCATCAAGGCCAAGCGCGCCCGCTACGTCGGCCGCCCCGCCTCGGCCTCGACCGCCGCCGGCTTGATGAGCCGTCACCTGAAGGAGCTGGAGAACTTCCTGACGGAAGCCTTCGCCTAGTATGTCTTCCCGGACGGCCGCAGGCCAGTCCGGGACCCAGGCGTGGCAGCCCGGACCCACTGGGGTCCCGGCGCTCCGCTTCGCTTCGGCCGGGATGGCGAGTCTGGTATTCGTTGAACCGCCGCGTTCGAACTCTGTTTGTGTTGCTGAGGAGCCCTCCCCCCGATGGCCGACATCATGACCCCGGCGCTCGGTGAATCCGTCACCGAAGCCACCGTAGCCAAGTGGTCCAAGAAGGCCGGTGATACGGTGCGCAAGGACGAGATCCTGGTGGAGCTGGAGACCGACAAGGTCAGCCTCGAGGTCGCCTCACCGTCCGACGGCGTGCTGTCGGAGATCTCCGCCGAGGAAGGCGTCACGGTCGAGCCGGGGGCGATCCTGGGCCGGGTCACCGAAGGCGCGGTTGCGGCCGCCCCGAAGGCCAATGGCGCGAAGGCCGCGGAAGCGCCGAAGGCCGAAGCAACGTCCGACCCGAAGCCCGAGCCCGAGCCCGCAAAGCCTGCCGCCAGGCCCGCCGCCGAGCCCGTGCTGGCCCCTTCGGCCCAGCGGATCGCTGCGGAAAACAAGCTCGATCCGGCGGCGATCGCCGGGACCGGCAAGGACGGCCGGGTCACCAAGGGCGACGCGCTGGCCGCGCTCGAGGCCCGCGCAAAGGCGCCGACTCCCGCGCCGGCCCCCAGCGCGCCGCGCGAGATCCACGCACGCGAGGAGCGGGTGAAGATGACCCGCCTGCGCCAGACCATCGCGCGCCGGCTGAAGGAGGCCCAGAACGCCGCGGCCATGCTGACCACCTTCAACGAGGTGGACATGACCGGCGTCATGGCGCTGCGCAACCAGTACAAGGACGTGTTCGAGAAGAAGCACGGCGTGAAGCTGGGCTTCATGAGCTTCTTCGTGAAGGCCGTGGTCCACGGACTTCAGCAGGTTCCCGAGGTCAACGCCGAGATCGACGGGACCGACATCATCTACAAGAATCACTACGACATCAGCGTCGCCGTCGGCACCGAGCGGGGCCTGGTGACCCCGGTGGTCCGTGACGCCGACGCCATGAGCCTGGCCGGCATCGAGAAGGAGATCGGCGCGCTCGGCCGCAAGGCCCGCGACGGCCAGCTCGCCCTGGAGGACCTGCAGGGCGGCACCTTCACCATCTCGAACGGCGGGGTCTATGGCTCTCTGATGTCGACGCCGATCCTCAACGCCCCGCAGTCGGGCATCCTGGGGATGCACAAGATCCAGGAGCGCCCGATGGTGGTCGGCGGCCAGATCGTGGTGCGTCCGATGATGTACCTGGCGCTCAGCTACGACCACCGCGTCGTCGACGGCCAGGGCGCGGTGACGTTCCTGGTCCACGTGAAGGACGCCATCGAGGACCCGCAGCGGTTGTTGCTCGACGTCTGAGCCGACGCTGGTTGACCTGGGCCTTTGCCGGCCTAGTTTCCGCACCCATCTGAAGGCTCAGGCGCACCATGGCTGACACCCCCTCCTACGACGTCGTGATCATCGGCGGCGGGCCCGGCGGCTACAACGCCGGGATCCGCGCCGGGCAGCTCGGGCTGAAGGCCGCCGTCGTCGAGATGCGCGCCACCCTGGGCGGGACCTGCCTGAACGTCGGTTGCATGCCGTCCAAAGCGCTGCTGCACGCCTCGGAGCTGTTTGCGGCGGCAGGCAGCGAGTTCGCGGAACTGGGCATCGACGTCTCACCCAAGCTCAACCTGCCGCAGATGATGAAGCAGAAGGGCGAGAGCGTCGGCGCGCTCACCAAAGGCATCGAGTTCCTATTCAAGAAAAACAAGGTCGACTGGATCAAGGGCGCGGGAAAGATCTCCGGCCCGGGCCAGGTCGAGGTGACCTCCGAGAACGGCACGGTTACGACGCTGGCGGCCAAGGATATCGTCATCGCCACCGGCTCGGAGCCGTCGCCGCTGGCGGGCGTCGAGGTCGACCAGAAGCGGGTCGTCGATTCCACCGGCGCGCTGTCGCTGTCGGAGGTCCCTGGCCACCTAGTTGTGATCGGAGCCGGCATCATCGGCCTGGAACTGGGTTCGGTGTGGCGCAGGCTGGGCGCCAAGGTCACGGTGGTGGAGTTCCTCGACCGCATCACGCCGGGGATGGACGCCGAGATGGCCAAGGCCTTCCAGCGGTCACTGACCAAGCAGGGGATCGCGTTCAAGCTCTCGTCCAAGGTGACGGGGGCAAAGACGACCAAGACCGGCGTCAGCCTGACCTACGAACCGGTCGCCGGCGGCCCGGCCGAGACCCTCGACGCGGACTATGTGCTGCTGGCGATCGGCCGCCGCCCGTTCACCGACAACCTCGGCCTTGAGAACGTCGGTATCGAGCGGGACAAGCGCGGCTTCATCCCCACCGATCACTGGAAGACCTCGGCCGAGGGCGTCTGGGCGATCGGCGACGTCACGCTCGGTCCCATGCTGGCGCACAAGGCGGAGGAGGAGGCGGTGGCCTGCATCGAGACCCTCGCGGGCAAGGCCGGCCACGTGAGCTACGGCCTGATCCCCAGCGTGATCTACACCTCCCCTGAGGTTGCCTGGGTCGGGAAGACCGAGGAGGAGCTGAAGGCAGACGGCCGGGCCTACAAGGTCGGCAAGTTCCCGTTCAGCGCCAACAGTCGCGCCAAGATCAACCATGAGACCGAGGGCTTCGCGAAGGTCCTCGCGGACGCCGTGACCGACGAGGTCCTGGGCGCGCACCTGATTGGCCCGAACGTGTCGGAGATGATCGGCGAGTATTGCGTGGCGATGGAGTTCCGCGCCGCGTCCGAGGATGTCGCCCGCACCTGCCACCCGCATCCGACCCGCTCGGAAGCGCTGCGCCAGGCCGCCATGGGAGTCGAAGGGTGGACGATGCAGGCCTAGAGAAGGCGGGCCCGGAGGGCGCAAGCCGGCCCGAGCGGTCCGTTCGGAGCCGCCTCGCCGTCCGCCGGGCGCGCCCGGAAGAGCTTGCGGCCTGCGCGCAGATCTATGTGCGCGTGCTGACCGACACCTTCACCTGGGTCTCGCCGGACCGGCACCGCGAGGAGGACTTCCTTCGGGCGGCGCGGGATGAGGAGGTCTTCGTCGCGGTCGACGGCGCAGAGGGCCCCGCGCGCATCGTCGGCATGGCGGCCCTCTACCGACCGCAACGGTTCCTGCACTCGCTGTACGTCACCGAGCGCGGCCGCGGGATCGGCAAGCTCCTCCTGGACCATGTGGTCGCCGCGACGGGCGGGGTGCTGGCGCTCAAGTGCCAGGCGGCGAACAAGGGCGCCCAGGCCTTCTACGTCCGCGAAGGGTTCCGCTGCATCGAGGCCGGGGAGGACGGCGGGGTGGCCTGGTTGCGGTTCGTGCGGCGCTGAAAGTTCATTCGACCTGCGCGGCGACCGATGGCAGCCTTGTCCCCGCTACGCCACGGAGGTTGCAATGCTTGCACTGCTTGCCGCAATCAGCGTCGTCGCCACGCCGGAGCCCGCCATAGGCCGGCCGAGGACGTCGGTCCTGTCGCCGCCGCCGAGCGCCGCTTGCAAGGCGCACGGCGCCTACTACGCGGGCTGGGATCCGGCGCTGGCGATCCGCGAGGGCCGCGTTCAACCGCGACGCCTGGCCGACCTGCCGAAACCCAACCTCGAGCGGACGGTGCTGCGGACGATCGACGGCTGTGCGGCGCCGGCCATCGTCGCCTATTCGGTGGGGCGTTGAACTGATCGCCCTCAGGCGTGCGGGTGCGCCGCCGAGTAGGCGCTGAGCAAGGCGGCGGCATCCACCTCCGTGTAGCGCTGCGTCGTCGATAGCGACGCATGGCCCAGTAGCTCCTGGATCGACCGAAGATCGGCGCCAGCGCCCAGCAGGTGCGTGGCGAAGGAATGGCGCAGCGCATGCGGCGTGGCGCTGGCCGGCAGCCCCAGGCGCCCGCGCAGCAGCTGCATGGTGGCCTGCATGTGCCGCGGCGACAGAGGCCCGCCCCGCTTGGCCCGGAAGAGCGGCTGGTCGGGGCCGAGCCCGAAGGGAACTTGCGCCAAGTAGGCGTCGACCGCCTCGCGCACCGCGGGCAGTGCCGGCACCATCCGGGTCTTGCCACCCTTGCCGGTGATCCGCAGGACGTCGCCAATCGGGGCGTCGGACCGTTTCAGCGACAGCGCCTCGGAGATCCGCAGGCCGCAGCCGTAGAGCAGGGTCAGCACCGCTTCGTCGCGGGCGGCCTCCCAGTCCTCGCGGTCGGGATCGAGGCCGGGCTCGGCCAGCAGACCCGCCGCCTGGTCCTCGGTGACCGGCCGCGGGGCCCCGGGCTTAACGCGCGGCCCACGGACCAGGGCGATGGCGGCGTTGGGTGCGTCGAGGCGGCGGTCCAGGAACCGATGGAAGGTGCGGATCGCGCTGAGCGACTGGCTGAGCGAGCGCGGCGAAAGGGGCCGCTCGCCCGAGCGAAGGTGCGCCAGCCAGGCGCGGACCTCACCGGCGGTGACCTCGGCCAGCGCCGGCACGGTCATGGCCTCGCCGCGGTGCTGTTCCAGGAAGGCGATGTAGCGGCCGGCGGCGAAACCGTAAGCCTCCAGCGTGCGCGGCGATGCGCGGCGTTCGTGCGCCAGGTGCTCAAGCCACTGCGCTCTCGCGGCGCCGGCGGTTACAGGAGCGGCCATCGCTCCGCCGTGCGTTCGACCACCCGGGCGAAGAAGGCCACCAGTTCGGCGCCCATTTCCGGTGTGAAGCCCTCCGGGTCGGACGAGCCGAAGGCCAGCAGGCCCTGTCGCGACGGCTCCCAGATCGCCATGCGAACCATGGCCATGGAGGCGATTTCACCGGCTTCGGGGCCGAACAGGCCCAGCGCCGTGGGTGCGAAGCCCATACGGGCCAGCCGCTGTGGCCCGTCGAGGATCAGGTCGACCTGGCCCTCGACCAGATGCCGCCACCCAGCCGGCGGCAGGTCCGCGGACTCCAGGGCGATGACCCCGGCGGCCAGGCCGAAGCGGGCTCTGGCCAGCTCATCGACCCGGCGGGCGAGGTCGGCGTGGCTGCGCGCGTCCAGCAGGTCGACGACCGCGCCGTGAGTCTGGGCCTGGGCGGAGAAATTGGCGCGCGCAGTCTCTTCCAGAAGCGCGCGCTGCTCGGCCTCGCGCTGGTGGGCGGCGTGCACCCGGGCCAGAGGCGCAAATTCGACCACGTTGCTGCTCGCCACGCTGAGGCCCAGCTCGGCCAGAAGGCCCGTGTCACCCTTCAGGAACTGCGGGTTGTCCGACAGGAAGCGGCGCACCGCATCAGGCTCGACGGGCGCGTCTCCGAAAGCGAATTCACCCTGCGACCCGTCCATGCGCCCACTCCTACAAGATGGCCCAACGGGCCCTACAAGATGGATTGGCCCGTCTTGGCCCAGTCCGCCATGAACTGTTGGAGCCCGCGTTCGGTTAACGGATGCTTGAAGAGGGCTTCGAACACGTCCGGCGGGATGGTGGCGCAGTCGGCCCCGGCCAGGGCGGCTTCCTTGACGTGCTGCGGCGAACGGATCGAAGCGGCCAGGATTTCCGTATCGAAGTCGTAGTTGTCGTAGATCGCCCGGATTTCGCTGATCAGCTCCATTCCCACCGCGCCGTGGTCGTCCAGCCGGCCGATGAAGGGCGAGATGTAGCTGGCGCCCGCCTTCGCCGCGAGCAGGGCCTGGGCGGCCGAGAAACAAAGGGTGACGTTGGTCTGGATGCCCTCCGCGGCGAACTCCGACGTCGCCATCAGGCCGGCGCGCGTGAGCGGGACCTTGACCACGATGTTC
>NZ_CADEGK010000230.1 GCF_902826855.1 uncultured Phenylobacterium sp. | reverse complement strand
TGTTGAAGCACTTCGCGGCCCAGGACATACCCGTGCTCGGCATCGAACCCACGGCAAACACCGCCGAGGCCGCCCGCGTGGTGGGCGTGCGCACGGAGGTCGTGTTCTTCAACGCCGACACCGGCCAGGCGATGGCGGCGCGCGGCGACCGCGCCGACCTGATGGTGGCCAACAACGTCCTGGCCCACGTGCCCGATCTCAACGAATTCGTCGCCGGCTTCCGCCATGTGCTCAAGCCCGAAGGCGTGCTCACCTTCGAGTTCCCGCACCTCCTGAACCTGATCGAGCAGGTGCAGTTCGATACGATCTACCATGAGCACTATTCCTACCTGTCGCTGTTGACCGTCGAGCAGGTCCTGGCCGCCCATGGCCTGCGGGTCTTCGATGTGGAGCTCCTGCCGACCCACGGCGGGTCGCTGCGGCTCTTCTGTTGCCACCAGGCTTCCGGCCACCAGGAGACCGATGCGCTGCGGGACCTGCGCGCGATGGAGGCGGCCGCCGGGCTGGCGCGACCAGAGACCTACGATGGCTTCACCGCCCGGGTGGAGGCGGTGCGAGCGAGCTTCCAGGCCTTCCTCGACGCCGCGCGCGACGATGGCAAGGCGATCTGCGCCTATGGTGCGGCGGCCAAGGGCAACACCTTCCTGAACTATTGCGGGACTACGGCGGCGGACATCGTGTGCGCGTACGACGCCAACCCAGCGAAGCAGGGCCGCTACCTCCCGGGGAGCCACATCCCCGTGTTCGCGCCGGCCGCCGTGGCGGAGACGCGGCCGGACTACGTATTGATCCTGCCCTGGAACCTGAAGGACGAGATCATCCGCCAACTTTCCTTCATCGCCGACTGGGGCGGACGCTTCGTGGTCGCCTCGCCTAGGACCCGGGTGCTCGACTGATGCGCCTGGAGGCCACAGAGCTCCCGGGGGTCCTGCGGGTGGAAGCCCAGCCGCATGCCGACCCGCGCGGGCTCTTCGCGCGACTGTACTGCCCGGAAGAGTTCGCCGCCGCCGGCGCGCCATTCACCCCTGCCCAGACCAGCGTCTCGCGCAACCTTGCCGCCGGCACCTTGCGCGGCCTGCACTACCAGCTGGCGCCCTACGCCGAGGCGAAGCTGGTGCGGGTTACGCGGGGCAGGGTGTTCGACGTGGCGGTGGACCTCCGCCCGGACAGCCCCGCTCACCTTCGCTGGACCGCGGCAGAGCTGTCCGCCGACAACCTGACCGCCCTCTACATCCCCGAAGGCGTCGCCCATGGCTTCCTGACCCTGGAGCCCGACACCGACGTGCTCTACCAGATCACGCCCGCCTACACGCCCGGCCACGAGGCCGGCGTGCGCTGGAACGACCCGGCCTTTTCGATCGCCTGGCCGGCGGCGCCGCAGGTGATCTCCGAGCGTGACGCGTCCTATCCGGACTATCGGTGACCCGATGGGGCGCAGGGTCCTGCTCACCGGGGGAAGCTCCTTCACCGGACTATGGATCGCCGAGGCGCTGGCGCAGGCCGGGTTCGAGGTGCTGGCGCCCCTGCTGCGGGAGCGTTCGGCCTATGAGGGCGTCCGCTTGGAGCGGGTGCGGCGGCTGGAGCGCTGCGCCGACGTCACCTTCGCCCGACCGTTCGGCTCGGACGCGCTCTTGTGCGACATCCGCGCCAGCGGCGGGGTCGACGTGCTGGCCCATCATGCCGCGCACATCACCAACTATCGCGATCCCGCCTTCGATGCCGCAGACGCCGTGGCCCGTAACACCAACGGCCTCCCGGCGACGCTGGCCGCGTTGCGAGACGCAGGCGCCGGTCTGGTGATCCTGACGGGCAGCATCTTCGAGGCCGGGGAGGGCGGGGACGGGCCCGCCGCGCCGTGGGTGACGCCCTACGGCCTGTCCAAAACCCTCACCCGCGAGGCCTTCGACGACGCGGTCGGGGCGGCCGGCCTACGCTTCGCGCGGTTCGTCATCCCCAGCCCCTACGGGCCGTTCGAGGAGCGGCGCTTTGGCTGGCACCTGTTCCGCAGCTGGTTCGCCGGCGAGACGCCGCTGGTCCGCACGCCGCTCTACATCCGCGACCACCTGCCCGCCCCGCAGCTGGCGGCCGCCTACGTGGCCTGTCTCACCCGCTGGTTGGCGGACGACGATGGCGAGCGGGTGGCCCGACCCTCGGGCTGGATCGCCTCGCAAGGCGACTTTGCAGCCCGCGTAGCCGCCGAGGCCGCCCGCCGGCTTGCCTTCGGCTGCCCGCTGGAGATGGCGGACCAGTCCAGCTTCGACGAGCCGCGTGTGCGCGTGAACGCGGACCCGGGCGCCGGTGGGGACGAGACTGCGTTCTGGGACGACTATGTGGGCTGGTACGCCAACCTTCACGCCCGCGGCGAGCTGGTCTAAGAGGCGCGGGCGGCGTCGCGCCCGAAAACTCCCGAAAGGCTGGATGACGTGGAGCCTCCCTACTATCGCAGCCGCTTCTTCTGGGGTGTCGACGACCACGTCGCGTTCAACAAGGGCATCGACGAACTCCAGGCCGCGGCGCGGGTGAAGCGCGGCTGGTTCGCCGGCGACAACTTGATCGCGTTCGGGCGCAACCTCGGCTTTGTGGACGATGCGCCTTTCATGCAGGCTTACCGGACGCACGCCAAGACGCACAGCGAGCGCGGCATCATCTGGCGCACCCATGTCGTCGTATGGGCGGCCCGCCAGGCGGCGCGCCTGGAAGGCGGCTTCATCGAGTGTGGAACCTACAAGGGGACGACCAGCCGGATCATGGCCGACGTCGTTGACCTGAGCGACCGGGAGGTCTTCCTCTACGACCTCTTCGAACATGAGCGCGGCATGGCCCATCACTCTATGCCCGAGCATGGACCCGAGCTCTTCGAGTCCGTGGTTGCGCGTTTCCCGGAGCCGAACATCAAGGTGATCCGCGGCTTCGTCCCGGAGAGCTTCGAGCAGGGAGTCCCGGACCGCATCGCCTTTGCGCACATCGACATGAACAACGCGCCTGCCGAGATCGCTGCGCTGGAGGCCATCGAGGCGCGGTTGGTCCCGGGCGCGATGATTGTGCTGGACGACTTCGGGGCGGCCCCGTACCGGCCCCAGCATCTCCAGGAGACGAAGTGGTTCGGCGATCGGGGCAGGTTCGTGCTGGAGCTGCCCACCAGCCAGGGACTGGTGATCTGGTAGCTGAGGGTGGCTCAGGCCGGCTGCGCCAGCCTCGGCGACGACGACCTGACCGCCTGTTCCATGACGTCGTAGAAGTCCGCCGCCCAGGTCTCGGTGCGGCCAAGTGGGCTGTCCTTCAGCCGCGTGCGCATGTTGGCCCGCAGGTCGGCGATGCGCGCCGGGTCCTTCGCCAGCCCCACCGCGGCTTTGATGTAGCCGTCTAGCGTCGTGGCGCAGAGGTCGCCCAGCCCGACATTTGTCAGCACCGAATAGCTGAGCCGTTCGTAGGGCGCGGGGCCCACCAGCGAGACGCAGGGCGCGCCCATCCAAAGGGACTCGCAGGTCGTCGTGCCGCCGGTCTGCGGGAACGTGTCGAGCGACATGTCGATCCGGCCATAGTGGGGCAGGTGGGCGCCGCGCACGGCTTCGAATTGGATACGCTCGCCCTCGATCCCCTCGGCGGCGAAGGCGCTGCGCAGGTTTGCCTGGAAGCTGGCCCCGCTGCTCTCCGGACGGATGAACAGGAACCGGGATTGCGGGCACTGCGCCATGATCCGCGCCCAGGTCCTCAGCACATCGCGGCTGTATTTGTGGGGCTGGTTGGCGGTGCCGAAGGTGACGTAGCCGTTTCGCGCAATGGGTGGGATCGTCTCCAGCGGTGGCTGGTCCTTGAAGATCACCGGGCTCAGCGGATACCAGGCGTGCCGCAGCATGAGCGGCTTTTCGAGCAGGAACGTCGGTTCGGCAGGCGCGACGTAGGGGTCGCAGACGAAGTAGTCGATCGCCTCCAGCCCGGCCGAATGCGGATAGCCCAACCAGCTCGCCTGCACCGGCGCGGGGCGGTACGCCATCACCTCGAGCTTGTTCATATGCGTCGAACCGCCGAGCTCGATCAGCATGTCGAGTTGGTCCTCGGCGATCTTTTCCGCCGCCCCGGCAGCGGAGATATCCGGCCACCACCGGTAGGCCGTGACACGCCGGGCGATGTGCCGTTGCGCGTCGTCCTCCCTGCCCTGGTAGAACGAATAGACGAACACCTCGAAGCGCTGGCCGTCCAGGTGGTCGAACAGCGGCAGGGCGAAGTAGCCCACCGGGTGCTGGCGCAGGTCCGACGACATGAAGCCAAGCCGGATCTTGCCGCCTGGTGGGCGGGGCGGGGGGCGCTTGATCGGCCGGCGCGCCACGGCCGCCTCGGTCATTCGGCCCCAGATCCGGTGCTGTTCCATCACCTCCGCGCGGTCCGCATCGGTGCGTACGTGGGCCATCTGCTTCATCAGAGCGGTGTGACGGCCGCTGGAGGCCCAGCTACGGCCCAGGGTCCTGAAGTCGCCGATCTGTTCCAGGGCCTCGAAGTCGCAGACCCGGCCGAACACCTCGGCCATGATCTTGGTGAGGCCTTCGTCGAACTCCGCCCTGCGCGGGAGCAGCCCCTTGGCGAGGTGGTAGGCCTCCTCGATGTGGCCGCCTTCGTCGCCGACTCGGGTGCGCTCCAGGTTCTCGATCATGGCGCCGGCATAACCGAGCCGGTTCGGCTCGAGCTCGACGGCCCGACGCAGGAGCGTATTGGCGCGCACCCGGTCCCGGTCGGCCAGCAGGCTCCCCAGTTGGTAGTGCAGCCACCCTGCGTCCGGACTGGCCGGGAGCAGCTCCTCCATGAAGGTCTCGGCGCGCCGCGCCTGGCCGGAGCGGCGCATCACCAGCACCTTACCCTCCAGAAGTCGTGCGTTTCCCGGGTTGGCCGCGATGGCCTTGTCCAACAGCGCTTCGGCCTCCGGGCCGCGCTGCTCCTCGTTCAGCAGCCCTGTCATGTCGAGCCAGGCGTCGATGTTGTCCCGCTTCATCGCCACCGATTGGCGCAGGCGCCCGAGCGCCGGTTCGATCTTGCCCTGCTGGCCAAGCGCGCGGCCGAGCTGGCGCAGGTAGTCGGCGTTGCGCGGTTCCAGGCGCACCAGCTTGGTCAGCAACGCCTCGGCGCGCACCGGCTCCTTCAGATCCAGCAGCACGTTGGCGAGGTTGTGCTGGGCGGCCGCCGACTTGGCGTTGACCTTGATGGCCGCCTCCAAGACCTTCACCGCTTCCGGCTGGCGGCGCAGCTTGCGCAGGAGCACGCCGCGCATGTTCATCAGGTCGTAGTCGCGGGGATGGCGCGCCAGGCCGCGGGCGGCGGCGGCCTCGCCTTCGGCGAACCGGCCTGCCGTGTAGAGCTGCAGCGCAAGCGTACGATAGACTTGGACGTTGCGGGCGGGATCCTCGTCAACGGCGGCGCCTAGGTGGTCGATCGCCTCGTCCCTGCGTCCTGCGTTCAACGCCGCCTGCGCAGCCGCCAGCCGATCGGTCATCCGTGGAGTCTTTTCTGCGCGTCGTTCCGCGGCACGACTTAGGGCCACAGGCGCCGGATGGCTAGCCCGCCTTGCCGGCCTGACCGGTCTGGAATCGCCATTTCAGGACCAGGATCGTCGCCGAGAGCAGCAGGCAGACGGTGTTGGCCCCCATCACGGGCCAGGCGCGGGTCATCACCCCGTAGGCGATCCATAGGCCGAAGCCGGTGACAGTGACCGCGTACATCCGCAGCGACACCGAGGTGGCGTCGCGCTCACGCACGATCTTGACGATCTGCGGCACGAAGCTGGTCATCGAGCACAGGGCCGCGCCCGTGCCGATCAGATCGGCGGTGGAAAAGTTCACGCGACTAGCCGCGGGTCGAAGGTTTGACGTCCATGGGAACGCTAACGGTGAGCCGCAAGCCGGGTTGCGCGGTATCGGTGACCAGTTTGCCGCGCAGTTGCTGGACCATCAGCTGGACCACGTTCAGGCCGAAACCGGCAGGCCTGGTGTCGGCGGCCATCCCGACCCCGTCGTCGCTGACCGTGAGCTCGAAGCTCTGGCCGATCCGCCGCAGGCCCACGCGGATCCGGCCCGTGCGCCCGTCGGGAAAGGCGTGGCGCAGCGCATTGCCGACAGTCTCGCTGACCAGCAGCGCCACCGGCGCACCGGAGCGGCCGTCGATGACCAGGGGCTCCAGGTCCAGCTCGATGGCCACGCCCTCGCGACCGGCCGAACTGGCCAGGTCGCCGACGATCTCGCGCACAAGGGCCGCCACCTCGACCTCCTCGGAATCGGTGGCCCAGCCGACGTGGCGGTGCGCGACGCTGACCGCGGCGACCCGCTGCTGCACGGCCCGCAGCGCCTGACGGGCGCCCTCGTCGGCCGCGCGGCGCCCCTGCAGCAACACGATCGAGGAGATCAGCTGCAGGGTGTTCTTCACCCTGTGCTCCACCTCCCGATGGCGCGCGGCCTGGCGCGCGAGCGCGAGCTCGGGGCTGTCCCCTCTGGTCTCGGCCATCCCGTCTCCCGTCGTTAGGCCCTGAGGCGGGCGACCTTAGACCACCCGGGGCCACGCA